>CANOVJ010000001.1 GCA_947570615.1 uncultured Lachnospiraceae bacterium
TTATGATTGAATTTTCAAGGTGCATAGGCACTTATTCAAGTGCGAAGTTTGAGTTTTTAATTTATTCAGTTTTGGGATTATTATGTTGACTTTGGGTATACTTGGGGAATATTTATGGCGGACATTTGACGCTTCGAGGAACAGACCGCCCTATATTATTGAAGACAAAGGTCAGACAGGACAGTGAAGTGCGTATAATGAGGAGAATGGCAGAGTGAATGTGGTGAATATAACAGATACTGAAAAAGATTCGCGATGGGACTTAAATCAGAAGGCCAGTTTTTCCAAAACAATTTCCGAAAGTGATGTGTATTTGTTTGCAGGAATTACGGGAGATTTTAATCCTGTACATATAAATGACGCATTTGCCCAAAAAAGTATTTTTGGCGAAAGGATAGCGCATGGTATGCTCGTTGCGGGGCTTATTTCCGCTGTGATTGGGATGAAATTGCCGGGTGAAGGCACAGTCTACCTTGAACAGAGTGTTGAATTTTTAAAGCCTGTTAAAATCGGTGATACGGTGACGGCGACGGTTGGGATTACAGAGGTGTTAAATGAAGAAAAAGGTATATTAAAATTGAGAACCAGGGTAGAAAACCAACAAAATGAAAAGGTAATAGACGGATATGCGATTGTGAAGGCACCGAATAGACAGGAGGCAGAAGATGACAAAAATAAGCGATAAGGCTATCATTGCGAAAACCGCTGTAATTTATGAAGATGTCGAAATCGAAGCTGAAGTTATTATACATGAGTATGTAATAATATATCCGGGGACTGTTATAAAAGAGGGGACAGAGGTGTTTGATCATTGTGTTTTGGGTAAAATACCGACTTCTCCGGGGGTGACTTCGCGCAAGCTGAAAGAAAAGTATGGAGCATTGATAATAGGCCGGAACTGTGTGTTGTGCCCGGGGGTTGTGCTGTATGCGGGCACTCAGATTGGAAATAACAATTTACTGGGAGATTTCTGCTCGATCCGTGAAGAATGTCGTACAGGCGATAATTGTATCATAAGCAGAAATGTGAGCGTAAACTACAATACGAAGATCGGGCATGATACAAAAATTATGGACAATACCCATATAACCGGCAATATGATTATTGGTAATCATGTATTTATCAGCGTCCTGGTGGCAACGACAAATGATAATACAATGGGGAGAAAAGAATATGATGAAGGACATGTCAGAGGCGCTGTAATTGGTGATGATGTAACAATAGGGGCCGCCGCCAATATTTTGCCAGGTGTTGAGATCGGCAATAATGTGATAGTAGGAGCCAGCGCTCTTGTGACAAAAAGTGTTCCACCGGATAAGGTCGTGATGGGCGTGCCAGCCCGTATTGTACGAAATGTGGAGTAGAAAGGGATAATAAAATGAAAATAATGCCAAACAGGCTGGACAGAGGCTTTTTGAGATATCAGGAAGAATTTGAAAAAAAGGCTGTGGAGGTATTGCGGTCCGGCTGGTATATACTGGGCCGGGAAGTAAGCAGCTTTGAAAACGAATTTGCAGCTTATACAGGGGGAAAGTATTGTGTTGGTCTGGCCAGCGGTCTTGACGCATTATGGATTGCGTTCAGGGTACTTGGGATCGGGACGGGCGATGAGGTTATTGTTCAGGGAAATACCTACATAGCGAGTGTTATGGGAATTACCATAAATGGCGCTACACCTGTTTTTGTCGAACCGGATGAGTTTTATAATATCGATACAGATAAAATCAGGGAAAAGGTTACAAAAAGAACGAAGGCGATACTGGTTGTTCACTTATATGGACAGGCTTCTGATATGAAATCCATTATGGAGATCGCCAGAGAATATCAGCTTAAGGTAGTAGAGGATTGCGCCCAGTCGCATGGCGCCTGTTTTGATGGCCAGATGACAGGAACGTTTGGGGATATAGGGTGTTTTTCCTTTTATCCGTCAAAAAATCTTGGAGCTTTTGGGGATGGAGGAGCCATTATTACGAGTGATGCGGATCTTGCGGAGAAAGTAAGGGTATTCAGAAATTATGGCAGTGAAAAAAGATATTATAACAGAGTGGTTGGAACCAACTCAAGGCTGGACGAGATCCAGGCCGGGCTTTTGAGAGTACGCTTATCGCATATGGGAGAATTGGCAGAGGAGAGAGTAATGATCTGCGCCAGATATCTGCAAAAGCTTAATAACCCCAACATTCTTTTACCTTCTGTCAGAGAAGGCGCGACCCATGTATGGCATCAATTTGTGATCAGAACCGACAGGCGAAAGGAGCTGATTGACTATCTGAACGAGCGGGATATCGGAACAATTATTCATTACCCAATTCCCCCGCATTTGTCAGAGGCATATCAATACCTTAAAGCAGGCAGGGGATGTTTGCCGATTACGGAATTATATGCCGATACGGTTTTGTCAATTCCTCTGTATAACGGGTTTACAGAGGAGGAACAGGAATATGTGACAGAGGCCATTAACAGCTTTGAGTAGAGGACTGAGGAAAGGATGAGTAAAAAAAATATTTTCTGGTTTGTTTTTGTATTGGCGACGCTGGGGGCCTTTGTAATATGGGGCATAAGATTTATTTGTGATACAGAAGGGATACAAAGTCAGATTTTTTTTGCGGATCACAATGACTGGTTTATGGATTTATTCAATCCGGTATATTTTTCGGTAGATAAATCGCCGTATTCGTGGGGGTGGAGACCCGCGAGGAACTATCTGCCGTTTGCATATATGATAGTGTATCCACTAAGGTGGCTGTATCCATACGACAGAGAGGATGCCGCGACTGCCTATGAGGCTCGTTACAGCCAATACAGTAGCATAGCGGCATGCGCCTTTTTTATCATTTCCTTTGGTATGCTTTTTTACTTGTTGTATAAAATCAGCAAAGAATCTGAGGTAAAAAAGCTGGGGATTCTGGCGGCGTTGTTCTGTTCCTCCATAACATTATTTAATCTTGACCGGGGAAATGAGCAGGTAATCGCCACGGCATTTCTGGTATTGTTTCTTGTTACTTACAGATCTGAAAAAAAATGGCTGAATCACATAGGGTATATTGGGCTTGCAATGGCGGCGGCACTGAAAATTTATCCGGCGTTGTTTGGAGTTCTTCTATTGTATGAAAAGAAATATAAGGATGCAATTTTTACAATAATATATGGATTGTGCTTTGCAATACTGCCCTTTTTCTGGTTGAATGGCGGCGTATTTAACAATATCAGACTTCTCAGGGAGCTTATGGAGGAGTATGCGGAACTTATAAGGCCGAGAGGATTTGGCCTGTCTTCGCCAACGATTCTGATGATGAAAGGGGACTTTGGAATTTTGCCTTATGCCATGGCGATATTATCGTTAATATCAGCGCCAATGCTGAAAGCCGAATGGAAAAAGCTGATGCTTCTGACAATGGTAGTAAATATGACGTCAGGTGAACAAAGCTTTTATTGTATGATTTTTTTATTTCTTCCAATTGTCCTGTTTTTCAACGAAGAACATAAGTGGTATGATATATTTTATGTGCTGGGCTTTGTCTTAATACTGTCCCCGATTCAATATTCGTGGGTTGGAACACATATACAATTATATCACAGGGCGGTATGCAATACGATATGTATTTTGATCTATGCCGCTTTGCTCTCAGAAAGCACGGCCTGTCTTGTAAAGAAAATATTTGTCCAAAAGATCAGAGGAGCACTGTAAAAAATGGACTTTTCATATTTACTACTATTACAGCACATCAGAGAATTAAGCGGCGGTATCTTCAACTCATTTATGCTCAACCTCACATCCCTCGGGACCGCCCTCCTGACGTACCTGCTTCTGGCGGCCGTCTACTGGTGTGTGGACAAGCGGTCGGGGCAGCTGATGGCGCTTAATGTTTCATTCGCCTGCACTCTGAACCAGTTTGCCAAAAATATGTTTAAGACAGAACGACCGTGGATTCGTGATTCGCGAATTGAGCCAGTGCAGGAGGCTCTTTCCGGTGCGGGCGGCTATTCCTTCCCCAGCGGACATACCACACGGGCGACGGCAAACTGGGGGGCGCTTGGTTCCTCTCTTTGGAAGCTGGGACAAAAGGCGGTTCCCGTAGTCTGCTGGCTCATCGTTATCTGTGTCGCGTTTTCTCGAAATTATCTCGGAGTGCATACCGTGAAGGATGTGCTGGCGGCGTTGCTGACGGGGATCGCACTGATTGTACTTCTGGAAAAAGTGATGGACTGGGTGGAAAAGAAGAAAAATCGTGATTTGCCTGTCCTTGCAGCAGGCTTTATGATCTGCTTTTTGCCCATGCTCAGGGTGGGATGTCTGACCAATGCCGGAGCCGGAACAGGATTTCTGGCAGGATGGTGGCTGGAGAGGCATTTTGTTAATTTTGAGCCTTCGGCTTCAAAACAGGAAAAATGCATACGCTTTGCCGTTGGAAGCGCTGGAATTGTGCTTATTTTAACCGTACTTCCGGCGTTGCTGGGGCTGATAATGGAGGCAAAGTACGCTGGCTTTTTCAGTAATTTTGCGCTGGGCATTTTTATTATGGCGGTTTATCCGTTTTTTTTCTGCAAAAGGGAGCGATATAAAGCCGGCGCTCTCACGCTGGTGGTTTTGCTGACCGGTATCGGGGTGGCCGGTATCTGGCTGACGAGTCGGCTTTCCGAAACGGAAAATATGGTCGATTTTGAGAGTGGGACACAGGTTCAGACATCAGATGAAGGAATTGAAAGTCCGGAAGTGGCAGGTACGGGAACGGACAATCGGGAACAGGAGGAGGCCGGGTTCTGGCTTATTGCACACAGGGGTTACTCCTCAGAATTTCCTGAGAATACCATGTCGGCATTTGCCGGGGCACTTGATATTGGAGTGGATTGCATTGAACTTGATGTGCAGATGACGAAGGATGGAGAGATTGTTGTGTTCCACGATGATTCTCTGCTTCGGGTGACGGGAGAAGACGGCGCCGTTGCGGATTATACAGGTGAGGAACTCAGACAGATGGATGCCGGAGGCTGGTTTGACGCTTCTTATCAGGGAGAGAGGATACCGACTTTGAAGGAAGCTCTTGATTTTCTGGAGCCTTCCGGGTGTCAGGTCTATCTGGAGCTGAAAGATATTGGCGAGACAGACGGTTTTGAGGAGGCGGTTCTTTCCGTGGCCAGACAGTGTGGTATGACGGAGCGATGTATTTTCGCGTCGTTCCAGTACCGTTATCTGTCGCATCTGAAAGGGATTGATTCAGGACTTAAAACATTGTATAATACTACATCTGCAAGCGCGCTGTTGCCGGAGGAATTTCCGGCGGATTATTATGGTCTTTATGTGGAAACGCTCACCTCGGAGACGGTAAAAGCGATTCACAGCGCGGGGGGAAAGGCGTTTGTGTGGACGGTTGATACGCCTGAGCAGTTAAGAAATGTTCAGGCGATGGGGGCGGATGGAGCGGTGACGAATGAGCCGGGCCTGATGAAGGTGGCCGGCTATCCCGAATATGAATATCTGGTCAGTCATTATGAAAGCTCTGTCACGCTGCCGGGGCTCTATGAAGCGGGGCTTCCCGGGAAGTGTGAGGATATGGTGGTACAGGGACTTACCCGCGCGGGGACGATGCTGGTAGTATCCGCCTATAGCAGATCGGGGGCGTATGACAGCATTCTGTATGTGATGGACGCGGGAGGAAAGCTGATACAGATCGTCGATCTCGGCTTTAAGGCGCATACCGGAGGTGTGGCTTATGACGGGAAGAATGATCTGCTCTGGATCACAGGGGCGGAAGGGCAGGTATATGCGCTCAGGTGGTCAGATATTGCGGCGGGAGCCTATAAGGGGGAAATTCTGGTAAGCTTTGACGCGCTGCTGGTGAACCATGCGGGAAGTAAAGTGGCTTCCTTCCTCAATCTGTTTGAGGGGGAGCTGTTCGTGGGATCTTATGTTAACGGGGCGCAGGGTGTATTGAAACGGTACGATATTTCAGACGTCACGGAGCCCAGGCTTAAATCTGCTGTGGCGATACCGGAACGGATTCAGGGAATCACGTTTAAAAGGGACGTCTCAGAAAATAAGTGCTATATGCTGTTGAGCCAGGGCTATCAGACGCAGGATTCCCATTTGCTCCAATTTGTTTATAAGGAAGAACAGATGGAGTATCTGGAGCCTGTCACTGTAAATACCCTGCCTGAGGGAGTGGAGCAGATCCAGATGACGGCGAGCGGGATGTATATCCTGTTTGAGTCGGCGGCAAGGCCGTATCGGGCAACAGCAAGAATACCCAATGATCAGATCTGGCTGGTGAGAGAGTAGTATTTGATTATCTGTATACAATAACGAATACCTTCGATGGGGCGGAAAAGGAGAGGGGAAATAATGAAAGTAGTAATTTTGGCAGGGGGATTCGGCACCAGAATTTCAGAGGAGAGCATATTAAAGCCAAAACCGATGGTTGAAATCGGAGGGAAGCCCATTTTATGGCATATCATGAAGGTGTATTCCTGGTATGGTTATCATGAGTTCATTATCTGTGCCGGTTATAAACAGGATATCATCAAGCAATATTTCTTTGATTATTATCTGCATAACTCGGATATTACGTTTGATCTGAAAACCAACAGCATGAAGGTGCATAACAACTACAGCGAGGCATGGAAGGTTACGGTAGTGGATACCGGACTTGAGACCATGACGGGCGGCAGAATTAAGCGGATTAAGGAATATGTGGACGGGGAGGACTTCATGCTCACCTACGGCGACGGTGTGGCCGATATCAATCTGAACGAGCTGGAAGCGTTTCACAGACGGAAAAGAAAAATCGTAACGGTGTCGTCCTACAATGTCGGCCAGCAGTTTGGCATTATGGAGGTAAATGAAGACGGTACCGTGACAGGCTTTCGGGAAAAGCAGAAGCTGGATGGAAATATCATTAACATTGGCTATATGGTGTGTTCCCCTGAGGTGTTCGACTATATTGACGGCGATCAGACCCCGTTTGAGAAGGAACCGCTGGAAAATCTGGCGCGGGACGGTCAGCTGGTCAGCAAAACGCATAACGGATTCTGGAAGTGCATGGATAATGTGCGTGATAAAAAACAGCTTGAAAGAATGTGGATGGAAAACAGAGCGCCGTGGAAGGTATGGGGGAATTAAAACAGTAATTTGCAGTATCAGGGAGAGCCTTGTATGAAAAAACTGAACGGAACCGTAATTGTAACCTACCGGTGTAATGCCCGATGCAACATGTGTAACCGGTACAAAAAGCCGTCCCTTCCGGAGGAAGAACTTTCTCTGGATGTGATCCGAAAGCTTCCACCCATGTACTTTACCAATATTACAGGCGGGGAACCGTTTATCAGGACGGATCTGAAAGAAATTGTGAGAGAGCTCAGGAAAAAGAGCGACAGAATCGTTATCTCCACCAACGGGTTTTTTACGGACAGAATCGTGGATCTGTGCAGGGAATTCCCCGATATCGGAATACGGATTTCGATTGAAGGGCTGGAGGAGACGAACAATAAGATCCGGGGGCTGGAGGATGGATTCAACCGAGGATATTCCACGCTCAAAAAGCTGGTGGAAATGGGAATGAAGGATGTGGGTTTTGGCATGACGGTACAGGATGCCAACGCTAAGGATCTGGTAGCGCTGTATGATCTTTCAAATGAGATGAACATGGAGTTCGCCACGGCCTCCCTGCACAATTCCTTTTATTTTGTGGAAGCGAAAAATATCATACATGACAGGCCCGGGGTTGCGAAGGCCTTTGAAGATCTGATAAATGAACTGCTTAAATCCCGAAGCCCCAAAAAATGGTTCCGCGCCTATTTTAACCATGGACTGATCAATTATATATATGGACAAAAGCGGCTTCTGCCCTGCGATATGGCATTTGATACGTTTTTTATTGATCCCTATGGCGATGTCATGCCCTGCAATGGTACGAAGGATAAAGAGGTGATGGGGAATCTCAAAGAGTGTGAAAGCTGGGAGAGGCTCTGGGAAAGCCCTCAGGCGCAGGAGGTCCGCAAAAAGGTTCGGCGCTGTGACAGAAATTGCTGGATGATCGGGTCCGCTTCACCCGCCATGCACAAATATATCTGGAAGCCTGCCCTCTGGGTTATCAGGCATAAGATGAAATTCTGGACAGATAAAAAGTACAGTATGTATGAGAATAAAGTCGTGGCGGATTATCGGGACGGGAAAGTGTCGAAGGAAGAGCTGGACGCCTGCTCGACCTGTGATATGAATGCGGCTGCCAGGGATGGACTGTCGGAAAAGTCGAGGTCAGATATTGACAGTCAGGGGGTATAGGTTGAAAAACCATCGACAGTTTTTCAACTGCGAATTTACGCCCGCTAAAGCGGGCAGGAAGGTTAAGATGAAAACAATATCCCTGATCCTCACCACCTACAACAGCTCCTCCAACCTTGCCTGTACCTTAAAAAGCATCGAAGAGCAGGACTACCCCCACCTGGAGATCATCATCAAGGACGGCGGCTCCACAGATGATACGCTGAAAATCATAAACGAATACGCCTCCTCGAGCCGCAACGTTGTCAGATGGACAAGCAGCCCTGATAAGGGGATCTACGATGCTATGAATCAGGGATATGCGCTCTCCTCGGGGGATGTGATCGCATTCTTTAACGATGTCTTTGTGCGGCGGGACGCCGTCTCCAAAATGATGCGCCTGATAGAATCGGATCCCGGCTGCGCAGGGTCCCATGCGGATCTGGTCTACGCCGACGGCGAAAGAACCGTCAGATACTGGAAAATGGGGCCGCAGAAAAGTATCCGGACAGGCTGGCTTCCCGGTCATCCCACCATGTTTCTGAAAAGAGAGATCTACGAAAAATACGGCCTTTACAACCTGAAATACCGGATCTCCTCCGACTATGAGTTTATGATCCGGTTTCTTAAGGATAAGGAAAACCGGCTGGTCTATCTGCCGGAGACCATTATACGGATGTTTTACGGCGGCACCAGCAATTCCAGCCTGGGGAGTTATCTGACCTCTTTAAGGGAAGGGCATATGGCGCTTAAGGAAAACGGAATAAAAGGAGCCGCGATAATCGATATTCTGCGCACTCTGAGGGTGCTCCGGCAGTTTGTGTGGAAGGCTGGCTGAGCAGTTTTTCAGTAGAACAGGCTGAAAAACCATCGACAGTTTTTTAACCGCGAATCAGGTTAATGTGCCGAAACCGTTCGGGGAAGCCTGAGGGGCGGGAGAGGAAATTGAAAGAAAGCAGGGAAAGGATGGACAAAAAATGAAAATATTTGTAACAGGCGTAAACGGCCAGCTTGGCCACGATGTGATGAACGAGCTTGCAAAAAGAAACCTTGAAGGCGTCGGCTCCGACATAACCCACGCATACGCCGGGGCGGACGACGGGACGGCGGTCACGCAGATGCCCTACGTACAGATGGACATCACAGACAAAGCCGCCGTGGACAAAAGCATCTCTGAGGCAAAACCGGATGGGGTGATCCACTGCGCGGCCTGGACGGCGGTGGATCTGGCGGAGGATGAGGATAAGAAGGAAAAGGTGTATCAGGTCAACGCGGTGGGCACGCGAAATATAGCCCTGGCCTGCAAAGAGGTGGACTGCAGGCTGGCGTACCTTTCCACGGACTATGTGTTCGACGGTCAGGGAACCACGCCCTGGGAGCCGGACTGTAAGGATTATAAGCCATTAAGCGTTTACGGACAGACCAAGCTGGCCGGGGAACTGGCGGTGGCGGAGAATCTGGAGAAATATTTCATTGTCCGGATTGCCTGGGTTTTTGGCGTCAACGGCCAGAACTTCATCAAAACCATGCTGAAGCTCGGCAAAACCCATGATCAGATCCGAGTGGTCTGTGACCAGATTGGAACGCCTACCTACACCTTTGACCTTGCAAGGCTTCTTGTGGACATGATCGGGACGGAGAAGTACGGTTATTACCATGCAACCAACGAGGGCGGGTATATCAGCTGGTATGATTTTACCAGGGAGATCTTCCGCCAGGCGCAGCAGCTTGGCCATCCGGAATACAGCCAGGAGCGCCTTAAGGTGATTCCTGTGACCACCCAGGAGTACGGAGCCTCCAAAGCCGGAAGGCCCTTCAATTCCAGGCTGGATAAAAGGAAGCTTACGGAGAACGGCTTTCAGCTCCTGCCCACCTGGCAGGATGCCCTTGCGCGGTATCTGAGGGAAATCGAATTTTAGGAAAAGGGTTTTCTGCGGCGGGAAACATTGATAAATAGGCCGGTTTACAAAACGTACAGGCGTAACGTTTGTTATTTTCAGTATAAGGAGCTTTTGTGTTGAATAAATAGCACAGAAGCTCCTTATTTTGTTTCAAAACTGCACTCGTATATATTAAAATGTAGTTAAAAATCACTAAGGTGAAAGGAAGGATATACTATGAAAGCAGTTTTGATCATTGAGGACAATGCCGCCAGCATGGAAATGCTGGCCAAAATTACGAACGAGGTGGATCCGGAAATCGTGGTTCACAGGGCGGTCAACCAGAACGAGGCCTATGCCTGCGCCATGAGGATCAGCATCGATCTGTTTCTGATCGATATTATGCTGGATCCCAAAAATCCGGGGGACGTCTCCGGGATGAGGTTTGCCAACCGGATCCGCATGGTGGAGCGGTACAAGTATGTGCCCATGATCTTTATCACGGCCCTGGAGGACGCCAGACTGTACGCCTACAGCGATCTGCACTGTTATTATTATCTGGAAAAGCCTTACGATGCCAAAAAGGCCCGGGAGGTGATCACGGAGGCTCTGGAGGTGCCGCAGAAGAAAAATCTCCCCCACGATGTCTTTTTCCGCAAGGACGGCATTCTTTTCAAAAAAAATATCACGGAGGTGGTATACATAGAAAATGTCAGGAGCGGTCAGACAGTGTGTTTTACCGACGGGAAATTAAAGCTCCAGTACAAGCCCACCAAGGTCATTCTGGAGGAGTTGGATTCGGAAAGATTTGTTCAGTGCAGCAGATATGCCATTGTGAACAGCGATTTCATCGACGCCATCGATATGGTGAACCGCTATATTCTGCTGAAGGGAAATTTTGGACGGATCGAGATCGGGATTACCTTTAAGAAAAAATTTCTGGAGGCGTTAAAAGGGAGGTAATCCATAAAATGGTTTAAAACGTAATAAAGATAATTAGGCAACTATAAAAAGCCAAAAACGGCAAAAAACGTCGGTTGAAGTGCAAATTATTACATGAAACATGTCTTTTTATTACATAAATGGTTTTTTCCTGTCAAAATGGTGGATAATGAATTATCCGTCGGGCCCGATGGTCACATCTACTGGCTTTCATGTGCAGCACAGTCAGAAGCGGCTGCACATGAATGTTCACTTTGAAAAGGAGATTTTATGATGAGAGGAAGACTTGGCAAAGCAATTCTGACAGCCGCCCTGGGAATTTTTCTTGGGGGGGGTATTTTGGAACAGACATCCGTACCTGTAGCTAAGGCGGCGCAGGCTCCGTCTGTACTGGACCTGCGGGTTGAGAGCATGGGGAACGGCGTCAGCGCCCGTTGCGGGTTTGAGGGACACGACAGCGGAGAGTATACTCTGCTGCTTTATCTCAACCGAAAAAACGGGGACGGGTCGGTGGCCGAACAGGCCAGAAAATGGATCGATCCCACAGGGGACGGCACGGGAAGTGCAGGCACCGATGCGATGGAGGTGGAAAACGGGATCTACAGGGCAACGCTGGTGATGGGCAGAAAGGACGGCGGCGACCTGGCCGTGACGAGCTTCAGGGATTCTGTCTGGTACAAGGTGACCCGGGAGGGGGACAGGTATATTGTCACTCCCTGGAGGGAGCCTTCCGGGGAGAGGCCGAATCAGCCGGGAGAAGACGCCAGGGAGAATGCGCAAAACCCTTCGGCGGATCTGTGGGCAGGGGATTCGGACACAGAGACATTTTCGGAATGCGATCACAGACCGGGGCATTATACAATGAACTGCCGGATTGTGCGGGAGGCCGACGCGGACAACGATGCCCTGCTGGCCGGGGAATGCGCCAGATGCGGAGCAGTCCTGAGCTATTCTTATATTCCCAATTCCGCCTACGCGGCATTCCTGAGAGAGACCGTACAGGCGGTGGAAGATGCCCGGGATGGAGAGACAGTGATGATTTCCACACAGCGCTGGGTCAGCTTCGACCGGACAGTGTTCGACGCGCTGGAGCGCAGAGAGCAGGTGGCAATGAACATCCGCTACAGGTACATGGGGAAGGGATACACCGTGACGATCCCGGCAGGGGCCGGACCGGAAGAAATTACGGATGAAAACGGGTTTTGCGGTTTTCGATATCTGGATCAGATTTTTGGCGGGGAGGAGATTCTGGAGTAAGACTCACGCCTGAAATCAATATAAGGCGAGTGGGCCGGAGAAAGCGCAGGCAGTTGCTTTCTCCGGCCCTTTTGAAGGTGACAGGAAAGAGCGGCGGGGAGATACTGTCGTGAAATAGAAACCGTTAACCGGGCGCAGGCCGCGCCTGCAGATTTCTGCGTGGAGGAGGGATTTTAGGTTGATAATATGGGAAAGGTAAACTATAATGGAAAAATGAGCGATGGGGCGCCTGGATATATGAAGAAGGATTTGTTTTGGAAAAGGAAGATGACAAAAGTGAAATGGAGTAAGAAATTTTTGAGGTCAGGACTTGCGGCGGGGATCTCCATTTTTCTGCTGCTGATCTTTGGTGTGAATCTTTTTCATTATAATTACAGGATGAATGCGGATATTGCCTCCGAGGCTTTACTGGGACAGGTGATCTGGGAGAGCGGGCAGTGGATTCCGGATAGCTGGTATCCATCCACTGAGACAAGGGTGATCAGCACACCGAATCTTGCCGCTGTTTTTTATGGGATCACAAAGGATCTTACCCTTTCCATGGGAATCGCCTGCTGTTGTATGACGATACTGATTCTTTCCAGTATCCTGTTCTTTTGCAGGCGGGCGGGATTCGGCTGGTCGGGCAGCCTTCTGATGGGATTTTTGAGCCTGATGCTTCCGACAGATTTTTCTTTCCTGGAGCTGGTATATCTGTTTGCGGGTTATTACGGGTCACACGTTGCGGCGCTTTTTATTACGCTGGGTATTTATGCGGGAGGTCTGAAAGCGCGGAGGATAGGGCCCGCCGGACTTGGGGGGGGGTATTTTTCTGGCGCTTCTTCTGGGATTTCAGGGAGTAAGAGGAATTCTGGTGCTCTACGGTCCCCTGTTCGGGACAGAGCTTTTAAGAAGCTTTATCCTGTTTTTGCAAAGGCGTAAAAGAGAAAGAGAGGATATTCTGATCACTGTGTGGACATTTGCCATGCTGTTGGCCAGCTTCTGGGGAAACAGCTTTTCTTTTTCGGTAGAGCAGAGCCTTTCAAGAAATATAAGGAATGGACTTGGGAAGCTGTGGAAGAGAGTCGTCCCGGACATGGCGGACATGCTGTGGTCAGACGGCGCTCCCTTGATCAGCCAGATTCTGATGGGGATTCTCGCAATCCTTTCGTTAGCGGAGATGACGCGGATTTTGTGGCGTGTGCTTCAGAGCGTCAGAACAGGGAAGGAAAGGCGGAGAGAGTCTGAGAGAGGGGAAATAACCGCCGCCGAATGGGCCGGCCTGGCAATGGGTTTCTCGCCCTTTCTGACAGCGTTGATTGTGGCCTTTACCACCATGGAGAGCACGGGAAGATATTACTTTATGCTGATTTATGCAATTGCCTTTTTTACAGTGCTTTTCCTGCAAAAACAATGGATGAAGGCACCCTTTGCGAACTGGCCCTGTGTTGATGGGAAAATGCGGCGGTTGATATGCGGTACGCTTCTTCTTCTGACCCTCCTCCATATTCAGCAGATTTATGTGCCGGTCCTGCGCAGCGGGGAGCCGCCATGGACGGAAGAGTATCAGACAGTCCGGTTCCTGGAGGAGAATCACTACGCTATGGCTTATGCAACCTTTGAGAACGCCAACACCATGACGGTTCTGGCCAATGGCAGGGTGAGGGTGGCGCCGGTGGCCTCTGTTTCAGGGATGGATATCTGTAAATGGCTAAGCTCCTCCGAATGGTATGTTCCTGCTCTGCCGTATCATTCGGCCACTGCTTACGTGATCACTGAGGCGCAGATGGATGAGTTTGGCAGTTTTCTGGAGGGAAAAGCAGAAGAACTTAAAGAAATTGGCCGGATCGGCAGATATAGAATTTATGGGGCAGATTATAATTATTCCGTTTCGGGGCAGGAATAAGAGCCCTGGAGCGAAGCAGAAACATAAATGTCAGAGAAAGGGGGAACCGACAGGAAAATGAAAAATCGCAGATGGGTCAGAATACTGACATATTTTTATCTGGTCCCCTTTGGACTCATGGTGGCGTTTAATACCTTCAACAGTCTGCTGCGCACCACTTATTTTGACTTGTATCAGTATGTGGAAGCTGCCAGATATAAATGGGATAATCCGGTTATTCTTATCCCTGTATCAGGCGGGGTGATATTGCTCTTTTATTTTATATCCCGGCGGGGATGGGGAGAAAAAGTCAATGTTGAGAAACTGGCGTTATGTTTTTGTGGTGCGATCTGTCTGTTCATTGTACTGCTTTTTCGATGTGTCGCAACCTGTGACAGCGAAACGTTGAGCGACATAGCGACAGAGTTCCTGAAAGGGAATTATCAGTCGTTTGAGAAGGGCGAGTATTTATATCGCTATTCTTTCCAGACAGGAATGATCGCTTTACTGGAATTGATCTACAGAATCTTCGGGGTGGAGAATTTTATTGTCTTTCAGATAATAAACATTGCGGCGATTGTTGTCATACTCAGGATGCTGCAGAAAATTACATGGGAAATCTTCGCAGACAGGCAGATTTGCAGATGGGAGGCCGTTTTGTCAATGGGGATGTTCCCACTGTTTCTTTTCTCTACGTTTGTCTATGGTGATATCATCGGGTGGGCGTTTGGAACCGGCGGTATTTATTTTGTACTCCGATACCTGAAGACTGACAGATGCGGGTATATTTTGAGGGCTGCGCTGCTTTTCGCCGCAGGTGTGGCGGTAAAATCTAATATCAATATACTGGTCGTAGCCGCTGTGATTGCAATATTGTTGCATTCCATAGAACATAGAAGCTGTAAACCGTTGATCTGGGTGATCGGTATCGTACTCATTTCACAGTCGGGAGTCTGGATTGTAAATAATATCTATTTAATACGGGCGGGGCTGGAAGAGTTCCCGGCGGGCATCCCTAAAATAGCCTGGATCGCCATGGGGATGCAGGAGGGGGACGAAGGCGGATACGCCTGTGGATGGTATAATGGTTATAATTGGATGGTTTACGAGGAAAATGGTTTTGACAGAATTTTGACGATACAGGCCTGTATGGAGAATCTGATGAGTTCATTGGAAAGATTTTTTCATGAACAACGTTTTGCAATTGATTTTTTTTATAAAAAATTCACCTCACAATGGAATGCTCCTGCTTTCCAGGCAATGATTACCAATGAATGGAATAGTCGTTATGTAGAAAACCTTTCCCCGCTGGCACATTTCTTTATTTATGGATTTGGGCGGGATATCCTTTACAGCATAATGAATCTGTATCACTTTTTCATATTTCTCTGTACAATGGCGTTTTCCTGTATTTTCCCCAGGAAATGGACATGTGAAAAAGCATATTTTGTGCTTAATATTTTCGGAGGTTTTTTATTTCATATGATCTGGGAAGCGCAGTCAAGATATATTTTGGGGTATTTTGTTCTGATGCTGCCACTGGCGGCTTCCGGTCTGTATGGAATGCTGAGTAAGACAGGAAAAGTAATCGAAAGAAAAAACATAAAAGAAAATAAATAAGGAATGGAACTTTTGGGATGCACAGCGGAAAGAAAATGATAATAATGTCATTAAAATCAATAGGAAAAGTGCTGGCAGTTTTGCTGACCGGTATCATTTCAGGATTTCTGATCCTGTGTTTTGTACATCTTCTGCCTGTGGAGAGAATGCACAAAAATGTTCTTGCATCTAAAGATATTCTGAATTCCCATGCGCAGATCATTCCGGGGTATCTGAGCACAGAGGTGGATAACTATACTGACAGTATCATGCTGAATGAGGCAATTTGCCCGATCGATGCGCCAATAACAGATAAGGTGGTCAACAATTATCAGGTTAATTATTTCAGAGGATATTCCCAGCAGGAGAATTTGCTGAGATATCTGAATGGCGAGGCGGGATATGATTATCAGGGATACAGTCACTACTGGGGCGGGCACCAGGTTTCTCTGAAATTATTACTGCTCCTCTTTGATTACGCTGATATTTTAGTAATTAATCTGTTTTTGCAGGCGATGCTCATGGCGCTGATCATTGCAGGCTTATGCAGAGCGGGAAGGCAGTATTTTGTTGTCCCTTTTTGCATTGCCGTTCTCTCAATGATGCCCATGACTATTTCATTATGCCTTCAATTTTGCGATGTTTTCTATATTGCATTGCTGGGAAGCGCAGTTATTATCTGGAAATCAGAATGTATTGAAAGTAAAAGAATGTATTTCCTGTTTCTTTTACTGGGAATGATGACAAGCTATTTTGACTTTCTTACCTATCCGTTTGTCAGTCTCGGGTTTCCACTGGTGACCGGACTTGTATTTCTGGATGATAAGGGGACTCTGAGTCAGGTATATGCAGTGATAAAAAACAGTATGGCCTGGTGTATTGGCTATGCTGGCCAGTGGATCGGGAAGTGGGTACTTGGAAGCATTCTTTCTCCACAATCAGGTTCTATGACGGAGGCAATCAGTTCAATCCGATACAGAGGGTCAAATGTAGCACAGGGAATAACGATTAATACATTTGACGTATTACTGAAAAATATGTTTGTCTATCTCAGATGGCCTGTTATTCTGATGGTGGGAATGGCAGTCTGTGTTTTTATGATGGTAAGTATACGAAGAAAGAAAACGAAAGCAGCAAATATACAGAGGTGTATTCCGTATATAGTTGTCAGTATGTATCCGATCGTATGGTATACGATCACAAAAAACCATTCCTATGAGCATTCTTTCATGGCGTATAGAGAGCTTGCAATTTCAACGCTGGCAGGGCTTGGGATGCTGTCTCAACTGGCATATGGAAGAAATGGGGCAGAAAAAGGGAATATGGATGAAATGCTTCAACAAGAAAGTAAACAGGAGGTCAGAACAAAATGATGAAAATCGCAGTTGCAGGAACCGGATACGTAGGCCTGGTGGCGGGCGTATGCTTTGCGGAAAAGGGCTATCAGGTCATGTGTGTGGACATCGACGAGAAAAAGGTGGAAATGATGCGTCAGGGGATCTCTCCCATCTATGAGGAGGGGCTGGAGGAGCTGATGCAAAAAAATAATGCCCGGGGGACTCTGCATTTCACCACGGACTATGTGGAGGCGTACCGGGACGCAGACGCGATCTTTATTGGTGTTGGAACGCCTGAGATGCCCGACGGCAGCGCTAATTTAAGCTATATCGCCACGGTTTCCAGGCAGATTGCGGAGACAGTGGAAAAGGACTGTCTGGTGGTGGTGAAATCCACCGTCCCGGTTGGGACAAACGACAAGGTGGAGCAGTTCATCCGGGACTTTCTGGTGCATGACGTGAAAGTGGAAGTGGCCTCCAACCCGGAATTTCTTGCCCAGGGAACGGCGGTGCATGACACCCTCCACGCGGCGAGAATTATCATCGGAACACAGAGCAGGGAGGCGGAGGAAACCCTGAAAAGGATCTACGAGCCCTTCGGGCTGCCCATCGTCTCTGTAAAGCGCCGCTCCGCGGAGATGATCAAATACGCCTGCAATGATTTTCTGGCGCTGAAGATTTCCTATATGAACGATATCGCCAACCTGTGCGAGCTGGTGGGGGCGGATATCACCGACGTTGCCAGGGGGATGAGCTATGACGAGCGGATCGGGGCGCGTTTTCTGAATGCGGGAATCGGGTTTGGGGGAAGCTGTTTTCCCAAGGACACCAAAGCCCTGAAATTCCTTGCCAGGGAGCACGGATACCAGCTGAAGACGGTGGAGGCCTGTGTGGATGTGAACAGCGCCCAGAAGACCCGGCTTTTTGAGAAGGCCAGAGAGCGGATGATCACCTTCAGCGGTCTGAAGGCGGCGGTGCTGGGGCTCACCTTTAAGTCTGGTACGGACGATCTGCGGGAGGCACCCTCCATTGACAATTTAAAACTTCTGCTGGCAGCAGGAGCCAGTGTATACGCCTTTGATCCCAAAGGCCAGGAACGGGCAAAAGAGCTCTTCCCGCAGGGGAAGCATCCGGGGGGCGGAACGATGAATTACGTCTCATCTGCCACCGAAGCCCTTGAGGGAGCCCATATCTGCTTTGTATTCACGGAATGGCCGCAAATCAGAGAGGTCGCGCCCGGGACGTTTAAAGAAAAAATGCACACTCCGCTGGTCTACGACGGACGTAATCTCTATCAGCCCGCGCAGATGAAAGCGGCAGGGGTGGAGTATTACAGCATCGGACGCTAGTTCTTCTCCTGTCCGCACTGTTTCCGGATAATATATCTCGGCCTGGCCTTGATCTCCTCGTAGATCCGGGAAATATAGTGCCCGATGATGCCCAGGCTGATCATTAGCACGCTTCCGATGATGAGCTGAAGCAGAATCACGGTGGTGAATCCTTCCAGAGCCGTGCCGGAGAAATAACGGTAAAGGGACTGGATGCCCAGAGCGAGGCTGACCAGGAGCATGATCCATCCAAGAAGCGTCACCATCTGCATGGGCGCGCCGGAAAAGGATGTGATGTTGCGGATGGCATATTTCGTCAGGCTCCACAGGGACCATTTGGAGGCACCGGCCGTGCGCTCCTGCACTTCAAAAGAAAGAGAGGCGGTCTTAAAACCTACCCAGGAGGACAGCGCCCGGAAAAAGGGAGCCCTCTCCGGCAGAATGAGCAGCGCGTCCACAGCCTTGCGGTCCAGCAACTTAAAGTCCGAGGCGCGGGACATATCGATCCCGGTAGCGCCGCTGATGATATGATAGAAGCCTTTTGCGCACAGGCGGTGGAAAGGACTTTCCTTTCCCCGGGAGGCCTTGATCCCCTCCACCACCTCGAAGCCGTCCCTCCAGAGACGATACATGTCCGGAATCAGGGCGGGAGGATGCTGCAGGTCGCAGTCCATGATCAGACAGCAATCGCCCTGCGCCCCCTCCAGCCCGGCGAAGATGGCTGCTTCCTTTCCGAAGTTTCTGGAGAAGGAGATTCCCCTGACCTCTTTGTGCCCTTCGGATAATTTCTGAACGCAGGCGAAGGTCTGATCGCAGGAGCCGTCGTCCACAAAAAGGATTTCAAAGGGGATGTTGTTTTCGGTCAGTATTTTGCTGATGGCCACAAAAGCCTGATCAATATTTTCCTGCTCATTGTAAGCGGGGATAATGATGGAAAGCAGCTGATTGTCTGGCATATTAACCTCTGTTCTGCCGCCCGAAGGCGGCGCTTAAATCAAAGTGGTACAGGCTTTAGTATATAAGAGAAACGTGAGATTTGCAAGGAGGCACAAAAATGAATCCATTGGATCCGTCCAAAAAATATTTTATCACAGGAAGCGCCGGCTTTATCGGATTTTATCTGGCCAGGGCGTTGCTTAAGCGGGGCGCTCAGGTGATCGGGATCGACAACCTGAACGATTACTACGAGGTTTCCCTGAAGGAAGCGCGTCTTGACATACTCAGGCAGTATGAGCGGTTTACCTTTATAAAGGGGGATCTGGCGGATAAAGAGACGCTGACCCGGATTTTCGAAAGGGAGCGGCCCCAGGTGGCGGTGAATCTGGCCGCGCAGGCCGGGGTGAGGTACAGCATCGACAATCCTGACGCCTATATCCAGTCCAATATTGTGGGTTTTTTCCACATTCTGGAGTGTTGCCGGCATTTCCCGGTGGAGCATCTGGTGTACGCCTCCTCCAGTTCCGTCTACGGCGGGAATGAGAAGGTGCCCTTTTCCGTGGAGGATCAGGTGGATCATCCTGAGAGTCTCTATGCGGCCACCAAGAAGTCCAATGAGCTGATGGCATACGCCTACAGTAAGCTGTACCGGATCCCTCTGACCGGGCTTCGGTTCTTTACCGTGTACGGCCCCATGGGAAGGCCCGATATGGCATATTTTAAGTTCGCCCGGAAAATTATGGCGGACGAGCCTATTCAGATTTATAATAACGGGGATATGCTCCGGGACTATACCTACATCGACGATATCATCGCTGGGGTCCTGGCCATTCTCTGCAATCCGCCGGCGGTGGATGAGAAGGGGGCGGCGTATAAGCTCTATAATATCGGAAACCATCATCCCGTGAAGCTGATGGACTTTATCAGCGTGCTGGAGAAGGTTTTCGGAAAAGAGGCCAGGAAGGAGTTTCTTCCCATGCAGAAGGGGGACGTCTACCAGACGTACGCGGATGTCACCGGCCTGATGGAGGATTTCGGGTTTAAGCCGGATACCTCCGTGGAGGAGGGGCTTGCCAGGTTTGGGGAGTGGTTTGGGGAGTATTATAATTGCAGATAAGAGACAGACGGAGAGTTGGAATGAAATTCTGGTATAAGAGCTCTTTACTGATACTGACGGGTATTCTGATTATTCTGATCTACAAAATGTATTCACTGGATTCCCGCCATATTGTGATCAATGAGATTTGCAGCAATAATTTTTCATTGTTCACAGACGAGGAAGGTATTTATTCGGATTATGTTGAATTGTATAATGCAGGTTCCGCAGAAATCCGGCTGGACGGTTATTATTTATCGGATGATGAAAATTATCTGCTGAAATATCCGCTGGATTCCGTCACAATACCGCCCCAGGGGTATTATGTTGTCTGGCTTGACGGGATGGATGATCCATCAATGGGACGGACCGGCTTTAAGATTTCGCGCCGGGGAGATAACGTTTTCCTGAGCAATAAAAGATGGGATATCATTGATTCGGTGGCGGTTCCGGAGCTTTCCTATAATACCGTTTATGCAAGAATATCGGATGGGGGAAACGACTGGGGGATTATGACCGCAACCGCAGGAGGTTCAAATGCGCAGGCCGGGGTGATGGCTTCCGTAGAGCTGGAAGATCTTGTTTTCAGTGCAGAGAGTGGATTTTATGACGAGCCGTTTCGACTGGAAATCACGGCCGGCGGAGATGAGGATATTTATTATACCCTGGATGGAAGCGATCCTGTTGTGGGAACCAATTTGTATCAGGGGCCGATTGAGGTAAAAGACGCCAGCGATCAGGAGAATGTATATGCGGCAAGGACAGATTTATCTCCCACGAGAAATTATACGCCGCCCTTTAAGGTGGATAAAGCGACCATTGTACGGGCTGTCAGCCATGACAGGGAAAAGGGCGTTGTCAGCAGGATTGTGTCGAAGGTTTATTTTGTGGGATATGGTCAGAGGGAAGAATACCTGGAACTGCCTGTACTCTCCCTTGTAACGGATCCTTCCAATCTCTTTGACAGGGAGAGCGGGATTTATGGAAATGGGGTGGCGTTGGAGCAGTATAAAGCTGATGGCGGCGTAGAGGACGGGAAGCTGCTGGAATCCTTTGTCGATGCAGATGGAGACACACGTCAGCTTTATATGGCGTCAAATGCCTTTAATGACGGTAAGGAATGGGAGAGAGAGGCTGCGCTCACGTGCTTTGACAAAAATCATGAATATAGTTTCACACAGAATGTAGGGATTCGAATAGCAGGACAGTCTACCCGGTCAAGAATCCAGAAGTCACTGCGGATTTACGGAAGAAGCATTTATGATCAGACAGAGGTTTTTCCATACGAGTTTTTCCCGGGATGCTCATACTCTACAATAAAGCTGCGGAATGGAGGAAACAATAATGAGACTGTTATGATTACGGACGCCTTTCTGGAGAAAATGGCGGAAGGCAGGAATGTTTCGATACAGGACTCAACGCCATGCGTTCTTTTTCTGAATGGCGAATACTGGGGAATCTACAATATCAGGGAACGCTATGGAGAAGAATATCTGTCAAACCATTTTGGGGTAAACGAGGATAACGTGTGGATTATCGACAGTGAAGCGGCGAAGGCCGGCGGCGGCGAAGCCTGGGAGGCTTACGATAGCATGCTGAATCTGGTGATGGAGTGCGATCTGGCTTATGATGATGTCTATGAGATGCTGGACGGCTTCATAGATATGCAGAGCCTGATCGATTATTGCTGCATAAATTTATACGTGAATAACAGAGATATTGCTTTGGGAACGAATACGGCGTTATGGAGGACTGCAGAGCCGGAGGAATCGGTATATGGGGACTGCAGGTGGAGATGGATGCTGTATGACATGGATATCAGCCTGTTTCATGATGAAAATGTCCCGATAACATGGATGGAGGATTACCCCCTTCTGAATGAACCTGTAATCGAAAAGCTTATGATAAACGGGCGTTTCAGGCGGGAGTTCTGTCTTACCTTTATGGATATTGCCAATACGGTCTATGCGTACGATACGGTTCATGAGAGACTGCTGGAATGGGAGAAAATCTATGAGGCCCAGGTGGTCAAAACCCAGAGACGCTTCTGGGACGAAGGCTTTACGACAGAGGAATTCGGCGGCTATATAGCAGAAATGGACGAGTTTTTCAACAATCGCTTTTCTTTTGCGATGGCCAGTCTGGCCGATTACTTTGAATTGAGCGGTGGGCTCGAGACGATCTGTATCAGAAACAGTCTGCCTGAAGGAGGAAGCGTCAGGATCAATACGGCCTTGCTCAGAGATAACGAGTGGAGTGGACGGTATTTTACGGATTATCCGGTGACAGTGACGGCGATCCCGCAGGAAGGATATCGATTTGCCGGATGGAAGGGGGATATCACGGGGCAAAACGAACAGACGGAGGTAAATATCCCGGCAGGGGGGATTACGATTGAAGCGATATTTGAAAGGGTGGAGTGAGAAAGGGGAAAGGATACGGATGAAAGCAGGCGCAGGAAGGAAAGTGGTTTTGCTCACGGGGGTTGTCTGTGGTACAATACTGCTGGCAGGATGCGGCGCGTTTCTGGAGATGCCGGTGGGGGACACGCAGGCGCAGAGTCCGGAGCGTACAACCGTAAAGGAGGCCGGCTGGTATGAAATAACGGACAGGGATCTGGATACGTTGGAATATAATGTGACGGAAATCGATCTGGAATCTCCCGGGGAGGATGAGAATGGAAGGTACTCTTACAGGGACGGGGTGCTTTCAGTATCTGCCGGGGGCGATTACGCGCTGAAAGGGAAATTGAGCGGTGGGAGACTTGTAGTTAATGTCTTTGAGGACGAGATCGTGCATTTCATTTTGGACAACGTGGAAATCAGGTCTGACAGCGGAGCCGCTATCTGCGTGGAAAAGGCTCAAAAAGTTATAATAACCGCGAAGGAAGGTACGGAGAATGTACTGACCGACGGTCCAAAACATGACACGGGAGATAAGGCATGTGTTTTCAGTGATTCGGATCTCACAGTCAATGGAGCCGGCAGCCTGGCAATATACGGCTATCATGGGGATGGGATACGCTCCAGAGATCAGGTAAAGATTATGGGAGCGCATCTCTATGTCAAGGCAAAGGGGGACGGCATCAGGGGGAATGATGGAGTTATCCTCACGGACAGTGCGGTAGAGATAGAATGTGAAGGCAATGGTCTTATGGCTGACAGTGAAAAGGATATGGTGGTAATTGAGAGAGGAAGCTGTAAGGTGATTGCAGGAAAAAATGCAATTACAGCCAGAAAATATGTCGCTGTCCGTGACAGTCAGACGGATTTATATTCTGTCTGGGAGTCGATAAAATGTGACGGTATCATAGAACCTGAAGCAGAAGCCGCAGAATAGGCAGAGGGAAATTATACCTGGGGGGATGGGATGCTAAAAGAAGCTGGTTTGGAGAAGTACAGACACGAATATAAATATATCATCGACAGAATGCAGGAGGCTGTTCTTAAAACGCGGATCAGGCCGTTGCTGAAGGCGGACAGCCATGCCGGTAAGGAGGGATGCTATCAGGTCAGGAGTCTGTACTTTGACTCGCTGTATGACAGCTGTTATTATGAGAACGAAAGCGGGACAGGAGTCAGGGACAAGTATCGGATCAGAATATATAATGGCAATACAGAGCGTATCTCTCTGGAAAAAAAAAGTAAAAACCGGCAGATGACTCTGAAAAAAGGATGTACGATTGATGAGAGCATTTGCAGACAGCTGATGCAGGGAAAGCCGGTACGGCTTACGCCGGATCTTGATTCTGATCAGAGAATGCTTCTGGAAGAAATGCAGCGGATGGCTTTGCGTCCGGCAGTGATTGTAGAATACCTGCGTTATCCTTTTACAGAGAAAAGTGGAAATGTCAGAGTCACATTTGACGAAAATATAAGCTCTTCCAATGCAATTTCCGATTTTCTGCAGGAGAGGATAGCGGTTCGGCCTGTAATGGAAAAGGGAATGTCGGTTCTGGAGGTAAAGTGGGATGAGTTTCTGCCGGACTATATAAAAAAACATATTCAGCTCGATACCCTGCAGTGGTGCAGCTACTCAAAATATTATCTGTGCAGAAAATATAATACTTATGGAGGAATAAGAATATGAATTTCAGCGATATTTTAAAAAAGTCCTTTGTGGAGGGGTATGCGTCGTCTGCTCTCTCCGTAAAATCAATTTTATTGTGTATGGTAATTACGATATTGATCTCCGCCTATATTTTTATCCTTTACCGGGTGATAAACAGGCAGTCTTTTTATAATAAAAATTTTAATATATCCCTTCCTGCCATGGCGGTGATAACGGCGGCTATTATTCTTACGATTCAGTCAAGCATCATTATTTCCCTCGGTATGGTCGGCGCCCTTTCAATTGTGCGTTTCAGAACGGCGATCAAGGATCCTATGGATCTGGTGTTTCTGTTCTGGTCGATCAGCGTGGGTATTGTATGCGGCGCGGGGTTTGCGGTTATCGCAGTGATTGCCTCCCTGGTGCTGACATGCGGTATCCTTCTGGCGAACTGGCTTCCCATCGCAAAAGCGCCGCAGATCCTTCTGGTCAATTCCGACAGCTTTGAAAACGAAAAAGAGATAATGGAAATCGTAGGGAAATACTGTTCTCTTCACAGGGTAAAAGCGAGAAATCTCACAAAGGATCATCTGGATATGGCCATTGAGGTCCGGGTGAAGGAGGAAGCGCAGCTGGTGAAAGAGCTCATGAAGCTGAAAGCGATTGTTTCAGCTTCGCTGATCGCTCATGATGGAGAGGTGACCTTCTGAGAAAGGGGCCGTATTTTATAAATATTGATGTGGATATACCCAAACTGATACGGTCCGAAGCTTTCGGAACGCAGTCCGGCTTTTTGCACATCCTCCGGGTTAAGATAATTGCCGTTGTCAAAGAACCAGAATTCGGTAAGGTTTTCTTCCCTGGTAAGGCGCTGCGGGTCAAAGGAGCCGGTATAGTAGAGTTCGGCCTGAGGTATATAATAAAAGGTGCAGTTATAGAGGTAATCATCCCCGCTGACCAGAACAATTTTATCCCCTTCCAGGATATGTTCCTGTGCAAAGGTAATCGTATCGACTGTATGATCTGTGCGAAGCGTCTCGACACAGGATTTATACTGGATGGCACTGATCAGAAAAAATGACAGACAAAGCGGCAGGAGCAGGTATTTTCCGGTATGCCTTATGACCGGACCAATACCGAGAAATAAAAGGAAGACGGGCATGATCAGATACCTGCTCAGCATGATGGGCTTGACGACCGCCGCGAAAATGACGCCAAAGGCCGTAATGCCCCAGAGCGCGCTGCAGCAGATAAATGACCAGTAGTATGCAACGCCTTTTTTTCGGACGAAAAGGAGAAGAGACGCGGCCGTCGAAACGGCCATGACTGTAAGATAGAGAATTTCTGTCCCGGCGACGCTGCTGTAAAACAGCTCCTTTAAAGGGGCCAGTCGGGAATCAGGCTCATGGATCCAGCCACCATTGGACTCCCGAATCTGGAAGACCGCGATCAAAAGAAAGGGAAGGTATATGATTACTGTCGTCAGAGAACAGATCAGCCAGCTCTTCAGTGCCGCTTTATTATGGGTGAAGGCGTACCAGATGAAAAGCCCCAGATAGAGAAAAACCATGGTAAGCACAGCGTAATAGTGTGTACAGGCCGCCAGAAGGCTGAACAGTGTAAAGCCAACCCACTGTCTGCGCGCAGGCGAGACAAGCAGTTTATAGCAGAATATTCCGGCCAGGACGGTAAATGCGCTGGCCCAGACATACATACGGATCTCGGTGGATTTTTGCAGCATAAAGGGGTTTAAATACATGATTGCAAGATAAAAGAACATGGCTTTGCGGCCATGATTTTTTTTGATAAAAACGCCGCCGGACCAGAGAAGAATCAGCAGCGCCGCAAGAGAAAACAGACGGGCCATGAAAATATTCTGTCCGGTAAGGATTGAAAAAGGGCGGATCATATAATAATAGAGGAAGGGCGAGGTGTCGTGGAGCACTTCATAAAAAAACTCTGCCCAACTGCAGCGGTTCCAGTGCATGGTATAAAATTCGTCAAAATTGATCGTATAACGGGAACAGGCGGTGACAGACATAACGGTAAAAACCGTAATCATAAGTATTTCCCAGGGAAATTCGATTATTTTCTTTTTCATGGGGAATCCTCCTTTTCAGGCCTATTATAGCAGTACCAAAGAGAGATTTACAATATACGGGGACATATATTTTCCGCAAAAGGAATAAACTATAAGTAAGATATTAAGAATTGTTTAAGAATCATGAAAAAAGTCTTAGAAAGAACCGGGGAGACTGGAATTTCGTCTGAAATATGATATTCTTAGAGCAGGAACGGAACCGTTTCTGCGGAAGGAGCGTGATATTATGAAAAGAAAATTCGGAAAATGGAAGAAAATACAGTTGGTTACAGTGGTGATAGCCGGTCTGCTTCTGACCGGGTGCAGCAGTCGGTATGCGCAGGAAGAAGAACCGGACAATGTGGTATCCGAAAATGTGGTGATTACGGAGACAGGAGAGGTGATTGAAAAACCGGTTTTGCAGGAGGCACCGGTCAGGAAGACCCCTTCCCCCACGCCTGCTGAGAACAGGACGAAAACGCCGGCTGCAGAGCATGCGCAGCCGACCCCTGTGATAGATGTGGATATCCCGGTTCAGGAACAGGTGATTACGCAGGAGGATCAGGCGGAACCTCATGGATATAATTTACAGCTTGTTTTTTTAGGCGACAGTATTTTTGATAACAACAGAGACGGATCAGGCGTTCCTTATCTGACGGCAAAACAATGTGAGGCGGATGTGTATAATCTGGCGATTGGAGGTACATGCGCGAGTATCGAGGAATTTGAAGAATCTGATCTGGGAAAGTGGACTTCAACCAGCCTGTGCGGCGTTGTGAACGCCATGCTGAAGAGAATCCCGGCAGATATTTTTTCGGGAACCAGGGCGGGAGAATTGTTGAGCAACCCCCATATAGATTATTCACAGACAGACTATTTTATCGTTGAATATGGAACCAATGATTTCTTCCGCGGGGTAAGGCAGAGCGATGAGGACGGCTTTAATCTGAGGACTTATTCAGGGGCCCTTCGCTATTCCGTAATTAATCTGAGAGAACTGGCCCCGGATGCCACAATCATTCTCTGTTCGCCCATGTATGCTCAGTTCTACAAAGACGGATATCTGATCGGTGACGGGAATGTTACCAATAACGGAAACGGCACTCTGGCCGATTATGTGGGAACCTGCAATTATATTGCCAATGAACAGAATGTTATCTTTTTCAATGCATATCAGGATCTGGGAATTGACAGCTATTCAGCGGAGCAATACCTGGAGGACGGGGTACATCTGACCGCGGAGGGCAGGCAGATGTACGCAGACGAGCTCGCAAAAATCATATTGGATTACGAGGAGACAAAGAACGACTGAATCAGAGTCGGAGCGCTCCTGTGAAAACAGACAGAAGACGTGTTTTAAGTATTTATCAGGTGAATGCTTAAAATGCGTCTTTTCTGTTGCAGTCTTTTCTGCTGTACTCGTAATACTTGACCTGCGCAATATATCATGCTACCATTGACTAAAATGTAAATCAGCAGGTTAAATTATGGATATCCGGGCAGAACGGAAAAATATATACAATATAATTCTGGCAGGTGTTTTCGCTGCATATCTGGTGTTTAATGGAATGCTTCTGATCAGACACGAGCTTTGGCGGGACGAGGCCAACGTCTGGCTTATTGCGAGAGAACTCTCTCCTGTCCAGTTGTTTGCGGAAATCAGATACCAGGGACATCCCTGTCTGTGGTATCTGCTGGTGATGCCTCTGGCAAAGCTGGGGCTGCCATTTCAGCTTATTGGCGTTCTGAGCCTTGCCATTATGGGGACGGCAACAGGGCTTTTTTTGTGGAAGGCTCCGTTTCATATAGCTGTGAAGTCCATATGTGTGTTCAGTCCGATGTTTACCTATTTTTATGCCTGCATCGCAAGAAATTATTGTCTGGTTGCGCTTTTCTTACTCCTGCTTGCGCAGAACTATCATGAAAGAAATGAAAGATGTATCAGCTATGGTCTGCTTCTGGGACTTTTGGTGCAGGCAGATACGATAGCGCTTGCGCCGGCGGGAATGATTTCTCTGATATGGCTGTGGGAGAACTGCAGGGAAGCTCTGAGAACGAAATGTATTGAGCCGCTGCGCAGAATAATAAAAGGAATATGGATTCCGCTGGTCAGTCTGCTTTTGTGGATGGCACAGTTCTGGCAGGTTTCGGACAGCCCGGCGTTTCAGATCAGTGAGCTGGGGAAGGGGGAGCTTTTCAGGGAAGTCAGAAATTACAGTCTCTGGATTCTGGAAAGAATGTCGGGCAGAGGGCGGATTTTTTGCGTGATTTATCTTATTGTGATGTTTGTGTTGCTGGCGATACTGGCACTGAAGGTAAAAAGGCTGGGAGCAGTATGGGTAATGGCGGCATCCTGGCTTTTTGAAGCCGTATTCAGCGTTGTGGTATATCAGTTACATCTCTGGCATTTTATCTCGTTATGCTTTGTGCTCATATGGACGATCTGGATTCTGGAGACGGAAAGAAAGCGGGAGAAAACAGCGGATAATATAAGTATCATGACAACAGCCGGGCTTGAGGGATTGTTGCTGGTATTATCGATATGCATGTTTCTGCAATGGAGTTCCCGGGAAGAAACCTCCAGCCTGGATAATGCCCTGCATGGCCGTTATTCAGATGGAGTGTATACGGCAGAGTTTATAGAAAAGAATATCTCTGCGGATGAGGTTATCATCTCGGCAAATGTGTCAATGGCCTCTACTGTGCTGGCTTATCTTCCGGGCTACCGGTTTTATTTTGCTGGCACCGGCCAGATCACCACCTATGCGGATTATGGAAAAGCGCAGGACAGCCAGATTGGATTTGAGGAACTGAGGGCCTGGGGGCAGGAAAATTTCCCGGAGAAAAAGGAAATTTATTTGCTGGATACAGAAGACTCCTGTATAATTGAAAAAGGAGGTCTGAAGGAATGTGAAGTTTTATATCAGACCAGACAGGAAACGGCGAGAGGAGAGGAATACACAGTGTACCGTATTCCTCTGCAGGCAGACTCTGTGCCGTAGTCCGCAGAATGCTTCACGCGGGTCCTGCCGTGAACTCAGGGGAAGCTACAAATACCAGAACAATGTATATTCGTAATGGAGAGAAAACTTGTCAGAGAAATTGAAATCCAGGCAATTCGATAAAATCATAATAGGAGCCGGTCTCTATGGCCTCTACGCTGCCCGCTTCTGTGGGGAGAGAGGGCAGCGCGTGCTGGTGTTAGAGTATGATAGGGCGCCCTTCCAGCGGGCCACCTACATCAATCAGGCCAGAGTCCACATGGGCTATCATTATCCCAGAAGCCTCACCACGGCGGTAAAGTCGGCGGGATATTTCAGACGTTTCGTGGAGGATTTTGGATTCTGCATCCACGACAGATTTCAGCAGATCTATGCCACATCCGAGCGCTTTTCCTGGACCAGCGCGCAGCAGTTTCAGGAGTTCTGCCGGGCGGCGGGGATTAAGTGCGAGGAGGTGGCGGTTTCCAAATATTTTAGGAAGGGAATGTGCGACGGCGCATTCCTCACCGAGGAATACACCTACGACGCTAAAATTCTGCAGAGGTTTTATGAGGACAGGCTGAGGGATAACAGAAATGTGAAGATGCTTTTTGGCGCGCGCATCGAAAAAATCCTGAAGATGGGAGGAGCTTTTCAGGTGCAGCTCTCTGATGGCAGCTCTTTTGAGGCACCTTTTGTGCTGAACGCGTCCTATGCCTCTGTGAATCAGATTATCGACAGGGTGGATTTCCAGGACGGGCCGTCCCAGGCTCGGGAGAGAGGGACGGAAAAGGAGCTGTTCGATATCAAATACGAGCTGTGCGAGATCATTCTCTGCAGGCCTTCGCAGGCCCTTGGGAATATCGGGATCACGGTGATGGACGGGCCCTTTTTTTCCATCATGCCTTTTGGACGGACAGGCCTGCATTCCCTCACGGCAGTGACCTTTACGCCCCATGTGACAAGCTATGACAAAAAGCCGGTATTTTCCTGCCAGGCGGGCCTTCCGGAGGCGGGCTCTCCAGAGGGCAGGGAAAAGGGATCATGTACGCCGGAGCAGCTTGGAAACTGCAACGAGTGTATCCACAGGCCGCAGACAGCATGGCCTTATATGTCCCATCTCGCGGATAAATATATGAAGCCGGAATATGCGTATTCCTACGTGGAATCGCTCTACTCCATGAAGCCCATCTTAAAGAGCTCCGAGGTGGACGATTCCCGTCCTACGGCGATCCGGGTGATGAGCACAGACCCGGTATTTATCAGCGTGTTGTCCGGCAAGATCAACACGGTTTATGATCTGGACGGCTATTTGCTGGAAACGATGTGAGAAAAATCCGGAAGAAAACTTTCCGACTTTCTTTGATGCAGGGGTTTAAGTATGGATAATGGTAAAATCATTAAAAAAGAAAAGAAATTTATCTCTCTTGTGGTCTATCTGCGCGACGCCGCGCCTTACCTGAAGTTTTTTCTGGACACGGTGCTGCCGGTGTGCGAGGCGAATTTTGAGCAGTTCGAGATCGTGTGTGTGGACGACGGCAGCAGGGACGGGACCACAGAGCTTTTGAGGGAGTATGTGGAAAAAAGGCAGCTCCGGGCCATGGTGAACGTGGTACACATGAGCTTTTTCCAGGGGCTGGAGAGCGCCATGAACGCGGGGAGGGATATCGCCATCGGCGATTTTGTGTATGAGTTTGACGATATTTTCGTGGACTATGAGCCGGAGGTGATCATGGAGGTATACCGAAGGCTTCTTGAAGGAAGCGATATCGTCGCCGCCAGCAGTAAGGGGAAGATGCGCCTCACCTCCCGTGTGTTTTATGCGCTTTACAATAAGACCAGCAGAGGAAAGGGAAAGATCGGGCCGGAGACCTTCCGGCTGGTGTCGAGAAGGGCGATCAACCGGATTAAATCCATGGGGCAGTATATTCCCTACCGGAAGGCGGTCTATATGAACTGCGGGCTGAAAACAGCCACGATCCATTATGAGAGCCGGGATGTGGATGTGCGAATCAAAAACAAGACCGTGGCCGGGGAGCGGACGGCGCTGGCGCTGGACTCCTTTATCTACTTTACCAGCGTGCTGGAGCGCCTCTCGGCCATCATATGCGGTATCTTTCTGGTGGTGACGGTGGGGATGGGGCTTTATATCATATCCAATATTTTTAATCGGACCAGGCCGGTGGAGGGGTGGCTTTCCACCATGGGGTTTCTGGCGCTGGGTTTTTTCGGTGTGTTCGCCCTGCTCACTATTATCTTAAAATATCTGTCGGTGCTGCTGAATCTGATCTTTAAGCAGCAGAGATATCTGGTTTCAGACATAGAAAAGGTGGTAAAGCGGTGAGAGAAGAGTTATCCATCAACCTTCTGTTCCCTGTGCTGAACGAGCGCCTGCGCCTGCGCAGCGGAATTGAGAAGACCATGGCCTATCTGAGGGAGAATGTCACGATTCCTTATAAGCTCACGATCCTGGACAACGGGTCGGAGGATGAGACGCCGCAGATCGGGCGGGAGCTGGAAGAAAAATATCCCGAGGTAACTTATGTGCGCCTTGAGGAGCGCGGCGTGGGAATTGCGTTCCGCAGGGGCATAGAATTAAACGAGTGTGCGCTGGTGGGCTACATGGATATCGATCTGTCCACGGATATCCGGTATCTGGGACGCACCATCCATCTGTTCAGGGAGATACCGGAGCTGGAATATGTAAACGGAAGCCGTTTCGCCAGAGAGTCCGACACCAGGGGGCGGAAATGGTACCGGAAGATTACCTCCATGGGGCTGGTGTTTCTCTTAAAGGTATTTTTTCATATGAGGGCCACGGACGCGGTGTGTGGGTTTTCCTTTCTGCGCAGGGAGACGGCAAAGCGTCTGGTGGCGGTCTGCAGCAATGATAACGGATGGTTTTATACCATAGAATTTCTGTTGCGGGCAGAGCGTATGGGGGTAGTGATTTACGACATGCCCGTGGAGTGGCAGGAGGATTATAACACCACGGTGAAGGTGTGGAAAACCATCCGAAACTACCTGGTGAGAATCCACAGGCTGCGCCGGGCGTTTAAAGAGGAAGAGAGGCGGCGTAAAGGATGAGGAAGCGCCAGGGAGGAAACGGGATGTTAAAGAGAATCGATCTCACAAGGGATTTTCAGAAGCACAAAAAGGAATATCTGGAGGCGATCCAGGCGGTCTGTGAGGAGACGGCCTTTTCCGGAGGCAGATTTGCGGATCAGTTTGATCAGGAGTTTGCGGCCTTCTGCGGCGTGCCCTATGCGGCGGGAGTCAATAACGGAACATCTGCCCTTCACTGCGCCATGCTGGCCCTGGGGATCGGGGAGGGGGACGAGGTGATCGTTCCGGCCAACACATACATTGCCACCGCCTGGGGGGTGACCTACACCGGTGCGACGCCGGTCTTTGTGGACTGCACGGCGGACACATGGGAGATCGACCCGGACAGAATCGAGGAAAAAATTACGGACAGAACCAGGGCCATCCTGGGAGTCCATCTCTACGGGCAGCCCTTTGCGTTTGGCAGGGTAAAGGAGATCGCGGACAGGCACGGCCTTTTCGTGGTGGAGGACTGCGCACAGGCCCACGGGGCCCGCTATGAGGGGAAACAGGTGGGAACCCTGGGAGAGCTGGGATGTTTCAGCTTCTATCCGGGCAAGAATCTCTATGCTTTCGGAGAGGGGGGCAGCGTCACCTGCTATAAGAAGGAGTATTTTGACACCATCACCACCCTGAAAAATCAGGGCTGTCAGGTGCGGTATTATCATGATATGATTGGCTACAATTACCGTCTGGAAGGGCTGCAGGGAGCGGTCCTGAGCGTCAGCCTCAAATATCTGCCACAGTGGACCAGGCGGCGTAGAGAGATCGGCAGACGCTATCACAGGGAGATCACCAATCCCCTCCTTACTCTGCAGGTCCATCCGGAAAATACGGATCCGGTGTTTCATCTGTTCGTGATTATGGTGGAGGATCCGGAGGACTTTGTGGCTTATATGGAACGCCGGGGGATAGAGTGCAACCGGCACTATCCGGTTCCCTGTCATTTGCAGAAGGCTTATGCGTATCTGGGCTGTAAAGCGGGAGACTGCCCCAACGCGGAATACCTGGCCAGCCATTGTGTGACGTTGCCGCTCTTTCCGGAGATGACGGATGAGGAAGTGGGGATGGTGATTGAGGGTTGCAACGGGTACACAGGGGCGGAGGTTTGTGGATGAGCCGGCTGGAACGGATCGCAGATAAGGGAAAGGGATGGAGCGGGAGGCTGCCGGAGCTGATGACGCCGAAAACAACCGCGGTCCTTCTGAGTGTCTTATATGTGCTCAGCCTTGTGCCTCTTCTCTGGATTTCCCGGTATAATTATCCCAGTGCGGATGACTATTCCATTGGAAGCGACTGCCGTCAGGTGTGGGTGGCGACCCGCAATGTGTTTGCGGTGCTCTGGCAGGGAATTGAGAGATCGGTGGAAGACTGGCTTCACTGGATGGGGTATTTCACTTCCAACTTTCTGATGGCGGTTCCGCCAAGCACCTTCGGGGAGCGCTGGTATGCCCTCACCGCCTGGATCATGCTGGGGATGCTCAGCTTTTCTACCATGTATCTTTTTCATGTCATTTTTGTAAAGGTGCTGAAAGCCGACCGGTTTTTGAGCCACAGTATATCCATGCTGGTGTTGTTTCTCTCTGTGCAGTGTATGTGTCCGGCGGGGCGGGTGGAGGCCTTTTACTGGTACAGCGGGGCGGCAAACTATATTTTTGTTCACAGTATGTCGCTGTTTTTTTATGGGCTTCTGATCTCGAGTGTGTGTGACAGTGGGAAAAAGCGTATATGGGATCTGGCGGCGGCTTCCTTTCTGGGATTTCTTACGGGAGGGGGCAATCAGATGACGGCGCTCAACGGGGCCGTTGTGGTTCTGGCCGCCGGAGTGATGATCCTGCTTTCGAAGAGCGGGAAAGGACGCCGGGCGTTGTGGATTCCCATGGGTCTGTTTCTCATGGGGTTTCTTCTGAATGTGGCGGCGCCGGGAAACTGGGTGCGGGCGGAGGATGCCAGCGGAATGAACCCGGTCAAAGCGGTTCTGGTCTCCTTTTACGAGTGTCTGGACAGGGCTATGAACCAGTGGACCACCTGGCCGGTGATCGTGATTGTGATTGCCATGATTCCCCTGTTCTGGCATATGGCGGGAGAGATTTCCTTCCGGTTTCCCTGCCCGCTTCTGGCGGTGGCCGCCGGGTACTGCCTCACAGCGGCAATGGCCACGCCGCCTCTGTTTGCGCTGGGAAATATGGAGGCGGGCCGGTTGCAGGCGCTGATGTTTCTGATGTATATCCTGACGCTTTCTCTGGGCGTGGGGTACGTGACGGGCTGGGCTCGGAAACGCCTGGAAGCGAGATTCCCATCTCCCCGGAAGAGTGGTGAGGGAGGAAGGCTTTCGCCGGAGGCCTGCTGGTGTCTTCTGGGGTGCCTTGTGTTTCTGGTCTTCGGATCCGGCCTTACCCTTGTGCCGGAGCCTCATTTTTACACGTTCTCATCGGCTCTGACAGATCTGCAGGAGGGAAATGCCAGAGCATACGGAGAGGCCCTGAAAGAGCGGGCTCAGCTGTATGGGAGCGGCCAGGAGGGGCTCATCCAGGTGGAGCCTTTACCGGCCCGGCCGAAACTTTTATATTTTTCGGATATCGGGCAGGACCCGCAGGACTGGGAGAACAGAGGGCTGTGCCGGTTTTACGGACTGGATCAGGTGGCTGTGAAAAAGGCGCGGGAGTAATGACGAACAAAAGAGGGCTGAGATGAAAAAAACAATTATCGTAATGCCGGTAGCCAACGAGGAGACCACCATGGGGCAGATTCTGGAAGAGATTCTGAGTCTGCCTTATGATAATTTATACATATATCCGGTGATCGACAGCTATTCCAGGGACCGGACAGAGGAGATCATCCGGGAAAAGGAAAGGCAGAGCGAACGGGTGAAATGCATCTTCCACAGGCAGTCCCGGGGCGTGGTGAGCTGTTACCTGGAGGGGTTTAAGCGGGCGCTTGAGGACGGCGCGGAGCAGATCCTGGAGATGGACGGAGGGGGAAGCCATCTGCCCTCGGAGATTCCCCGGTTTCTGGAAAAGCTGGAGGAGGGGTACGAGTGCGTGTGGGGATCACGGTTTATGGAGGGCGGTTCCATGAGGGAGCAACCCCTCTACCGAAGAATTTTAAGCCAGGGAGGGACGTTTCTGGCAAACTTTGTGCTGGGAACCAGGCTCAGGGATATGACCAGCGGGTTTGAGGGATTTCAGAGGGAGATTCTTGAGAGCCTTGATCTGGACAGCTTTCTCTCGCAGGGGCACATGTATCAGACGGAGATGCGCTACTATTGCAGGGATTACCGCACTGTGGAGACGCCGATCCACTATGTGGGGACGGCTTCCAGCCTGAAAACCAGCTCGGTGACGGAGGCACTCAGGATCCTGTTCCAGTTGAAAAAGCATGAGAAGGTGGTCAGAAGGAGATAGGGACGATTCATGAAAAAAGTAAAATACCTGATACTGGGGGCCGGTCCTGCCGGCCTCACCTTTGCCCATATGCTGAAAAAAGGGGGAGAGACTTCCTTCCTGGTTCTGGAGAAGGAGGCGCAGGCGGGAGGGCTCTGCCGCTCCGCGCTGGTGGACGGGAGCCCTTTTGATATGGGCGGAGGCCACTTTCTGGATGTGAAAAGGCCGAAGGTTAATGAATTTCTGTTCTCCTTCCTGCCCCGAAAGGAGTGGAAGCTTTTTCAGAGGGACAGCAGGATTTTCATAAAGGGGAAGAGCGTGGGCCATCCCCTGGAGACCAATATCTGGCAGTTTGACCTGGAGGAGCAGGTGGCTTATCTGGGCTCCATTGCCAGGGCGGGCTGCAACAGAGAAGACCCTGTGCCGGAGAAATTTGTGGACTGGATCCGCTGGAAGCTGGGAGAAAAGATTGCGGAGGACTACATGCTTCCCTACAACCGCAAAATGTTCGGCGAGGATCTGAACGCGCTGGGCGTATACTGGCTGGAAAAGCTTCCGGATGTAAGCTTTGAGCAGACTCTGCGTTCCTGCCTGACCCACAGAGCCTGCGGGACACAGCCCGGCCACGCCTCCTTTTATTATCCGCGGGAGTACGGCTACGGCGAGGTGTGGCTGAGGATGGCCGGGCAGCTTGGGGAGAGGATCCGATACAACACGGCCGCGCAGTCTCTGGACTGTGAGGAAAGAATGGTGCGGACAGACACCGGAGAGGCCATCGCCGCCGGGACGATTGTCACCACCATTCCCTGGAGGGAATTTCGGAGGATTTCGGGGATGCCGGCGGAGCTTATCGCTTCCATTCAGAAGCTGAGGGCCAGCGCGGTTGAGACCCGTTACCGGAGGCAGAGGCTGGACACCCCGGCCCAGTGGATCTATGTGCCGGATGAGGAGATCCCGTATCACCGGATTCTGGTGCGCCATAATTTCTGTGAGGGAAGCCGGGGATACTGGACGGAGACCAGGCAGGAGAGGACATGTCTGTTTGAACGGCAGCATGAGACCGGGGATGAAAAAAACGGCTTCGATTCCGGAGACAATATTTTTCTGAATCCCTATGCCTATCCCCTGAATACCCTGGGCAAGCCGGAGATCATGAAAGAGCTTCTGGATTATTGCGCCGGGAAGGGAATCTACGGTCTGGGGCGCTGGGGGGAGCACTGTCACTACAACTCCGACGTGGTGGTGGAGCTTGCCATGAATCTGGCAGAGAGGCTGGCGGAATAGGTTGAAAATAAGCCTGATGGCTTATTTTCAACCGGCAATTTGTGCCGCAGGCGGCTCAAATTGGATCGCAGATGTGAAACCGCCTGCGCGGATTTCACATCGCGTTGCCGCAAAAAACGCGGCATGGAGGTTAAAATGACGACGAAAGACAGAATTCTTAAAATAACATATGTAATGATTGTTCTGCTGTGCCTTTCTGCGGCTCTTTTTGTGCTTGGCCGCAGCGCGCAGAACGGGCGCAGAACAACGGAGCTTCTCCCGGAGATTGTGGAGGAGCCGATTTATGTGGAGTGCGAGCAGGGGGAGCCTCTGGAGGTGCGCCTGAGAGCCAGGGAGAGCGTCAATATCAGTGCTTTCCGTTTTCTGCTGGTAAACATTTCGCAGGAAAGCCGGGGAACAGTGCGGATTGCGATGACAGACGACGCTTCCTCCCTGCTGCTCAATCAGGTGATACCGGTGGAGACCATCACGCCGGGAAAGTGGTTCTCGGTTCCCGCCTGGATCAGCCTGACAGAGGGCGAGAGCTATACGCTTTCCATTCTGGCCGACGGAAGCGAGCCGTATTTCATGCAGCGAAAGGAGGATGCGGCGGATCCCCTTCCCTTTGAGATGCAGGTGAGTAAAGGGGGGGAGGTTCTGGACTGCGGCCTCTCCCTGGGAGTGGAGACGGCGGAAGAGGTGGCTGTCACCTACGGTGAGATTCTGTATTATTCCGTTCCTCTGTGCATCCTTGGGGCGGCGGCGTTAATTCTCTGCATCCTGTTCGGCAGAAAGAGAATGTGGGGGTTCCTGAAAGGCATTCCCTTCTCCCGTTTTTTCGAAAGGTATGGGAGCGATCTGTTTCTGGCGCTGCTGTTTGGGGCCCTGTGCGTGAGCGTTTATTCCAGGGCGTATGTAAAAGGGGTGTACATCTCCTCAGATTCTGCGGGGTATCTGCGGGAGGCGGTGAATCTCACGAAGGGACAGGGATTCAATTATGACGGGCTGGCCGGGTACGACGCCTGGTTTGCCAACTGGCCTATTTTTTATCCGGCCATGATTGCGCTGGTGATGATGGTTACCGGTGCGAACGCTTATCTGGCGTCCAAAATTCTGACCATGGCGCTGATGGCGGCGCTGCTTGTGATTATCAGGCAGGCTTTTCGCAGGGACGCCTGGTTCTATGCGCTGTGCCTGACCAACATCGGATTTCTGAATCTGGCTTATTATACCTGGAGTGAGATCCCCTTTATGGTGTTTCTGCTGGGCTTTGCCCTTGTGCTGGCAAAAATACTGGGGCGTCCCGACCCGGAGGTGAAATGGTATTTTCTGCTGGGAATCCTGGGACTGTGCTGTTTTCTTACCCGGTATTTCGGGATTTTTGTGTGGATTGTGACCGGAGCCTATATCCTTTGCCTTTTTGCTCGTTATTTACACAAAAGGGACAAAGTCCTTCTCAGAAAGGCGCTGTCCCTGACGGCCACGGCGTTTTCCGGCGGCGTGCTGAGCATGGCTTATCTGCTTCTGAACAGGATCATGAACGGCATGGCCTCCGGCGTCAGCAGGACGCTCTGGTGGGACGACTACGAAAAACTTACCAACGATCTGATCGAGAGCCTGCTCACGGAGGTGTGCAACGTCTTTTCCATACAGATCCCGGAGCTGGTGGAGGGCTTCCCGTATCATCTGAAGGTGTGGGTGCTGGCGGTGATCCTGACGGGGCTGGGGTGGTTTGTGATAAGGAATGTAAAGCGCTTTACCCGGGAATCCGTTCTGATCTTCACGGCGGTGTCCTATTACCTGATCTTCACGGTGATCCGTTATTTTTCCTCCATGGATACCTTTTATTTCCGGTTCTTCGAGCCGGCCAGCTTTCTGCTTTGTCTGGGGCTGATGGGGCTTTTGCTCCCGTACCTGCGGGGGAAAAAGGGCTTTCATTTTTTCGCGGGGGCAGTGAGCGCGCTGGTGATCCTTGCGGTAGCTTCCGTGTTCGAGAATGGAGGACTGGACGCTTCGCAGGGATATTACCGGCAGCTTTCGGCCCAGTGGGAACAGGCCTGTGAGGAGATTCCGGAGCGGTCGGTGGTGATTTTTAACGATATCGATTTTCGCGCCTCCTGGTACCGCCCGGATGTGGTGGAGGGAACCATCACCCCGGAGGATACCATGGAAGGGCTTAAGGAGACATATTATGGCTCTGACTATCTCTGCATCCGCGGGGAGTTCGCTCAGGTCATGCTGGAGTCCGGGGAGTATCAGGAGAGCGTGAGAGGAGCGCTGGAAAAGGGGATGGATGAGATGGCGCAGGGGGAGGAGTTTGTGGTGATTGCGATGGATTAAATTCCGCATTATTCTTTAAGGAAAATTTAAAATTTCCTTAATTTAGCAGGGGAAGCCTTTTAAAAGGCTTCCTTTTTGTCTATACTGATATCAGCGATTACGTTTGCTGGTTTTATGAAATCAGTATAAAAGGCGGCAGAGGGACAGCGCCATTTGCTGCACAGGCCATGCTTTTAAGGAGACGGTTTTTGTATCTCTGAGGGATATCCCTTTTGAGATGGAAATTCCGCTTCCGTGAAAAGACAGGCGGCATAAAAAGTACGTGACGACAACTGAAAAATGAATAAGCAGGAGTGGATTTTATGTTTGTGTCAATGATGTTCCCGGTTTTTCTGGGGATTACGGTCACAGTGTTTTTTGTGTTACCTGTAAAATGGCGTCCGGCGGTTTTGCTTTCTGCCAGCGGCTTTTTCTGCGCCTGGGCGGATGTGAGGGCCCTGGCGGTGCTCGCGCTGGTCTGTGTGTGTACCTGGAGAGCCGGCCTGATCATCGAAGGACGGCAGAAAAAAGCGTGCGGGGAGCGGAAAAGGGAAAACGGAGAAGAGAAAAGGAAGAAAACGGACAGGCCGGGCAGGGTCTGCCTGGTTGTGACGGTGTGTCTCGAGCTCCTTGCGCTGTGCGGGTATAAGTATGTGCCTTACCTGTGCGGGCGGTTCGGATGGACACAGCGCCTTCCCCAGGGGATTGTGGAGAGCCTGGCGATGCCGGTGGGATTGTCTTTCTATGTCTTTCAGTCTATCGGCTATCTTGTGGACGCCTACAGAGGAAAAAACGCCGCAGAAAAAAGCGGCGTTGAAAAAAGCAACGTTGAAAAAAGCTTTATCCATGTGGCCTGTTATCTGGCGTATTTTCCCAGGCTGGTGAGCGGGCCCATTGAGCGGGCGCAGGATTTTCTGCCGCAGCTTAAGGGTCTGAAGGATGTCAGATTTTTTGACAGAGGAAGACTTTCCACGGCGTTCACCTATATGCTGTGGGGCTATTTTATGAAGATGGTGGTAGCGGACCGGCTGGCGGTGACGGTGAACCAGATTTTCCAGTCGGCCAGTGTATTCGACAGCTTCTGGCTTTTTATGGGCATGATTTTTTATACCATACAGATCTACTGTGATTTTGCAGGATATTCCTATATCGCCATCGGATGCAGCTGGATTTTCGGGATCAGGCTGCCCCAAAATTTCAGGGCTCCTTACTGTGCGGACAGTATCACGGATTTCTGGCGGCGCTGGCATGTCTCCCTGAGCTTTTGGCTGCGGGACTATCTCTATATTCCCCTGGGAGGAAACAGGAGAGGATTTGCCCGAAAGTGTGTCAATACCATGATCGTGTTTCTGGTGTGCGGAATGTGGCACGGCGCGGGGATTCATTTCCTGGCCTGGGGGCTTTTGCATGGGCTGTATTCGGTCGTGGAGGCGGCATGGAGAAGGAAAGGCCGGCAGATAAAGGGGGGAAGACCGCTCACCTTTCTGGCGGTTGCCTTCGCGTGGATTTTTTTCCGTGCGGACAGCCTGGGTGAGGCGCTCCGCTATGTGGCGGGGATGCTTACGGCGGGCGTTCATCCGCAAATGTGGGGACAGTATATGGAGCTGCTGGGACTGAGCGCGGTGGAATTTGCGGTGATCCTGACGGGAATTCTGGTGATCCTGCTGGCGGATGAGCTTTGTAATAAAAGAAAGCTTCATCTGCCAACTCTGGTGCAGCGCCGGGAAAATGCGGGGAGATATCTGGTTTTTTACATGCTGATTGTGGCAATTTTTATTTTTGGCATGTACGGGCCGGGTTATCACGCGGAGCAGTTCATTTATATGCAGTTTTAAAGGGATCGGCGCGGCACAGGGAGAGCGTTATGAGGGAAAGAAAGAAAAAATCATGGATAAAACAGCTTACAAGGGTGGGCTTTCTCCTTCTTCTTGGAGTGACCATCTATTTTGTGACAAATGTACTGCGGATCAAATCGGAGCATGGGATTAATCAGCAGGCGGGGCTGTACTGGCAGAGAGGGGATTCTATCGATGTGGCGGCGATGGGAACGAGCCATGTTCACTGCGGCGTCAATACGGGACTTTTGTGGGAAAAATATGGGATCGCGGCCTACGATTACAGCGGCGCGGAGCAGCCTTTGTGGATGACCTGGTATTATATGCGGGAGCTGTATAAGTATCAGACGCCCAAAATGATCCTGCTGGATCTGTATGCGCCGGCCAGGTTTAAGGAGGATTACCAGTACGACTGGATATCGGAAAATATCTATGGGATGCGTTTTTCCCTGAACAAGCTGCGGATGCTCTCCGTCAGCGTAGAACCCTCCCGGCTGCATCAGTATTTTCCCTCCTTTGCGGTATATCACAGCAGATACGATGAACTGGAGGAGGAGGATTTCAATCATTTTTTCTGGGACAGTCAGGAGAAGGAGGCGTTTAAGGGCTTTACGCCTTACTGGAAAAGGACGCCCCAGCATCGGCCGGAGATTTCCGAGGAGGAAAGGGACGGACTGAGCGCCAAGTCGGAGAAATATTTAAGAAAAATCATCGCCCTTGCCAGGGAAAAGGGGACAGAGCTGGTTTTGATCGTGGTTCCCTATGTGGAGACCAACCAGGACAGGCGAACCTACAACCAAATCATGGATATCGCCGCCCGGGAGGGCGTTACTTTTATCGATTACAACGAGTATTACGATGAGATGGGGATAGACTTTCAGGAGGATTTTAACGACGAGTCCCATCTGAACTACTGGGGAAGCTGTAAGTTTACGGATTTTCTGGGAGAATTTCTGGCCTCCCATGACGAGATACCCGACAGAAGAGGGCAGGAAGGGTATGAATCCTGGGAGGAAAACGCCAGAATAATCCGCCGGGAGGCGGTTGATCATGGAGAGGGGCTCCTTAACAGTTCCCCACAAACACATACTTCAGATATTTCCCGGCAGCTTCCGCCAGGCGGTATACCTGTGCCGTCTCCGTTGCCGCCCGGTCTCTCATCCGATACTGCGGAAAAAAGCGGGTAACGTGGAGCGGGATTTCCGGGCCGGATTCCTCTGCGGACCGACCGGAGCGGATGGACGCGATCCATGCGGCTTCTTCCTCCATCTCTTCCATGCTGTCGTTGATTCCCGGCACGATCAGAGTGGTCAGCTCCACATGACATGTCCCGGCAGCCTGGAGGATGAATTCCTGCACCGCTGACAGGCTCCCGCCCAGCGTCCGGTAAGTCTCCTCCCGGAAGCATTTCAGGTCAATATTCATGGCATCTATAAAAGGCAGAATCTCCTTAAGTACGCCGGGAGAGGCGCTCCCGTTGGTGACCAGCACATTTTTCATACCGGCCCTTCTGACCAGCCTGGCGGTATCCCGGACATACTCCCAGCCCACCAGGGGCTCGTTGTAGGTAAAGGCCACGCCGATATTTCCAATCTCCGCGTATTCCAGGGCCTTATCTGCCAACGCCTCCGGGGAGAGAAAAACGGCTCCGGCATGGGCCTGATCCGTCATGGAAATCTCATGATTCTGACAAAAGGGGCATCTCAGATTACAGCCAAAGCTCCCCACGGACAGGATAAGACTTCCCGGATAAAAGCGCCGGAGAGGTTTTTTCTCGATGGGATCCAGGGCCAGGGAGGTGATCTGGCCATAATTTTCACAACGGATCACACCGTCCGTATTTTTTCGGGCCCGGCAGAACCCGGTCTGTCCCGGGTCCAGGCTGCATTGGCGGAAGCATGCCTGACAGGTTGTTTTCATGACTCATCCTCCTGGATGGAATGAAGAGTGCGCGCAATCGCAGAACAGAACGCCGGAATCAGAATGGATGACCCGGCGGAGCTGCCGGATGGCGGCTCAGTAATGCCGCACCACCTCAAAGCGCTCTAACTGGACAGGGTCTTTCTCATCAATTCCCGCCTTGCGTTTCGCGATGGCGATCTGCTCCTCCACCGTCTCCACACCTTCCAGATTGGGAAGCAGAAGGCCGCGCTTCGGGCCTTTGGTGACGACCACGCCGTAGCGCTTTACATCCAGCGCGTCTGCGGAAGAGATTTTTTCCATTTCACCCAGAATATCCACGCTGATGGTCAGTCTGTCCAGCTCCTCCTGCTCGACAGGGGAGAATCTGGGATCGTTTACGGAGGCGCTGATGGCGTTGTGGATAATCTCCTCCGCAACGGAGGGCTGGGTGGCCTGAAGGGTTCCGATACAGCCCCGGAGCCGCCCTTCCTTTTTGATGGATACAAAGACGCCTGCCCTGTGACGGAGCATTTCCCTGGGAAGCTTTTCCGGAAGGCTTATGATATTGCCTGTGCGCACATAGCTCTCGATGGTCCTGCGGGCGAGACGCACATAAGCGTCCTCCTGTTCCCGGCATCTGCGGGTGTACATGCGCGCTTTTTCCTCATAAATTTCCTTAAAATGCCGCCCGGGATCGTCGCCGCAGACCTTATAGGAGCAGATCCCGTACCCCACCCCAAGAGGCCCCTCGTAGGAAAGGCGCTCTGCCTCCACCTGTGAGCCGTCCAGCGCTCCCGCCATGATGGTAAAGGCGCGGTGTCCGCATTCGCCTGCCTTTTCACAGAAATCCTCCGAAAATTCCAGCAACCGATCGAAATCGGCGTTCCCCATGACCTCCATGATACGCTCATCGTACTCCGGCCCTTCCTTCTGATAACCGTAAGGCCCGTCTTCCTTAAGTCGGTGAGAGAGGTCGCCGCTGGCGATCACCACGGTTTTCCGGTTCAGGGAGGAGGCGGTCTGCCTGATCACCTGTCCAAGCTCGTAGTGGGTGGTAAAGGGCAGGGCGGAGAGACCAATCCGCACCAGCCGGTAATCCCTCCAGTGCCGGTTGACAAAATAAAGAGGAACCATTGTACCATGATCCAGCGCAGGAGTGCGTTCCCCCAGTGTCCCGGCGGGAAGATTGCGCCTTTCCGAAAGGGCGCAGAGCTTTTTGACAAATTCAGTATCGTAGACGGCCTCTGTTTTCAGGTGTCCCGCCCGAAATTGTCCGAAGTCGCCCTCCGCGCGCTCTCCCGGGGAAATATGAAAATAGTCCGTGTACATGATCTGATGGGGGGTGAGCAGGACGATGGTGTCCGGCTGGAGCTGTCCGATCCTGCGGGCGATTTCCTGATAGCTTTCGGTGGTGTTAGGGATGATCTGCTCCTGTCCCCGGCCGATATCCGGCACGATCAGGGGCGGATGAGGTACCATGAATGCTGCTGTTATTCCCATTTTTACCTCCATGGGGGAGCACAGGCTCCGGTGATGGGTGATCCGATAATAATAACAAGTGTTCTTGTGTGAATTACGCGAGTTATTTCTGAATCCGGATGCAAAAAAACGTGAAATTATATAAGAAATTTCTTTAATTGTAAAATGTTTTGGATGATGTGTCAAGGGAAAGTGATCGGTTTGTCTGCGGTTGAAATTCGGCGGATGAAATTCGTGTGAATGGCAGGAGACCTGTGAAAAGCAGCTGCGACAGGGAAAGAAAGACAAAAAAACCACTGCGGCAATTGACGCAGTTTTCAGAAAATGCTAAGATAGACAACAGGGCATGAAATCTGCCGGAAGACAACAGGAAGTCTCTCTGAGCTGCAAAAGGGATTTCTCTGCGGAATATGATAAAACAGTCAGTATCTGGTAATAATAAACAACAGATAAGGAGAATAAAATGTCGGTAAAGTTTCACAATTTTGGCGGGGCGCTGGGCTGGAATCTCCAGAAGCGGTTCCCCAGGCTTTCTTCGGAGAGCTATTTAAAGTTGCAGTTTCTCACCAGAAACAAATTACAGGAAAAATATATAGATTTTTTTTATAAGGGGGAGGAGCCTCCAAAGCCCCTTGTGGTGAATCTGGAGACCATCAACCGCTGTAACGGTACCTGCTCCTTCTGTACGGCCAATAAGAATGCGGAGAAGCGTCCTTACAGGCGCATGGAGGAGAGCCTGTTCTACAGTATCATTGATCAGCTCAGAGACTGGGATTACAGGGGACATCTGACGCTTTACGGAAACAACGAACCCTTTCTTGATACCAGAGTGGTGGAGTTTCATAAATATTGCAGGCAGCAGCTTCCGGACTGCTTTATTTTCCTCTCCACCAACGGTCTTCTGCTTACGGTGGAAAAGGTGAAGGAGATCATCCCCTGGGTGGATCAGCTGATCATCAACAACTATTGCAGGGATATGAAGCTGCACGATAATGTGAAGGAGATTTATGACTATGCCAGGGCGCACGAGGAGGAATTTCGTGACGTGGAGCTGCTGATCCAGATGCGCTATATGGACGCCGTGCTCACCAACCGGGCCGGCAGTGCGCCCAACAAGCAGAACAGTCAGAAAATCATAAAGGAGACCTGCCTGATGCCTTATACGGATATGTTTATCTTCCCGGACGGCAGGATGGGAATCTGCTGCTGCGACAATTTTGAGACCTCCAGTCTGGCGGATCTGACGGTGACGCCTCTGAAGGAGGCCTGGAACAGCGTGGCCTACCAGAAGCTTCGGGAGTCCATCAGGAAGGGCAGAGCCGGATATGATTTCTGCAAATACTGTGATTTTATCGACGCGGGGCTTCGTATGGATATGGTGGACGACACCCTGAAGAACAGGGCGGCCAACCACGGGGCCAGGCAGTCGCTGTTTCGAAAATAATCGGACAAAATTTCTCTGTCCGCAGTATGCTTCTGTCAATAAAGTAACCCGGCCGGCATATAGTATGCCTGGCCGGGTTTTTAAACGCCGTTTCCTGTGGAATCCTTTAATCGATCTCCGCCTCGTTGGCGGCGGCTTCCTCATGGTATTCCTGCTCCGTGTTTACATTCCAGATATTGGACTTGTCCTTCCTGCCGCTTAAGATATTGCCCACAGCCTCAAAGGAGGTCACCATGGAATGATCGATATTGTTGTAGCGGTGCTGGCCGTTGCGGCCCACGCAGTAAAGGTTGTCGATCGTCGAGAGCCAGGCAACCAGCGAATCGATTTCGTCGTAGGTGTCAAAATACGCGGGATAGGCCTTTTTCACCTTTTCCATGTGAGTGTCCAGCACCACGTCGGGGCTGTCGATGAGGCCGAGCTTAATCATTTCCTCCACGCCGACTCTGGAAAACTCCTCCTCGGTCATATTCCAGAAGGAATCCCCCTCGTTTACAAAGTATTCCAGACCGATCCACACGGTATGCTCCAGATCCTTAATCATGTAGGGGGACCAGTTGTTATAGATCTGAAAGCGTCCCAGCTTTACGTTCCGGTCCTGCACATAGACCCAGCAGTCGGGAACGATATTGCCCACCGTCTTCATATCGGTTTTATTTTCCAGATTGATCTTCGGAACAAGTACGCCCAGCGTCATATAATCCCGGTAAGGCAGTCCGGCGGCGATTCGGGCAGGACCGGCGGGAACGTCGTTCATTCCTCCCACCAGATCCTTTACGGGCATGGAAGAAATAAAGTAATCGCCCTCCATGGTATACTCCTGCCCGTCCTTTTCGTAGGTGAGAAAGGTGAGGGTATTCTGTTCATTTTTGTGGAGCCGCTTTACACGCGCGTTTTTGATGATGGTTCCGCCCAGCTTTTCGATTTCGGAGGCGGTCACGTCCCAGAGCTGGCCGGGGCCGAGCTTGGGGTATTTGAATTCCTCAATCAACGAGGTCTCCACCTTACGGTTTTTCTTTTTCAGCTTTTTCCCCACGATATCCTTAAGGATGGCCATAATGGACATGCCCTTGGTGCGCTGGGCTCCCCAGGAAGGGTCGATCTCCCGGGGATGACGGCCCCAGAGATTCTCCGTGTAATACTCAAAGAACATGGAGTAGAGCTTACGGCCATAGCGGTTGATATAAAAATTCTCCAGGCTGTCCTCGGGCAGTTTGTGGATCAGGGCGGCCAGATAACTGAAGCCTACCTGCATGGTGGTGAGAAAGCCAAAGTTTTTGAAGGTTTCCATTTTCAGGGAAATGGGGTAGTCGTAAAAGCTGGAATCAAAATAGATCCGGGAGACGCGGCGCCTGGTGAGCATCACACGATCTTCCTTTTCCGGGTCGGGGCCTCCTTTGACAAGAGGCATGGTCCGGTTTAATATAATATCGTCATAAGTGGGAGAACCCTGCATGGGCAGCATTTTGTCCCACCACTCGTTGACCTCCGGGATCTTGGAAAAAAAGCGGTGGCCTCCCATATCCATACGGTTGCCTTTGTAGTCAACGGTTTTGGAGATGCCGCCGAAGCAGTCGCTCTCCTCAAAAACGGTAACCTGAATGTCCTTTGATCTGGTCAGAAGTTCATAAGCGGCAGTGAGACCTGCCGGACCTGCGCCTATGACAAGTGCTTTCTTCATGCTGTTGTCTACCTTTCCTTACAGTAAAATTTTCAAACCGTATGCGTTGTAATATTTTAGCATACATTGAAAGGCGTGTCTACTTGTGAATTCAGGAATTACAGGAAAGTGACGGCCCGAAATCATCCCTGCCCGGACTGATTCCACAGACCTCCGACGTATTTATTTTCCATTCGGACAAGGAATTCCTTCAGCTTCAACTCCCTGAAAATTCCTGCACGAACCAGGTCTGCCAGAGAACAGGACACATAAACGGTAATGGCGGTGAGCACTGTCAGGATGATTTCCGCCGCCGCCGGCAGCCGGGCGTATGAGGCAAAGCTCCCGGTGAGAAGGAAATCCCATACAAAGGGGTGGGCGTGTATGATATAGACGCTGAAAGCCGCCGGAGCAAAGAGCTTGATGAGCCTGCATATAAAAACGGGAGGACGAACCTTTTCAAAAAACAGCAGCAGAAAAACAGCGGCAGCCAGAATCGTAGGAGATGTGTGGCTGAAGAGACAGTTCTCGCTGATTCTCTCTGAGAAAGGAATCAATTCCGCTCTGATGGCCAGTTTAAATAACCATGTCAGGGTGACCATGGCAAGGTATCCCAAAAGCATCCTGCCCGGACGCCTGGTCTTAAAAAGACCATATTTTCTGAGATACCCCCCGATAATGTACAGGATCATAAGCCACCAGGCGTTCGAGGAGGTCCCGAAAATTTCCTGGCCGGAGAGAGTCTGCATAAAGGAAAAAACAAGGATCAGCCCGATGACGACGAAACGAAGCTGTTTTTCCGCTGTTTTGTTCATAGCGGTGTTGAGCAGCGGAATGAAGAAAAACAGAGCGAAATAAGCGGAAAGGTACCAGTAGTATCCCCCTGTCACCGGTAAAAGGGCTTTGATCCAGTTCTTTGGGGTGACCATACCGGGAACAAAAACGGAAAAAAGCAGGGTGATTCCCAACGTGTAAAATACCACCCGCAGCCATAATAAAACAAGGTTATGATATTTGTACTTTGCGTTGACTCCCACATATCCGGATATAAGCGCGTAGCAGTTTACAGAGCAATAAGAAGCGATTTCCAGAAACCAGGCGGCCCTGTACTGAGCTGACGCCGTCTCTGCCGCCTCCAGGATGCCGCCGGGGCCTAATATATGCGCGGTGACGACCAGAAGCATGGCCAGCATCCTCAGGGCATCTATTCCGTAGTTATATTCATTTTGCAGGCTGACTGATACAATGTTGTTACTGCGCTCGGACATAGTATTTCTCCATTTTCGCATTTATTTCTGTTCGTTTCGGACTCCCAGCGGCGGGAGCGCTGATCCCGGACAGTGATATTATTATAGCAGGCGAAAGTCATGAATGGTAGACCTGTAAGGATATTTTGCGGTTAATAAGCATCCGGATCAGGATTTACATAAAAATATCATACAGTGTCGCAGAACATTTCCAGAAGAACCTTGAGATTCCCTCCGGATCTTGTTATGATTAAGAAAATATCAAAATATCAGCAGGGCCAGACTGCCATATGGATGGGAAAATATGAAAAAGCGAAAAAAAACAGGAATTATCTGTGTTATATGTCTCGTATTTCTGACGGGAATCATTCTTTTATACGGAGACTTTCCTGGAAAACGGAAGAAGGAAACGGAAGCGGTTATAATCAACGGGCTGAAAGTGTGCCATCTTCACAACCCTCTCGGAATAGACGAGGCGCACCCTGTATTCAGCTGGAAAATGGAAAGTGGCAGAACCGGGGCCGGGCAGAGCGCATACCGGATCTGTGTGGCGGAAAGCCAGGAGGCGCTGAAAAAGGAAGTGTCAGTCTGGGACAGCGGAAAAGTCCCGGAGGACGAGTCGGCAGGTATTGTCTATGAGGGAGAGGCTCTCAGACCCAAAACCCGGTATTACTGGCAGGTTCAGGTCTGGGATGAAAATGAAAAATGCCATTTTTCTTCGGAGGAAGCATGGTTTGAGACCGGCCTGATGGGGGAAGGCATGGCGGGAGCGAAGTGGATCTCCGCCCCGGAGGAGGCTGAGGCTGATGAATATGGCGAGGAGGATTACAGTTTTTCCATCCGATACCGGATGGAAGTAGAGAATACGGCGGCCGCTTTTATTTTCGGGGCGGAAGGAGGGCGGTATGGGGAAATGTATCTGTGTGAGATCAGAAATGAAGGGGAGGAGTCCTTTTTTACCCTGAGGCATATGGATCAGTGTATGGCGCTCTCGGAGGAGGAGGTGCAGATAGTCGGCGGCGATTCGCCGGGGGGTACTGGCTTTGAGGTGGAGCTTGCGGTGCAGAAGGAAAGGCTCATGGTGAGAATTAACGGTCAGGAGACGGGAGAGTTCTCCCTGGAGCCTACAGCGGTGAAAAGTATCGGCTACTACAAAAGCAGAGAGGCATCTTATGCATGGCTGGATGATATTCTGGTTCAGGACGGCGATGGAGAGGTTCTCTGCCAGGAGGATTTCGAAGGGGAGGAGAATATTTTCGCGCCTTATCATGTGGAGGTGCGTAAGGGGAGACTGCGGGTCGGCAGCGGCCTGATGCTCACTGCGGGATGGGAGGAACCTGCCCCTTTGTTCCGGAAGGAATTTTCCGTGCGGGATAAGGAAATAGAGAGAGCAAGGGTATATATGGCGGCTCTGGGCAGCTTTGCGCTCTCTGTGAACGGCGCGCGGGTATCGGATGAGCGCTTTGCACCGGGAAAGCTGGCCTATAATCAGGAGCTCTCCTATGTAACGTATGATATCACAGAGCTTCTGGAAAAAGGCAGATCAAATGCCCTGGGGCTTATCCTTCTTCATGGCTGGTATGACCGGGCGGTGGGCTATCCCGAGATATGGAGTCCCTGGGGTGAAAAGAATGCGCTTCTGGGGATGCTGGAGATTATCTACGAGGACGGCGGCAGGGATGTGATCGCGACGGATGGCAGCTTTGCCTGCTGTGCGGACGGGCCGGTACGTGAGGATGACATTTATCAGGGAGAATTTTATGATGCGAACCGGGAACAGCCGGGCTTTGACCGGGCGGGATTTTCCGAAGCAGGATGGTATCCTGCGCAGGAAAATGCGGTGGAGGAGGCGTACCTGTCCCTTCCGCTTGTGGGAAAAAAGAATGAGCCCATAAGGTGTGTGGAGATTTTAACTCCCGTGGAGGTATCGCAGCCCGTGGAAAATGTTTTTGTTTACGATTTCGGACAGAATTTTGCGGGGATCTGCCGGATCAGGGTGAAGGGAATAAAGGGGCAGATTCTGACTTTGCGCTACGGGGAGGCGCTGAATACGGAAGATCTGCTGAACAGAGATGACGAAGCGGGAACCATCTGGACGGAGAATCTTGGTACGGCGGAGGCCACGGATTATTATGTTCTCAGAGGAGACCCGGAGGGAGAGACCTTTGAGCCGGAATTTGTATTTCACGGTTTTCGGTATGTGCAGATCACCGGTCTGGAGGAAGCGCTCCCGGCAGAGCAGGTGGAGGGGCTTGTCCTGTCCTCAGACCTGGAGCGGACAGGGGAGTTTCGCTGTTCTGACGAAACTCTCAACAGGTACTATGAGAATACCCTGTGGAGTCAGAGGAGTAACTTCCTGGACAATCCCATGGACTGTCCCCAGAGAGACGAGCGCCATGGCTGGGCGGGGGATGCACAGATTTTTTCCCTGACGGCTTCTTATCACAGGGATACGTACTGCTTCTATGAAAAATATTTGAGGGAGCTGCGCAGTATCCAGTCGAAGGCAGGGTCCTTCTCCGATATGGCGCCCAGAAATTTCGGGGCTGAGTGGGATGGAACCGGCGGCGCGGCTTCCCACAACTGCTGGGGGGACGCGCCCATGGTGATTGCCTGGAATCTGTACCTGCAGTATGGCGATCAGGCGATTCTGAAAGAAAACTATGAGGCATTGTGCCGCTGGGTGGATATGCTGGTGGAAACCAGTGAGAATTATATCCGTTCCTGGGGCGGATACGGAGATCATCTCTCAACGGAGGATACGCCGGCCGATCTGTCGGATACGGCGTGGTGCGCTCATTCTGCGGACTTGCTCTCCCATATGGCGGACATTCTGGACAAACCGGAGGATGCGGAATACTACCGTCAGATATATGAAAACTACCGTCAGGCATGGCAGAGAGAGTATGTATTGCCGGACGGAGCTACTGTCTGTAATACACAGACATCCTATGCCCTTGGGCTTGCCTTTTCATTGTTTCCACGGGAACTGGAGACGGCTGCGGCAGAGCATCTGGCTTTGCTCGGAGAGTACAGTAATTATCACATGAACGCCGGGTATTCCGGGATCAGCTTTCTCCTTCCGGCTTACAGCCGCAACGGTATGGTGGAGGAGGCCTACAGGATGCTTTTGCAGGAGGAATATCCGTCGCTTCTGTTTGCGGTCAATCATGGCGCTACCACGACCTGGGAATCTCTCGGAGCGGCCCTGCGGGAGGAGGAAGGAGGATACCGACTGGACGGTTCTCTGAATCACTATGCGTACGGAGCGCCCGCCGGATGGCTGTATACGGATGTGCTGGGAATCCGGAGCGATGAAGACCGGCCCGGATTTAAACATATTTTTCTGGAACCTCATCCCGGCGGCGGGCTTGCCTTTGCGGCGGGAAGTTATACTGGTACTTACGGAAAAATTAGTGTAGAATGGAAAAAAACGGAAAACGGGTATGAGTACCGTTTTGAAATTCCCGCCAATACCGGCGCGACATTGTTGCTGCCCTCCGGGGAGAGTCCTTTTCTGATCAACGGGGAGGCGGCGCAGTCGGCTAAAGGAGCGGAGGTTTCTGGCGCGGAAGGAGAAAAAACAAGATATGAGCTCTCATCAGGATCCTATACTTTCACCACGCAGTAGAAAGCTGTTTTCCATATGCTACCTGACGGCGGCGGGCTTTCTTCTGCTGTTTTTCGCCTCCCGCTCCTCCCCGCTGTATCCCTGCAACGACTGGAATGACGCCAACAGCTATTTTTCTGTGGGAAAGGCGCTGTTTAACGGGAAGATGCCTTATCGGGACGTGTTTGACCAGAAGGGGATGTATCTCTATTTTCTGTATGGGCTGGCATATCTCCTCTCTCACACCACCTTTGCGGGGGTGTATGTGCTGGAGGGGATTCTGGCGGCATTCGATCTGTTTGGCATCTGCCGGATCCTGACGCTCTGCGTCAGAAGAAGTACGGCGCTGGCGCTGAGCCCTCTGGCTCTGGCGGTGATCGTCACCTCCCGGAGCTTTTACTGGGGCGGCAGCGCGGAGGAAATCTGTCTGCCCTTTCTGATCTGGGGGCTGTATCTGATCCTGGAATATTTTCAGAACAGATATCCCCAGGCGGCCATGAGCCGCAGAAGGCTTCTTCTGGGAGGAATCCTGGCGGGAATGGTGGCCAATATCAAGTTTACCCTGCTGGGCTTTTTTTTCGCCTGGATGATGTGCGTATTTTTTGCCTTTCTGGCAAGGAGAGATTTCGGGGGAGCGATCCGCGCCTGCGTTCTTTTTCTGGCGGGGATGGCGCTTCCCTTCCTGCCCTGGGCGGTATGGTTCGGGGTACAGGGCGGGCTTTATGAGTGGTACTGGGGATATGTGTACATCAATGTATTTGTCTACAGCAACTTAAACGGGCAGGGACCTTCCCTGGCGGAACGGGTCTATACGCTCAGTAAGATCCTGTACTGGGTCATGCGGGACAACAGTATTTATTTTATCTTTATAATATTGGGCGGATTTTGGTTTATAATAGGAAAAGGAAGAAAATGGCTGGAGCGGTTTACCCTTCCCCTTCTGGGATTTTTTCTGTTTCTGGGAATTTACGTGGGGGGCTCGGAGCTTCCCTATTACGCCCTTCCGCTGGCGGTGTTTGCGGTTCCGGGCTTTTGCCTGGCGGGGCGCGGGCTGGAACGGGCCCTGGCCGGAGGAAAAAAGCGGGAGCGGACAGGCCCTGCGGCGCAGAGGGGCAGGAGCGAGTCCCTGCCCGGCATGTCCGGTGCTGTGCGCATGCCCATTGCAATGAGGATGTCCACAACTATAGGCATGTGTATTGCCCTGGCGGTATCGCTGGCTCTGGGGGTGGGGATCATCTGGACAGGTTCCATGAATATCCCCCACAGGCTGGAGAAGAAGGAAGACATTTTCCTCTATCAGTTTCAGAAAATCGTGGCCGGAACGCCGGAGCCCACGCTGCTCAACATCAACTGTCTGGACGCGGGGCTCTACACCGTGTGCGATATCGTTCCCACCTGCAGGTGGTTCCAGACCCAGACGCTGGCCATCGACGACGTGCTCAGGGAGCAGGAGCGGTATATCCGGGAAGGGCAGACGGACTATGTGATCGCCAGAGACTACTACCCGGAAGTGATCTGGGACAGATACGAGCTGGCCGCGCAGGCACCCTGGCAGCAGGAGGGGACAGAGTTTACCTACTATCTGTTCCGGCGTATAAAATAATAACTGTTATCATAAAAAGGGAGGAAAACGGATGCTGGCGTACAAAATCCTGAGTCTGATATTCTGGCTGGTGGCGATCCCCTTCTGTATGGGGCTCCTTCTTTTGCCTTTTTTGTATCGAAAATACCGGACGATGCCGGTGGCGCTGCTGGGAGGGTATATCCTGATGTTTGCTCTTCTGGAGCTGGTGGGGATCCCGGTGGTGTTTTTTGCAGTGTACAACGGTTTTACCACCTTTATCAAATGCTATACGCCGGTATTGGCGGTGTGCGCCCTTCTGGGGATCTGGGTCACGTATCTGAAAATGCGAAAGGGTTACGAACTGAACTTTCGCATTTTCCCCGCCTTCGGCCGCACGTCGGGGGAGAGCGTGTTGTTCATGCTCCTGTTCCTGGCGCTGCTGGGGTTTCAGCTTTACATGGCCTTTACGAGGGCATCCTTCGACGGGGACGACGCCTATTACGGCGTACAGGCCCTCACCGCCCAGCAGATCGATTCTCTCTACCGGGTCAATCCCTACACGGGCCGGAGCTCGCCGCTGGATGTGCGCCACGCGCTGGCGCTGTTTCCCATCTGGGAGGCCTTTGTGGCCAGCATGAGCGACATTCACGCCACCATTGTCTGTCACAGCGTGATTCCTCTGGCTCTGATCCCTCTCTCCTATCTGCTCTGGTATCAGACCGGAAAAAGCCTGTTCGCTCTTCAGGGACCGGATCAGAAGGATTATCAGCAGGGGAGGGCGCTTCTGCCCATGTTTCTGGCGCTGATGGCTCTCTGGCAGATGTTTGGGGCGGTTTCCATCTACACTCCGGAAACCTTTTTCCTGACCAGGACCTGGCAGGGAAAATCCTTTACAGGAAACTTTGTGATTCCGGCCGTGATGTGGATTTTTCTGTGTCTGTTTGAGCAGGGGCCGTCCCCCCGGGCCGGCGCAGCGCCGCTGAAGCTGAAGGAGGGCTGGAAGGTGAGAGAGAGCGGAAAGAGTATCATGAAACAGCGCAGAGAGAGCTGTCAGGGACAGGCGGGCTTCTGGATCCTGCTGGCCTGTCTGAATCTGGCCGGAGGAGCAAGCAGCTCCCTTGCGGTTCTGCTGAGCTGTATGCTGACCATGGGATTCGGATTTCTCTTTGCGCTTCGGCACAGGAGCCCGGCAATCCTTTGCAGGGCGGCGGCAAGCTGTGTGCCGGGAGGAGTCTATGTGCTTGTCTATGTGGCGCTCACCCATGGAATCCTGGTGTTCTGATCGGAAAGGAATGATTTTCTATGTACGGTATCTTTATGGAAAGCCTGGTGATTTTCAAGCTTTATACGGGACTGAGGCTGCTGTTTGGTCTTACTCTTGTGATGTGGCTTTTTCTGCTCATCACGGAAAAGCGAAAGGCGGTGCGACTTGTGCTGGTCTGGGCGCCGATTCTGACTGCATTTTTGTTTCTCGTCCCCATATGCAGAAAGGCCTTTGTGGCGGCCGGGCTGGACGGGGAGACCTATTACCGGATTCTGTGGACCATCCCCATGGGGGTGATTTTCTGTTACGGGGCATGCCGGCTCTGCGCCAGATTCAGAAAGACCGGCTTTGTGGTCAGCGCCGTGCTGGTGATCTGCTGCGGAAGTCTGGTCTATCGCAGTCCCTATATCACCAGGGCGGAGAATCTTTACCATATACCGGATACGGTGGTGGAGATCTGCGAGCTGATCGGGTCGGGGAATCCCGGGATAAGGGTGTCGGCGGTAATGCCCCCGGAGCTGATCCACTTTGTCAGGCAGTACGACGCCTCCATCAATATGCCCTATGGGAGGGAAATGCTGGTGGAGCGCTGGGGATATTACAATGCGGTGTACGAGGCCATGGAAAAGCCGCAGGTGGTGAATATGGAGGAGCTTCTTGCCGCCACCAGGCAGGAGGGATGCCGGTATATCGTCATGGGAGAGGAAAAGCAGACGGACAACGACCCGCAGGAGAGCGGCCTTGTGCTGATTGCGGAAATTGACGGCTACCGGATCTATCAGGATCCGGAGGTGACAGATCATGCTGTTTAATTCATATGAGTTTGTGTTCGCGTTTTTTCCGCTGGCGCTGGCAGGAGTCTGTTTCTGTCGCCGGATGGAGCGCAGAACCGGAAAAAGAAATCTGACGGAGGCGTTTGCGCTGGTTGTGAGCCTTCTATTTTACGCCTTTCGCAGTCTGGAGTATCTGCCGGTGCTTCTGGTAAGCATGGCGGTGAATTACGGACTCTTTTGCCTGATGGAGAGGGAGGCTGCAAAGACCGGGGCCCGGAAAGAGCGCTTTGCGGATCGCCGCAGGAACCGAAAGCGTTTGCTGGCCGCAGGGATTGTTTTTGACCTGGGGCTTTTGTTTCTTTTTAAATATACGGATATAGGGGGTTTTGTTCCGCCGGGGATCAGCTTTTTCACCTTCACCCAGATCGCTTTTCTGGTGGAGGGCTACCGGGGAAATACGGGGCGGACAGGGGCGCTGGACTATGGACTGTATGTGAGCTTTTTCCCGAAAATCATGCAGGGGCCGATTGCCCTGCCGGGGGAGACGCTGCCGCAGTTTGAAGGCGGGAGGGCGCTTGAAGGCGTCTGCTGGGAGCATCTCTACCGGGGGCTGTACCTGTTCGTGCTGGGACTGGCCAAAAAGGTTCTGATCGCGGATACCCTGGGGAAGGCGGCGGATTTTGGCTACGCCAACATGGCCGCGCTGAATTCCGGGGACGCGCTGATTGTCATGCTCTCCTACACACTGCAGCTCTATTTTGATTTCAGCGGCTACTGCGATATGGCCATGGGGATCGGGTGGATGCTGGGGGTTGATCTTCCGCTTAACTTTGACTCTCCTTATAAGGCTTCCAACATCATGGAGTTCTGGGAGAGATGGCATATGACCCTGACCGGGTTCTTTACCAGATATCTGTACATTCCCCTGGGAGGAAGCCGCAGAGGGCGAGGGAGAACGTATGCGAACTGTCTGATCGTCTTTCTGGTCAGCGGGATCTGGCACGGCGCGGGCGCAACCTTTGTGGTCTGGGGCCTGATGCACGGTCTGTTGTATGTGATCACCAGGGCCTTCAGGGATGTGCGAAGGCCCCTGGCGGGAGAGGGCCGCGGGGAGGAAGGCACGGGCCGGATTTTGCGGTTAAAAACAAATATAACACATGTTTTTCATGTGCTTCTGACCTTTATCTGTGTGAACCTTGCCTGGATCTTTTTCAGGGCTCCCTCTCTGGGAGAGGCGGCGGAGCTGATCAGAACCATATTCCGGTTTTCCTTCGGGAGGATCAACTGGGAGCTGGCGGGGTGCTTTAACCTGGATGAGTTCTGGTATGTGATCAAGGTGCTGGGGGTGGACGGCTGGCAGTACGCCCACTACATCCTGCCGGCGGCGGGGCTGATCCTGACGCTTTTCATGGTGTTTTTCGGAAAAACCGCGGAGAGCCTGGCGCGGAGGGTAAAGCCCGGGGCGGTCAGCGCGTTTCAGGCGGCAGTGCTGTTTGTGTGGAGCGTGCTTTCTTTTTCGGAGGTGAGCTCCTTTCTGTATGTGAATTTCTAGAAAGGGGAAGGAAATCTTGGACAACCTGGACAAAAGCAAAATGAAAGCGGAAGACAGGATTCAGCCGGGCGGGGAGGAAATCTCCCGGGAGAACGGGGAGCTGGCCGGCTCCTTTAAGAGGGCGGTCCTCATTTTTCTGGGGGCTGCCATCGGGGCGCAGCTTCTTCTGGCAGCGCTGGTGGTGCTGGTGGATCCTTTTTTTCACTATCACGGGCCCATTCCTGGCTTTCCCTACCTGGTGGACAATCAGCTCTCCCAGAATCCGGGAATGGCGGCCCATATGGAATACGACAGCGCGATCCTGGGCTCCTCCATGACCGTGAACTTTCAGACCGACTGGTTTCGGGAGCTGATGGATCTGGATACCATCAAGCTCAGCTACAGCGCCGCCTATCCCAGGGATCAGGCCAATATTATGGAGATCCTTTTCAAAAGCCCGAACAATCAGGGGGATAAACGGATTAAAAAGATATTTCTGGGGGTGGATGTGATCACCTATATGGGAGGGGTGGAGGAGACCAAATACCCCATACCTGAATATTTATATAACGACAGTTATCTGGATGATATAAAGTACGTCCTCAACAAGGATGTTCTGCTGAATTATGTTCTGCGTCCTCTGGCGGATCCGGATCCCACGGATCTCTCAGACGTGTACGCCAGCTGGTGGACAGAGGAATACTACAGCGAGACCTGGGTGCTACATAACTATGTGTCCCCCCGGCAGGAGGAGCAGGAGCTGGCGGCGGACGCTTATCTGAGAGCCGTGGAGGAAAATCTGGCGGTGAATATCTGTCCCTTTATAGAAGAAAATCCACAGACGGAGTTTGTGATTTTTTTCCCGCCCTACAGTATTCTGTTCTGGAACGATGTGCTTAAGGAAAATCATCTGGAGGCCACTCTTGAGGAATACCGCTATATTGCCAGCCGGCTGAACGCTTATGAGAATGTGGAGGTTTACTTTTTCCCGGACAGGGAGGAGATTATATGCGATCTGAATCATTATGCGGACTACAGCCATTATCATCCCCGCTATAACCGGTATATGGCGGAATGCTTTGCGGACGGCACGAACCGGGTGGCGAAGGAGGGACAGCCGGGACGGGGGATCGACGAGTATCTGGCGCATATGAGAAAAATCGTGGAGGAATTTGATTTCGAGGAGCTTCTTCTGAGAAAGTAGCGTTGTGTGCAGGAAGGAAAGAACGCTGCCGTGTCTGTACGCGGTGCGGACGCCTCCGGAACCGGCATGAAAAATCCCCGGGAATGCGGCCGGAAGCGGCGCGGCATCCCGGGGTTTTCTCTGGAAAGAGTGCTCCGGGGAGAATGTCCCGGAGGACATTCTGTTACGGAGCGGAAGTCACCACATCCATCCTGTTATTGATCACGTCCGCGATCCGCTCTGCAATCCGTTCACGGCCCGCATCATTATAATGCATGTGATCGGCCATATATTTCTCGTAATTGCTCTCGTTGATGGTGCCGAAATAATTGTCGATAAAGGAAGCGCCGCAGTCCAGCACGGCCTCGGACTCTTTGACCAGGTAATGGTTGAGAGTACCGTTCCCCAGATCGGTGAGGGTGCCGTTGTGGAGCTTTCCATCCTCGTCCTGATACTGGGCGTAGGTGGGGGAGAGGACGATGACGCGGATATACGGCCAGGTCTCCTGGATGTTGTTTATGGCGGTGCGCAGCCCCCCCGTAAAGGCGGTGACGTCGTAGGGGTTGTCCGGGTTGTCGGAGGGCGTCCCCTCATTGTAGTCGGTGCTGTCGTACATGATCAGGATCACATCCACCCTGTCCATATCCACTGTTTTCATGACCTCCACGGCCTGCGTATACCGCGGGTCGGGCTCGTCCCCTGCGATGGAGGAGATAGCGGTAAAGTTGCCGGTGCGCAGGAATTCTACCACATAAAAGAGATTAAAATGGTCCCTGGTATATTCCGGATTATAGGTGGGATATTTGCAGGCGGCGGAGGAATTCGGAAACGCGCAGTCATAGACCGCCGCGTCCGTTTTGGAGGCGATCTGCGCGGCCAGCCCGGTATCGTCCCGGTCGTCCGTAAAGGGGTTGTTGCCCAGGCACAGGATGGTGGTTACGCCGTCGTCCTCCCGGCCCTCCAGGGCGGAAGCGTCCATGGGAATGATCATGTCCAGGGTTTCAATATCAAATTCGGAGGGGTCGATGTCCTCTAACCCTGCGTTCAGATCGTTTATATCCACGCCCTGATTCCAGCGGTAGAGCCGGTAGACGGCCACCACGGCGATCAGTGCGATCAGTGCGATCAGCACGATGTGGAGATTGACGGGAAGACTCCTTTTCGATTTAACATAAGGGCGTCCGGCAGAGCCGGATATCTGTTGTTTATTTTCAGTGTGTTTTTTCTGTTTTTCGTCCATAGCGAGCTCCTTTCGCTGTTATTCTACTATTATCCGGTAAAAAAATCCACTTATTCATAAAAATTTAATATATCTCCCTGTCTTTCTGTGATAAAATAGTAAAAGTCTGCAACGCCGGGGGATCCGGGCAGTTATGGAGGGTTTCGGGAAAGGAAAGGACAGTACGGATGAAAAAGCATATCAGATGGCAGGATCTGCTGATGCTGCAGGCGGTGTTCCTGATCTACAGCATCTCCAGCGTGGTTTCGAAGTTTGCCTCCGGCAGAGAGCTGTTCAGTATGGGCTTTCTGGTGCTCTACGGGCTGGATGTCCTGGTGCTGGGGATTTACGCGCTGCTCTGGCAGCAGGTGATCAAAAGGTTCGAACTCTCCGTAGCCTACGCCAACAAGGCGGTGACGCTGCTCTGGGCGCTGGTATGGGGAATCTTTATTTTCCATGAACGGATCACGCTCTGGAAGGCGGCGGGGATTCTTCTGGTGATGGCGGGGATTTTTATTCTGAACAGCGAGGAGGGAAAAGGTCTTGAATAGTTCGGTCATAATACTGATCTGCTCGGTGGTGATCGCCTCCATTGCGCAGATTCTGCTGAAAAAGAGCGCTGCCAGGACGTATTCCTCCCCCATACGGGAGTATCTGAATTTCTATGTAATCTGCGGATACGGGATGATGTTTCTGTCCATGTTTATAACCGTGCTCTCTTATCGGGGGCTGGATTTCTCCAATGTTCCGGTGATAGAGTCGCTGGGGTATGTGGTGGTGATGCTGCTCAGCTACCTGTTTTTTAAGGAAAGGATCACCCGGCGCAAGGTTCTGGGGATGGCGGTGATCCTTCTGGGGATTTTTGTATATTACAGATGAGAGGAGCCGGACGGCGGGCTGCGCCGTGTACGGGCCGGAGAGAAGCCGTCGGGACAGAGAGAGGCTGCAACCTCCGGACCCATAGGGTCGTTCCGATTGCAGCCTCTTATTAATCTGAATGTCCGAAAAAGCCTGACACGCGCTGTCTGGCTAATGCGTCTGTTGCATGCCGTAGTCCTCAACGCCCTGATGGGACAGGGAGGCCAGCAGCGTGGTGACCGGCAGATTGTTTTCGTTTTGTGCCTGAAGCTCCCTGTACCATTTGCTGTACTTGTACATCCGATATGTAGTCTTCAGCTTACAGAGCTTCGCCTCGTCGGCACAGGCACTTTTGAAGGCTTCCCTCTGCGCCATGTCAAGCTCCACATAATCCAGATAGGAAATCTGCAGCTCGGCCAGCGGTTCGGTGCATTTCGGGCATATCATTTTATGCCCGTTCAGCATAAAGATGCGGTGACATTGTTTGCAGTAGTGCATGTACATCATAAAAATTCCCCTTTTCTAAAACAAGCATAATTGAAAACCTGATACTAGTTTACCGTTTATGCGAAAAAAGTCAATAACTTATATGGTAATATTTACCGTACTATAGTGACAGAATGCGACAATATGCGAATAATTAAGGAGGATTTTGCATTGAAAATGAAAAAAAGTGTGCAGATTGTGGGATAGCGTGAGATTTTATGCGAAATAACCTGGCAGAGTGAACGATTATATGGTGCGTCCGCACAGGCAATATCCCTTGTGGAGCTGTGGCTTTTGTGATAAGATGCAGAAAAAAGACAGAAAAATTTTCGGAAATTATGACCGGGAGGATTTACATAGATGAGTAAGCTGATGCAGAAAATAAGAGGCGGAAATAAAAGGAAAAGAAGCAGAAAGGCCCAGGAACTGGAGTGGATCGATTTTGACGGGGACGAATACGACGGGGAAGCGTATGAGGATGGGGACGATCCGGAGGAATACGACGAGGATGCGTATTACGGCGAAGCCGACGGGGAGTATGAGGAGTATGATTCTGACGACGGCGAAGCGTATGAGGACGAAGAATACGATCCGGAGGATTATGAAGACGGGGAGGCATATGAAGCGGATTCTTATGAGGAATACCCGGAGTATGTCACGCAGGAATATGAGTCCGGCGAATATGGGGCCGAAGACGATGGGGAAGAATACGGGGAGTATGAGGAGGAATACGACGCCGGGGAAGAATACGGTGAGGAAGAGGACGAAGATTACGACGGAGAATATGAGGAGGAATACGGGGAAGAGGACGAAGAATATGACGGAGAGTATGAAGATGATGAATATGATGAGGAATACGACGATTATGACGCGGATTATGAGGATGAGGACGATGACGGGGAGGATGCTCCCGAAAGCGGCCTGAGAGCGGTTGTCTTCAAGCTTACCCATCTCGCCCCGGTGGATTATATCGTTGCCCTGACAGGGGCGGCGGTGCTTGTTCTTGCGGTGGTGACAGGAACCCTGTACCTGAACGCCAGAAATACGAAAGCGCAGATCGAGACCTTCGCACAGATCGGACAGGGGCTTGAGGATATCCATATGATCGGTGAGGACGGCCTTGTGGCCATCGCCGACGCCCAGTCCGCCCGGCAGATGGCGGCCGCCATGGTGGAGGAGCAGGAGCAGCAACAGCAGGAGAATGAAGATGAAGAGGATGAAACCACAGGGGATAAGGAAGCGGTCCTGAATCTCTCCTCTATCCAGAAGGATCTCAAGATCAAGTTTGTGAATAAGAAGTCCGGGAAGCTCATTCCCAGCGTCCCCTTCGAGGTGGAGGTCCAGGAGCCCTCCGGCGGCAGCTATACGAAGAAGGACGAGGACATGGACGGGATCATTTATCAGACGGATCTTGCTCCTGGTAAATATAAAGTGAAGATCATCGCCCCTGTGTCCGGGGAGTACAGCTATTCCGGTGAGGCCATGGCAATCACGGTGAGAGATACCATTGAATATAAGAAGGTGGATGTGTCCGACGAGGTCAAGACGGAGTCCCAGGTAAATGTGGCGGCGGAGGACACCCGGGTGAATCAGACCGTGGTGGAATCCACCAACAAGGATACGGTGGAATGGGTGGAATCCACCAAAACGCTGATCGAAGGGACGGAGACGACGGAAAACAGCTATGAGGCGGTGGAGCGGAGCAAGATTGCGGATCCCGCCCAGAAGGCTTTTCTGGATTTCCGGCTTCTGGCCGCGCCGGGAGGGATCAACAGGTCCGTTATACACAGGGATCCCGACGACCTGGCGGCCATAGCGGAGCCTGACGCAAACGCTACGCCCATGCCGGATCCATCGGAGACGCCGGCGCCTGTGCCGGATCCCACGGAAGAACCTACGGCGGAGCCCACGCAGGAGCCTACGCAGGAACCCACGACGGAGCCAACACAGACGCCGGCAGCTCCCACTCCCACAAAACAGCCGACGCCGACGCCGGCTGTTACGCCCACGCCGACAGTCACGCCATCGCCGACGACCAGCCCGACGGCTACGGCCACCGCAACACCCACCGCCACTGCCGCGGCAACAGCCACGCCGACGGTCAGTCCCGGCGTAACGCCCAGCGCCAGCCCAACGGCCACGCCGAACAGTGCGAAGACGGATACAAAGAGTACGCTCAAAAGCACCGGCGGCGAGACGCTGTATGTGAAGGATGGGAACGGCGGCTTCAGGGAGGCCAAATACGCGGATTACTACAACACGGAGATCAAGGAGTTTTACCGTCAGGTCAGCACGACCACTGGCAAGTACCGCTATACCGGATGGCAGGAGATTGAGGGAAAGACTTACTTTTTCGACAAAAACGGAAATCCGGTGACGGGAGAGCAGATCATACAGGGAGCAAAATATAACTTTAACAGCGACGGCGTCCTCAACACCGGCTCCGGCCATATGGGGATCGACGTTTCCAAATGGAATGGCAGCATCGACTGGAACGCGGTGAAAAGCAGCGGCGTATCCTTTGTGATTATCCGCTGCGGCTACCGGGGATCCTCCACCGGCGCGCTGATCGAGGACCCCATGTTCCGCAGCAATATCCAGGGAGCCTCCAAAGCGGGACTTAAGGTTGGCGTTTATTTCTTCACCCAGGCTGTCAACGAGGTGGAGGCCGTGGAGGAAGCGTCCATGGTTGCGGGACTGATAAAGGGATATAATATCTCCTATCCGGTATTTCTGGATGTGGAATCCAGCAACGGAGGCCGGGGCGATAAGATCGACGCCGCCGCCAGAACAGCGGTGTGTAAGGCCTTCTGTCAGACCATCCAGAACTCCGGGTATAAGGCGGGAATCTACGCCAACAAGACCTGGCTTAACAGCTATATGGACGCGCCCGCCCTTTCAGGCTATAAGATCTGGCTTGCCCAGTATGCGGCAACGCCCAGTTATACCAGAACCAGATATGATATGTGGCAGTATTCCTCCAAAGGGAGGGTGTCCGGGATGAACGGAGATGTTGACATGAACATCAGTTATATGGGATACTGAGAAATACAGTGAAGCTGAAAAAAGAAACGGAGAGAAAGCAATGAGGACTTACCTTGTAACCGGAGGGGCCGGGTTTATCGGTTCCAATTATATTCATTACATGTTCAGAAAGTATGACCGGGAAATCCGGATCATCAACGTGGACGCCATCACCTATGCGGGGAATCTGGAGAACCTGAAAGAAGTGGAGGGGCGGAACAACTACACATTCGTGAAGGCCGATATCTGCGATAAGGAGGCCATTTCCCGCATTTTCGCGGAGAACGACATCGACAGAGTGGTTCACTTCGCGGCGGAAAGCCATGTGGACCGCAGCATCGTCAATCCCGAGGTGTTCGTGCAGACCAATGTGCTGGGAACCGCGGTGATGCTCAACTGCGCCAGAGCCGCCTGGGAAAACCCGGACGGAACCTATAAGCCGGACAAAAAGTTTCTGCATGTGTCAACGGACGAGGTGTACGGCTCCCTGGAGGCGGAGGGAGGGTACTTTTATGAGACCACGCCCTACTCCCCCCACAGTCCCTACTCTGCCAGCAAGGCGGGAGCGGACATGCTGGTGAAATCCTATATGGACACCTATAAATTTCCGGCCAACATCACCAACTGCTCCAACAACTATGGCCCTTATCAGTTCCCGGAGAAGCTCATCCCGCTGATCATCAATAATGCCCTGTGCGGCAAAAAGCTGCCGGTCTACGGGGATGGCAGGAATGTGCGCGACTGGCTCTATGTGGAGGATCACGCCAAGGCCATCGATCTGGTGCAGGAGAAGGGAAAGCTTTTTGAGACCTACAACATAGGCGGACACAACGAAAAGCAGAATATCGAGATCATTCATATTATTATAGACACATTGCAGGAGATGCTTCCGGAGAAAGACACCAGAAAGGCGCTGGTGAGCGAGGAGCTGATCACCTACGTGGAGGACCGTAAGGGCCATGACAGAAGATATGCCATCGCGCCGGACAAGATTAAGAGAGAGATCGGCTGGGAGCCGGAGACCATGTTTAAGGACGGGATCCGCCGCACAATCGCGTGGTATTTTGAGCATGAGGACTGGATGAAAAATGTGACCAGCGGGGATTACCAGAAGTATTACGAGGAGATGTACGCGGGCCGCTGAGAAATTTCAGGCAGGATGGAATGGGAGTGATTTACAATCATTCCCATTTTGTGGTAGACTATAGAAATAACGTATGGAAAGGTATGAAGACGATGAAGGGAATCATTCTGGCGGGAGGAGCGGGAACGAGGCTCTATCCGCTTACCAAGGCCATCAGCAAGCAGATCATGCCGGTTTATGACAAACCGATGATTTATTATCCGCTTTCGATCCTGATGCTGGCAGGGATCAGGGAGGTAATGATTATCTCCACCCCCAGGGATCTGCCGGTGTTCGAGGAGCTGCTTGGGGATGGAAGTCAGCTCGGCATGGCGTTTACCTATGCGGTTCAGGAGCAGCCAAGAGGCCTGGCGGACGCTTTCCTGATTGGGAAGCGTTTTATCGGAAAGGATCATGTGGCTCTGGTTCTGGGCGACAATATTTTTTATGGGCAGAGCTTTTCGAGAGTCCTGCGGGAGGTGGCCTCCCGGGAAAAGGGGGCGACAATCTTCGGGTATTACGTGCGGGATCCCAGGGAGTACGGGGTGGTGGAGTTTGACCATACGGGCAGGGCGCTCTCCATCGAGGAGAAGCCGGAGAAGCCCAGAAGTAATTATGCGGTGCCTGGACTGTACTTTTATGACAACGACGTGGTGGAGATCGCCGGAAATGTGAAGCCCTCGGCCAGAGGGGAGATCGAGATCACCAGCATCAACAACGAGTATTTAAGGCGCGGGACGCTTCATGTGGAGACCCTGGGCCGGGGATTTGCCTGGCTGGATACCGGAAACCATGATTCGCTGCTGGATGCGGCGGATTTCGTGGCGGCTTTCCAGAAGCGGCAGGGACTGTATATCTCCTGTATCGAGGAGATCGCCTTTAAGAAGGGATTTATCGACCGGGAGCAGCTTTTGCGCCTGGCGGAGCCTCTGATGAAGACAGACTATGGGAAGTACATGAAGGAAGTGGCGGACGGATTATAAAGGTGTGAGGAGAAGGAGGAAGGAGAAAGACAAAAATGGGAAAGATAACGGTGGAAACCTGCGAGATAGAGGGACTTAAGATCATCACCCCCACGGTGTTCGGGGATGCCAGGGGATACTTTATGGAGACCTACAACTACAACGATTTTAAGGAGGCGGGGATCGATCAGGTATTCGTGCAGGATAATCAGTCGGCCTCCACCAGGAATGTGCTGCGGGGACTGCATTTTCAGATCAATTTTCCCCAGGACAAGCTGGTGAGAGTGGTTTCCGGGGAGGTGTACGACGTGGCGGTGGATCTAAGGCCGGGCTCCGCCACCTACGGAAAGTGGAAGGGCGTGGTGCTCTCCGCTGAGAATAAAAAGCAGTTTTTTGTCCCGAAAAATTTTGCCCACGGCTATCTGGTGCTCTCCGATTATGCGGAGTTCGCCTACAAGTGTACGGATTTTTATCACCCGGGGGATGAGGGAGGCCTGCGCTTTGACGATCCCGATATCGGTGTGGAGTGGCCCATTGCGCCCGGCACTGAGCTGAATATGGTGGAACGGGATCGGAACTGGTGCGGAATCAGGGAGTACACGGAAAGCAGAAAGAACGGATAGAGCGTATGGCGGATGACAATTTTTCCCTGAAAAAAGGTCTCAGAGACGACGGTAAGAAATTTGATTTGAGAAGACTGCCTAAGCCTGTGGGAATCGGCATCTTTTACGGGATATGCGCGCTGGTGGCGCTGATGGTGCTGATGCACAACAATCCCCTTGCGCCGGATCCGTATACGGAGGATCTCAAAAAATTCTGCGCCTGTGCGCTGCTTTTACTGGCGTGTATTATTTTCGGCCTGTACTACGACAGAATGTTCATTATTCCGAAGGAGCTGTTCCACAGCCGCAGACTGATCTGGAAGCTGGCCAAAAACGACTTTAAGAAGCGTTATGCGGGCTCTTATCTGGGATTTCTGTGGGCGCTGGTGCAGCCGGTGGTAACGGTTGTTATGTATTGGCTGGTGTTTGATAAGGTGTTCAATACCAGGGCACAGATGGTGGCCAGCGGCGTGGAGGTTCCCTATGTCCTGCATCTGACGGCGGGTCTGGTTCCCTGGTTTTATTTTTCAGAGGCCCTCACAAACGGAACCAATGCCCTTCTGGAGTACAGCTACCTGGTTAAAAAGGTGGTATTTAATATCAGTATTCTTCCGATTATCAAGCTGGTGGCGGCCACCTTTATTCATCTGTTTTTTGTGGTGGTGCTGCTGGCAGTGGCCGTATGCTATGGCTATTATCCCACAGTCTATACGCTGCAGGTGTTCTACTACAGCTTCTGTCTGTTTGTGCTGGTGCTGGCCATGAGCTACTGCACCTGCGCGGTGGTAGTCTTTTTCCGGGATCTTACCCAGATCATCAGTATCGGCCTTCAGGTTGGGATGTGGGCCACGCCGGTGCTCTGGAATATCACCATGCTCTCGGACGAGAGGCTGATCACGCTTTTTAAGCTTAATCCGCTGGTTTATATCGTAAACGGATACCGGAACGCGATTTACGGGGACGAATGGTTCTTTGAACACTTTTATTCCTCCACCTATTTCTGGATTTTTACAGTTACACTGTTCTGCGTGGGATCGCTGATCTTTAAGCGGCTCAAGGTACATTTTGCGGATGTTCTGTGAGGAGTATGATGGACGAAAAAAAAATTGCCATACAGGTACGTGATCTGGAAAAAGCATACAGGCTCTATGACAAGCCCTCGGACAGGCTCAGGGAGTCCCTTGGCCTCGCCAGAAAGCGCAGATATAAGGAACATTTCGCCTTAAAGGGAGTGGATCTTACCATTTTCCAGGGGGAGACGGTAGGGATCATCGGCACCAACGGATCAGGTAAATCTACCATTCTCAAAATAATAACAGGCGTTTTGAATCCGACCGGCGGAAGTGTGAATGTGAACGGACGGATTTCGGCTCTGCTGGAGCTGGGAGCCGGATTCAACATGGAGTACAACGGCATTGAAAATGTCTACTTAAACGGCACCATGATCGGCTTTTCGGAGAAGGAAATCGACGAAAGGCTGGATGACATTCTGAATTTTGCGGATATCGGCGAGTATGTCTATCAGCCGGTAAAAACCTATTCCAGCGGTATGTTTGTACGGCTGGCTTTTGCTGTGGCCATCAATATCGACCCGGAGATCCTGATCGTGGACGAGGCCCTGTCGGTGGGGGACGTCTTTTTCCAGGCGAAATGCTATCACAAATTTGAAGAATTTAAGGAGATGGGCAAGACCATCGTCTTTGTGAGCCATGACCTGAGCAGTATCAGCAAATACTGCGACAGGGTGGTGCTCTTAAATCAGGGAGTCAAGCTGGGCGAGGGAACGCCGAAGGAGATGATCGACGCCTATAAGCAGGTGCTGGTGGGACAGTATCCTCTTCCCGGAGACGATGGGGAGGAGGAGCCGCAGGATACGCAGGGGCAGCAGGAGGATGTGCAGAACCCTCTGTATGGGGGGGAGGAGCATCCCGGAGAAGGCGGCGTACTGAAAAATCCGGAGCTTCTCGAATACGGTACCAGGGCGGCGGTGATAGAGGATTACTATGTGACGGACGAATCGGGCAGAAAGAGCAGCGCCATTATCAAGGGGCAGAAATGTGAGATCCACATGACGGTGCGTTTTTTTGAGGATATCGAGGAGCCTATTTTCGCTTTTACAGTTAAAAATATCAGGGGCGTGGAGATCACGGGGACCAATACCATGGTGGAAAAGGCCTTTCTGGACTCGGTGGGAGAGGGAAATGTAAAGCATATCACCTTCACCCAGAAAATTGATTTACAGGGTGGGGAATACCTGCTCTCCCTGGGGGTTACGGGCTATGAGAATGAAGAATTTAAAGTGTATCACAGGCTGTATGATGTGATGGAGCTGACGGTGATCTCCGATAAGGATACGGTGGGATATTTCGACACCAATTCCCGGATTACGGTGGAGAGCAAAGAGCCTGAGGAAAATACAGAGCCTGAGAAAAATGCGGAGTCTGAGGAAAATACGGGGGCGACAAAAAGTGCGCCGTCTGCGGAAAGCGCAGAGCCGGAGGACAGTGCGGATTTCGCGGAAAACGCAGGATCAGAGGAGGACGCGAGGGCAGCGGACAGCGGAACGCTTTTGGAACATACAGAGACAGAGGAAAAGCCGGTGATGAGGGAAACGATAAAGGAAGAAGAGAAATCAGAGGAAAAGGAACGGGCAGAAGCAGAGATAAGGCCGGAACAGATAGGAAAGGTAAGATTAAACTTTGACTGTTATTCAGGGGAAGATCTGTACAGCGACGGGGATATTGAGGATGAAATACTTTCCATCGTGAAGAGCTGTCGGCGGGGCGAGTATCCCGCTGTTGTGGAGAGCAGGAGGAGCTGGCCGATTCTCTATCATCTCTCGCCGCTTCGGGGGAATATCGTGGACTGGCTGCCCATCGGGCCGGAGGATAAGGTGCTTGAGATTGGTTCCGGCTGCGGGGCAATCACGGAAAAGCTCGCGGAGAAGGCCGGGAGTGTGACCTGTGTGGATCTCTCCTTAAGAAGAAGCCAGATCAACGCGTATCGAAATCAGGACAGGGACAATATTGAGATTTATCTGGGTAATTTCGGGGATATCGAGCCTGCGCTTCCCACGGACTATGATTTTGTATGTATGATAGGGGTCTTTGAATATGGGAGGTCTTACATCCATACGCAGACGCCCTATGAGGATTTCCTGAAAATCATTCTGAGACACATAAAGGATAACGGGCGTATTGTAATTGCCATTGAAAATCAGTTCGGATTAAAATACTGGGCCGGATGCACGGAGGATCATCTGGGAGACTGGTTCAGCAATCTTGAGGGGTATCCTGACGGTGGAAGCGCCAGGACGTTTACCCGTCCGGGACTGGAGAAAATCATGGAGAATTGCGGGATAAAAGAGTATTTTTTTTATTATCCTTACCCGGATTACAAATTTCCTACGGTTATTTACTCCGACAAACGACTTCCAAATCAGGGAGAGCTTACAGATAACATTCGTAATTTTGATCGTAACAGAGTAGTTCTCTTCAATGAAAAATATGTCTATGACAGCGCCATAAAGGATGGCATGTTCGACACCTTCTCCAATTCTTATCTGGTAGTGATCGGGAAGGATGTGGAGACGGCCTATGTGAAGTATTCCAATGACAGGGCGGATAAGTATGCGCTGAGAACGGAAATTGTGGATACACCCCAGGAGGGCAGGGTGGTTCGAAAAATCCCCATGAGCGATGAGGCCAGGGGACATGTGAGGGGAATGTCCCGCTCCTTTGCGCTTTTGAAGGAGAGGTATGCGGGGAGTGGTCTTCATGTCAATCCCTGTCGGCTGACCGGAGAGGGATATGCGGAATTTACCTATGAAAATGGCGTGACTCTGGAGGAGCTTCTGGATCAATGTCTGGAGCGGGATGATCTGGAGGGGTTTTACAGACTTTTCGACAGGTATTATGAGCTGATTTCCTGGGGACAGGACAGAGCAGTGACGGATTATGACCTGATCTTTGCGAATATTTTGGTGGATGGGGAACGCTGGAGCCTGATTGATTATGAGTGGACTATGAAACGAAGGATTTCTCCGGCGGAGGTTGCGTTCCGGGCGGTCTACTGCTATGTGCTGGAGGAGGAAAAGCGCAGAAAGAAGCTGGACTGGAGCGCGATGATGGACAGACTGGGAATTTTTCCGCGAATGGAGGAGGAATTCCGGCTGCGGGAAATTAAATTTCAGGGCCAGGTAACCGGAAAACGAAAATCCATAGGTGAGATCAGAGCCGCCATCGGCACGATTCCTTACCCGGTCCATCCCGGAGAGCTGATCAGGGAACATCTGCGGGATGTGGAGAGGCACAGGATTCAGGTTTATTATGACCAGGGCTACGGATTCTACGAGGAGGAATCCCGTTATTTTGAGGATATCTATACGGATGAGAGAAATCTGGAGGTGGAAATCCCTTTTGGCGGAGAGATACGGGCGCTTCGGATTGATCCTGCTAACTGTCCCTGCATTATGAAGCTGAGAGGACTTGCCCTGAACGGTGTTGACCTGTTTTCCGAGAAGGCGTTTTCCTGGAAAAAACATGTGGAAGTGAATGGAAGTAAGATGAAAGGCGGATGCTATGTTTTTGAGACGGCAGATCCCAATATCCTGATCCGTTTTTCGGAATTGCCTCTCGAGGAGGAGAACAGGCTTACGGTTAAAATGGAGCTGACAGTGGTCTCTGTGGAGATGGCGGAGGACCTGATTGATTCATTGAGAAGGATCTGGTAGGAGCGGGACACAGGAGAGAGAGGACGCCCGGAGGGCTGTGTTTCTCTCGCGCCTCCCCTCCCTTCTGCGATCAGGCTCTGGATGGAAGTTCTTTCGGTGAAATGTGGTTCTTCTGGTTTGCAATTAAATTTTTTGCATGGTGTATTTTATGGTGGGCGTGATTGAAAATCGCATAGAGATTCGAAAATATGTTCGATGATTTGCGCGTGGAATTGGCGGTGCACAGCCTGCGGCGGTTCTGGTTTTCGGGGATTGTCCGGGGGGGGTTGTAATTGCTGTACCGGATTTGGGAAATGAGGTCAAAAATGGCTATTTTCAGGAAAAAATTGAAGGAAAAACTTATCGAAAAACAGCATAAACGTTATGAAAAGGAGCTTTCTGGTAAAAAAATCACTTACGAGAAATGGATCGAAGAACAGGAAAAAATACTTGGAAATGATGAAAATTTAAGAATAAAATTGGAAAATAATCTGATAAATGAATCAGAAAACAGGATAATAGACGGAGAGAATGGAGAAAATGAAGGAAATGCGTCTGATTGCAGAAAGACAGAAGGGATTTATTCGATTATTGACGAAAACAGTCAATTAAACGGAAAAACGTTTTTTGTATATATTTCCGTCAAAAATATATACAATAATACAAAAATCATTTTCGGGCCTGAAAATCCGGACTATATTGTGTTGACCTTATGCGAGGGGGATGTGAACGATCTCGCCTGGGGGATGATGTACAGACGATTTTGTGACCCGGAGGTGATTCTTGTCTATGGGGATGAGGACCAGATCGACGGACAAAGCGGTGTCAGGAAGAATCCCTGGCTGAAACCGGACTGGTCCCCGGATCGTTTCCTGTCGGGTTTTTATCCGGGAAGTATGGTCGCGGTCAGGACCTCCGCCCTGAAAAGCGCCTGGGAGGATTGCAGGGAGAGAGGAATTCTCGACAGAACACCGCCCCGGGGAGGGGAACTGGAATGGATTTACCTTCTTTTGTTTGAGATGCTGAGGGCATATGGGTGTTTTTCCAGACGGAAATGTGAAAAGGACTCAAAAGTCTGTCATATAAGACATGTGTTATACAACGTAAAACAGAATTTTTATGAACAGACAAGGGGCCTGAAACTTCCTGATTTTGCAGAAAAAGAGCTGGAAAATGACCTGGCGGAGGAGACAGATAAAACGAACGGAAACACCCACAAAAAGAGCGATAAAAATCTGATGTTATCTGTCATTATTCCGTCGAAGGATAATCCTGAGGTTTTGTTCCACTGCCTGGACTCTCTGCTGGAGAGAACCGTTAGCGCGCATCCCTTTGAGATCATCGTGGTGGACAATGGAAGTGGGGAAGAAAACCGACGGCAGATTTCCCAAAGGCTTCGGGAGATAAAAGAGCACAATACTGAGGTGAATACCGTTTACCGGTATCAGCCCATGGCGTTTAATTTTTCAAAAATGTGTAATCTGGGAGCTGAAATCGCCGCCGGGGAGATTCTGCTGTTTCTCAATGATGATATGGAGATCGTTCAGCCGGACTGGATGGACCGGATGGCACGCAAGGCGGCGCTTCCCTGGGCCGGCGCGGTGGGGGCAAAGCTCCTTTATCCGGATTCTGATACCATACAGCATGCGGGAATCACCAACCTGAGGGTGGGGCCCGCCCATAAGCTTCAATATCTGAGCGATGGGGAGGAGCATTATTTCGGAATGAACCGGGGAGTTCATGACATGCTTGCAGTGACGGGAGCATGCCTGATGGTGCGGCGTCCGGTCTTTTGGGAGGCCGGAGGCTTCTGCGAGGAGCTTGCAGTGGCTTTCAACGATGTGGATCTGTGTTATACGATCTACGAGAAGGGCTATTATAATATAGTAAGAAATGATGTAACGCTCTTTCACCATGAGTCCCTGAGCCGGGGAAAGGACGGGGAGTCGGAGGAAAAACAGCTCCGGCATCTGCGGGAGAAGGATCTTCTCTACGAGCGTCATCTTTCTCTCTATGGCAGGGATCCCTTTTACCATCCGTACCTTTTAAACGACATGCTGGATTCCCGGTACTCCATGGCGTACTGTAATCCGGTGACTCTGGATATGCCCTGGTCAGAGACAGTGCGGTGCGAAAAGCAGCTGGCCAGAGCCAGGGAGGATGCGTGTCTGGTGGTGGGGATGGAGTGTGCAAGGGATATTTACCGCTGGCTTCACTCTCAGCCGCCGCAGAAGGCCGGGAAGGAGAGCGTGCCGGAGGATGCGGGCTATTATTTTCAGGGATATTCCTTCATAATCGGAGCGGATAACGCATGTTATGAAAAGAAGTTTCTGTTACAGAACAAAGAGACGGGGCGGGTTATGGCGGTCTGTGCGGACGCAAGATACCGCCAGGATATTGAGAATAACCTGCCTGATCAGACGAATGTGGGACTCACCGGCTTTGCGGCAAGGCTGCCAAAGACGGCGATTGCGGCAGGGATTTATCGATTCGGGATTCTGGCCGAGGACAGATGCTCCCGGCAGAAGCTGGTGAACTGGAGCAACTGGGTGATGGAGGTGGAAGCGGATGGCACAGAGAGCGTCAGAGAGGGAAAAGAACAGAGAGGAAACTGATCTGGGAGTAAAAGCGGAGAAAGGCCCTGAAGAGTCAATGGATCAGGAGGGGATGGAGATGGACAATTGCCCGCAGGGAAAAGAGGCGGGGACAGATTACCGCGCCGCCTTTGAGAGGGAGCATCTTCGAAACGCTTCCCTGGCGGGACGGGTGGCCGATCTCGAGGCCAGGTGTGCGCAGCTGGAATTTAAGCTGAATCGGATTAAAGGCAATCCTATCTGGAAAATGTCCGCTCCCCTGCGGCGCTGTATGCATTTTTTCCTCCGGCAGAGGGACAGACTGCGCCGGTGCGGAAATCTGCAGGGGCTCATGGGAAGACTTAATTATAAGAAAATCGAGGCCAGGGCGAAGGAGAGTTACGGAACCAGAAGCTTTCCCTCCCCGGAAAAGAGAAAGGAGCAGCGCGCGGAGCGTTTTCCCAGAATGGTGAGGATCAGTATTCTGGTGCCCTTATACAATACGCCGGAGGATTTCCTGCGGGAAATGATCGATTCGGTGATGAACCAGACCTATGAAAACTGGGAGCTGTGTCTGGCGGACGGCTCCGACGACGCCCATGGGTATGTGGGCCCTGTGGTGGAGGAATATGTCGAAAAATTAAAGGAAAGAGGGGATTGGGGAGCGGATTTCGGCCCCCGGATCCGCTATCAGAAGCTGGTCAGAAATGAAGGGATCTCCGGAAATACCAACCAGTGCCTTAAGCTGGCCACGGGGGAATATATCGGTCTGTTCGATCATGACGATATCCTGCACCCCTGCGCGCTCTATGAATATGTAAAGGTCATCAATGAAAAGGATGCGGATTACATATACTGTGACGAGAGCACCTTTAAGAGCGGTGATATCAATAAGCTGATCACGTTGCACTTTAAGCCGGATTATGCCATCGACAATCTCCGGGCAAATAATTACATCTGTCATTTCAGCGTCTTTGCCAGAGAGCTTCTGGACGGGACGGAGCTGTTCCGCTCCAGGTTTGACGGCAGTCAGGATCACGACATGATCCTGCGGCTGACGGACAGGGCCAGGAAGGTGGTGCATGTGCCGAAGCTTCTGTACTATTGGAGAAGCCATCCGGGGAGCACCGCGGCGGACATTTCATCCAAGCCCTATGCCATTGAGTCCGCCAGGGGAGCGGTGGCGGACCATCTGCGCCGGCACGGGTTTGAGCATTTTCAGATCACCTCCACAAGAGCCTTCGAGACAATTTTCAAGATCCGGTATGAGCTCATCGGCAGCCCGAAAATATCGATTGTTATTTCAAACAGAGATCACGAGACGGATCTGAGAAGGTGCATAACCTCCATACTGGAGAAATCCACCTACGATAATTATGAGATCATTGTGGTGGAAAATAACAGTAGTGATCTGACAATTTTCGACTATTATGACGAACTGCGGGAGCTGGAAAAGGTAAGGGTGGTGGAATACTCCGGCGGAAAAGGGCCGGAGGAATCCTTCAACTACTCTGCCGTCAATAACTTCGGCGCGGCGCAGGCGCAGGGGGAATATCTGCTTTTCTTAAACAACGACACCCAGGTGATTTCCGTCAACTGGCTGGAGGAGCTTCTGATGTATGCCCAGCGCGGGGATGTGGGCGCGGTGGGAGCCAAGCTTTATTTTGCGGATAAGGGCATCCAGCATGCGGGCGTGGTGCTGGGGCTGGGAGCCCACAGGACGGCGGGACACAGCCATTACCGGATTCCTCAGGAGAACATGGGCTACATGGGAAGGCTGTGCTATACCCAGGATGTGTCTGCGGTGACGGGGGCCTGTCTCATGGTGAAAAAATGTCTCTTTCAGGAGGTGGGCGGCCTGGACGAAGCCTTTGCCATTTCCTTAAATGATGTGGATTTCTGTTTAAAGCTGCGGGAGAGGGGCTATCTGAATGTGTTTACCCCCTTTGCGGAGCTCTATCATCTTGAGTCCGCCTCCAGAGGGCTGGACGATCACGGCGAAAAAGCCCGGCGCTATGACCGGGAGTCGGAGCTGTTCCGGCAGAGGTGGAAGGACGTCCTGGAGGCGGGAGACCCTTACTACAATCCGAATTTTTCTCTGGACAGAAGCGACTTTGCTTTGAAAACAGGACAGTGATATGTTAAAATAGTAAAAGCGCGGAAGAAAGATCCATATTCTGGTATTAAAATTCCAAAAATATTTCAGGAGGGTTAAGTATGAGCTACAGGGAACAGTATGATTTCTGGTTACAGGACGGTTATTTCGACGAGAAGACGAAAGAGGAGCTGCGCTCCATCGCCGGGGACGAGAAGGAGATTGAGGATCGGTTCTATAAGGAGCTGGAGTTCGGCACCGGAGGCCTGAGAGGCGTGATCGGAGCCGGAACCAACCGTATGAATATTTACACCGTAAGGAAGGCCACCCAGGGGCTGGCCAATTATATTATCAGCCAGGGCGGAAAGGAAAAGGGAGTTGCCATCGCTTACGACTCCAGAAGAATGTCTCCCGAATTTGCGGACGAGGCCGCGCTCTGCCTTGCCGCCAACGGGATTAAGGCGTATGTGTTCGACGCCCTTCGCCCTACGCCGGAGCTTTCCTTTGCGCTTCGCACACTCCGCTGTATTTCGGGAATTGTGATCACAGCCAGCCACAATCCTCCGGAATATAACGGCTACAAGGCGTACTGGGAGGATGGCGCGCAGGTGGCGGCGCCCAGAGATAAGGAGATCATCGACGAGGTGAAGAAGGTGACGGATTATGCCCAGGTGAAAACCATGGATAAGGACGCCGCCATCGCCGCAGGCCTGTATCAGGTGATCGGTCAGGAGATCGACGACGCCTATATGGCGGAATTGAAGAAGCAGATCATCCATCCTGAAATCATAAAGGAGGTGGCGGACGATATCAAAATCGTGTATTCGCCCTTCCACGGGACGGGAAACGTGCCGGTTCGAAGGATCCTCTCCGAGCTGGGCTTTAAGCATGTGTACGTGGTGCCGGAGCAGGAGCTGCCGGACCCGGATTTCACCACTCTGGAATACCCCAATCCGGAGGATCCCAAAGCATTCACGCTGGCCCTGGCGCTGGCCAGGGAAAAGAACGCGGACATTGTTCTTGCTACCGACCCGGATGCGGATCGTCTGGGCATCTACGCGCTGGATACGAAGACCGGGGAGTATATCCCCTTCACCGGAAATATGTCGGGAATGCTGATCGCGGAATACATCCTGAGGGAGAGAACGGCCACCGGGACCATGCCTGCGGATCCCGCTCTGGTGACCACCATCGTGACCACCAACATGGCGGGCGCCATCGCCAGAGACTACAACGTGAAATTTATCGAGGTTCTCACCGGATTCAAGTACATAGGGGAGCAGATCAAGCTCTTTGAGCGGGATCACTCCGCCAGCTATGTGTTTGGTCTGGAGGAGAGCTACGGATGTCTTGCCGGAACCCACGCCAGGGACAAGGATGCCGTGGTGGCGGTGATGTGCCTTTGCGAGATGGCGGCATGGTGTAAGAAAAACGGCATCACCGTGTGGGATCAGATGATCCGCCTCTATGAGAAATACGGATATTACAGGGAGACCCAGTATGCCATCACCTTAAAGGGAATCGACGGTTCGAGACAGATCGCGGAGATGATGGATAAGCTGCGCAGCAATCCCCCCGAGAGCTTCGGCGAGCTGAAGGTGAGAGAGTTCCGGGACTACGACAGAGACGTGGCGAGGGATCCTGCCACAGGGCAGGAGCGGCCCACCGGGCTGCCAAAGTCCAATGTGCTTTACTTTGATCTCACCAACGACTCCTGGTGCTGCGCCCGTCCCTCCGGAACGGAGCCCAAGATCAAGTTTTACATGGGCGTAAAGGGAAACAGCATTGAGGATGCCAATGAGAAGGTGGAAAAGCTGACAGAGGCGCTTAAGGCATATCTGTAAGGGAAAGGTTCTCTCACAGGTGCGCGGAGGTTTCCCCAGGCTGCGGCGCCGATTCAGGAGAAGCGGCGGCCAGGGGAAGCCTTTTTTAACATAAGGTCAGTCCGCGGAGCCTGCCGGGCACGGCCACGGGAGGCGGACACGGCCGGAAGGATACGGGAGAATGGGAAAAAGAGTCACGGTGGGCAATCTGAAAAAGACACTGCATTACCTGAAAAAGAATGGAGCGAGACAGACCTTTTTCGCCATGCGGGAGAGGATGGAGATGGAAAGGGCGCAGCACTATACCTATACGCCGCCCTCCGGGGCCGTGCTGGAAATCCAGCGCAGGAATGCGCAGGCCATGGAGGTTAAGTTCAGCATTCTCGTGCCCGCCTGGGATACCGGGGAGGCGCACCTGAGGGCCATGATCGACTCCGTCCTGAATCAGACCTACGGAAATTTTGAGCTGATCCTCGCGGACGCCAGTCAGGGAGATCAGGTGTCCGCCGTGGTAAAAACCTATGCGGATTCCCGCATCCGTTACCGGCATCTGAAGCGAAACAGCGGGATCTCCGCCAACACAGGGCAGGCGCTGATGTATGCCACAGGGGACTATGCGGGGCTGTTAGACCATGACGATGTGCTGACCCCCGATGCCCTCTTCGAGATGGCCGCCCGGATCGAGACGGAGCGCGGACAGGGAAGGGAGCTGCTTCTTCTGTATTCTGACGAGGACAAGTGCGACCAGAATCAGGAGCGGTATTTCGAGGAGCACAGAAAACCGGATTTCAACCTGGATCTCCTTCTGTCAAACAATTACATCTGTCATTTTATGGTCATGAAGCGGCAGCTCATGCAGGAGCTGGGCTTCCGCAGTGTATGCGACGGCGCGCAGGACTATGATATCGTGCTTCGGGCAGTGGGCAGGATGCTGGGAAAGGAGCCCTGGCAGCGGCCGGCGGGGGGCCTGGAGAATCCCGCGTCGGCGCTTCTTCCCATCGCCCATATCCCCAGAGTGCTCTATCACTGGCGGTGCCATACCGGCTCCACCTCAGCCAATCCCGCCAGTAAGCAGTATGCCTATGACGCGGGAAAGCGGGCGGTGGAGGATTTTGTGCGCGCCAGAGGATGGCGGGCGGAGGTGAGCCATTTAAGGCATCTGGGGTTTTATCGGATCGACTATCAGCCGGATCTTCTGGCCTGCCGGGAGGATGTGGTGGTGATGGGAGGGAAGCTGATCGACCGGAAAAATAAAATAACGGGCGGGATATATACGTCGGAGGGGGAGGCGCTGTACCGGGGACTGCATAAGGAATACAGCGGGTACATGCACGGGGCGGCCCTCGTCCAGGAGGCGCAGGCGGTGGACATCCGGTGTATGAAGGCCTCCCGGGAGGCGGAGAGGATTCTGGAGGAGATGACAGGGCGTCCTTATCTGCAGCATTCCGGCACAGGGCGGTATGACTGGAGGGACTGCCTGAAGGACTGCGGTCTTTTGAGCGATCAGGATTATGTGGAACTGAGCTGTCGTTTCTGCGAGCGGGTTCGCAGAGCGGGCTTTCGCATCGTCTGGGATCCGGCCATGACGGAGAAGGAGAACGGATAATGGTCAGAACCACCGTGGTGATACCCAATTACAATGGAATACAGTATATGGACGCCTGTCTGGCTTCCCTGCGGAAGGGGACGACGACACCGGAAATTCTTGTGGTGGACAATGGCTCTGTGGATGGCAGCAAGAAGCTGGTGAAGGAGCGCTATCCCGGGGTAAGGCTCCTGGAATTTGAGGAAAATACCGGTTTTTGCAGGGCGGTGAACGCGGGGATCCGGGCCTCGACCACGGAGTTTGTGCTCTTACTCAACAACGACACGGTGGCGGAGCCGGAGATGGTGGAGCGTCTGGAACAGGCGCTTGAGGGGAACCGCCGCGTTTTCTCGGCGCAGGCCCGGATGATTCAGCTTCACTCTCCGGATAAGCTGGACGGGGCGGGGGATCTGTACTGCGCTCTGGGCTGGGCCTTTTGCAGAGGGAAGGATGGGCCTGTATCCGCATATGAGAAGCCCTGCCGGGTCTTCAGCTCCTGTGCCGGAGCGGCCATCTACCGAAGGGCGCTGTTTGACGAAATTGGCTGCTTTGACGAAAATCATTTTGCCTATCTGGAGGATATGGATATCGGGTATCGGGCGAATATTTATGGATATCATAATAAATATGTGCCGGATGCCAGGGTATATCACGCGGGGAGCGCGGTGAGCGGCTCCCGTCACAACGATTTCAAGGTAAAGCTCTCCGCCCGCAACAATATCTATCTGATTTACAAAAACATGCCCGCTCTCCAGATCCTTTTAAACCTTCCGTTCCTGCTGGCCGGCTGGCTGATCAAGCTTCTCTTTTTCAGCGCCAGGGGACTTTGCGGCGCTTATCTGGACGGAAGCCTTAAGGGACTGCGCCTGTGCGCCGGCGGGAAGGGCAGAAAGCACAGGGTCAGATTCCGTTTCTCCCGTATGAAAAATTACTTCTGGATCCAGGGCCAGCTCTGGGTGAACATTTTCAGGCGGCTGAGGGGATGAGGCCGTCCTGTTTTGGGAGTTGTACTTTCTGTAATAATATTGTAAAATATCCGTAACGATTCAGCGGAAGCCCATGGCTTCCGACCAGAAGGCAGCAGAAGATGATTAAAGACAATCAGAAGTATTTTAATCGATTGCATTTGCTGATGGATGCCGTGGTGGTGGCAATTTCCTATCTGCTTGCATGGTATATCAAGTTCTGCACCATATTTGCCGATACGGAGCCGGGTGCAGGCGCTCTGGATATGGGAACCTATTTCAGCTTCCTGTATTTTGTGGTGCCTGAATATATTGTCCTTTATTACTTCTTCAACCTGTATGCGCCCAAGCGGGCCACCAGACGAAAGGTGGAGTTCGCGGGGCTTTTGAAGGCCAACACGGTGGGGATTGTGGTCTTTATCGTTTTTCTCTATATGATCAAGCAGCAGGACTTCTCTCGCTTTATGATGGGCGCCTTCTACATTATCAATATTTCCTTCGCGACCATTTACCGCACGCTGATACGCAATCTCCTTCTCTATTTTCGAAAAAAAGGCTACAACCTGAAATATATTCTGCTGATCGGATACTCCCGGGCGGCGGAGGAGTATATCACCAGGATTAACTCCAATCCCCAGTGGGGGTATGTAGTGCGGGGAATTCTGGACGACCGGATTCCCAGCGGTACGGTCTACAAAGGGGTAAAGGTGGTGGGGAGGATTGCCAATATCCGTTATATCCTGCCGGAGAACAGCCTGGACGAGATCGCCATCACGCTTGCCCTTAAGGATTACGACCGTCTGGAGGCCATCGTGGATCTGTGCGAGAAGTCCGGCGTCCACACGAAATTTATACCCGACTATAATTCCCTGGTGCCCAGCCATCCCTATACGGAGGATCTGATGGGGCTTCCGGTGATCAATATCCGCTATGTGCCTCTGACCAACACCTTAAACTGGGTATCCAAGCGGGCGGTGGATATCCTGGGATCGCTTGCGGGGATCATTGTCTCCTCGCCCATCATGCTTCTGGCAGCGCTGGCAGTGCGCCTTACCAGCCGGGGGCCTGTGATCTTCCGGCAGGAGAGGGTGGGACTCCACAACAAGACCTTTAATATGTACAAATTCAGGACCATGGAGATGCAGAGGCCCTCCGCGGAGCAGAAGGCCTGGACGGTTAAGAACGACCCCAGGGTCACCGGCGTGGGGAAGTTTCTGCGCTGTACCAGCCTGGACGAGCTGCCCCAGCTTTTCAATATTCTTGTGGGGGAGATGTCGCTGGTGGGGCCAAGGCCGGAGCGGCCCCAGTTTGTGGACAAATTTAAGGAGGAGATTCCCCGTTACATGATCAAACATCAGGTAAGGCCCGGACTTACCGGCTGGGCCCAGATCAACGGCTACCGGGGAGATACTTCCATCCGCAAGAGAGTGGAGTATGATCTTTTTTATATCGAAAACTGGAGTATGGGACTGGATGTGAAGATCATGTTTCTGACGCTGTTCAAGGGATTCATCAACAAAAACGCCTACTGAAGCTCTGGCGCGCATAAAATTTATTCCGGCGGCGGTCGGAGTGCGCCGAATCAATGTATAGAATTCTGTCAATTTACAAATCTTAAGAATGAAATCCAGAGGATAAAATCTTAAGGATAAATAAATTTCGCGGCAGGGGCTTGTCATAAGGGCCCTTTTGTGCGAAAATAGTATGTTGTGAGAAATCGCGGACGATAAAGCCCGAAAACAGAAAGATTTTATGCCGCAAAAGGCAGAGAGATTCATGTAAAAAGGGAGAGAGTGATTCATGACCACAGAGAAAAAACCGGTTAAAAAGAAACCCGTAAATCATACGTCGTCAGGCCGCGCCGCAGGTCATGGCCCGGCGGGACAGGGGAGCAGGCCCAACCCAAAGAAAAAAGCGCCGGCTTCGGCAAAAAAGAAATCAAAGAAGAAGCGTTCCAAAATCCTTCTTTTTATATTTGAGATATTTATTCTGCTCATTATGGTGGTAGTGCTCTACAGTGTTCTAAAGATCGAGAACGTGGGGAAGGTGAATCTGCCCCAGGAGGAGATCGTGATCAACCCGGAGGTGGAACAGAAGGAAGAGACCGTCATGAAGGGGTACCGCAACGTGGCTCTGTTCGGTGTGGACTCCACATCGGGGGCACTCACCAAGAATACCCGAAGCGATACGATCATGATCGCGTCCATCGATCAGGACAGCGGCGAGTGCAGGCTGGTCAGCGTCTACCGCGATACTTACCTGAACCTGAGCAACGATTCCTATAACAAGTGTAATTCCGCTTACGCAAAGGGCGGCCCCATGCAGGCCATCAATATGCTGAACATGAATCTGGATATGAATATCACGGATTTCGTGACGGTAGGCTTTGCGGGGCTGAGCAATACCATCGACGCGCTGGGCGGAGTCATGATCGATGTGGACGACGCGGAGCTTAAGCATATCAACAGCTACCAGATGACCATGGCCAAGGAGTTAAAGAGGGAGTATACGCCGGTCAGCAGTACCGGATACCAGCTTCTGGACGGCCTTCAGGCTACCGCCTACTGTCGGATCCGTTATACCAAGGGCGACGACTTCAAGCGGGCGGAGCGTCAGAGAGAGGTGCTTCTGGCCACGCTGGACAAGGCCAAGAGCGCATCCCCGGCTACGCTGACGGCGGCGGCCAACGCCATCTTTGACAATGACGAGATCTATACCTCCCTGGATATCACAGAGATTCTGGAGCTTCTGGGGGATATTGCAAACTACGAGGTGGTGGATCAGGGAGGATTCCCGGAGGAGTCCATGCGCACCACCGGGACCATCGGAGAAAAGGGAAGCTGTGTTGTGCCCGTCGATCTGGCGCAGAATGTTTCGTGGCTCCATAAGTTCCTCTTTAACGATCAGGATTATACGCCGTCCGACGCGGTGATGCAGTACAGCGAAAAGGTGAAGGCGGATACCTCCAAATATGTGAAGTAAACAAGGGATAGCGCGTCGCGCGAACGGTCTTTGTGTTAAACAAACGCTGTCACGCCTGGCGCAACAGCTTATCGTAATAAAAAGGGTCACTCTGTGCTGTGACCCTTTTTTCTTAACAGAGAAGGGGAGGCATGATCATGCAGGCTGATGTGATTATTCCGGTCTACAGGCCCACGGAAAAGCTTTTGCGACTGCTTGAAATGCTGAAAAAGCAGACTTATCCGGTGCATCAGGTGATCCTCATCAATACGGAGAAAAAATATTTTGATGATTTTGCCCGAAGGAACGGGCTGGAAAAGAGGTTCGGGGACTTCCTCCTGGTGAGACATATCTCCAGAGAGGAGTTCGACCACGGAAAAACGAGAAATTATGGGGTGTCTTTGTCAGAGACGCCTTATTTTGTCATGATGACGGACGATGCGGTGCCGGTGAATGAGGACCTGGTCCGGGAGCTCATGAGCGCTTTTGAGAATCCGGGAGTGGGAGTCAGCTACGCCAGACAGATTGCGGATAAGGGCTGCGGCGTTCTCGAGAGCTATACCCGCTCCTTTAATTATCCGGAGCATTCCTGTATGAAGTCGGCCCGGAATCTTGAGGATATGGGGATTAAGGCTTTTTTCGCCTCCAATGTATGCGCCGCCTACAGACGGGAGTTTTTTGATGAATTGAACGGGTTTACGGACCATACCATATTTAACGAGGACATGATTTATGCCAGGGGGCTTCTGGACGCCGGGTATCTGATCGCCTATCAGGCAGGGGCTATGGTCTTTCATTCCCATAACTACAGCGCCCTGCGGCAGTTTCGCAGGAATTTTGATCTGGGCGTTTCTCATGCCCTGTACCCGCAGGTGTTTGCGCATCTGCCGGCCGAGTCCGAGGGGATCCGTCTGGTGAAGAAGAGCTGTGGATATCTTTTTTCAGTGGGCAGGCCCTGGCTGATCGTTAAGCTGTTCTGGCAGAGCGGGTTTAAGTATATGGGTTATTTTCTTGGAAAGCGCCATCAGAAGCTGCCGCGATTCCTGGTCAGAGCCTTTTCCCTGAACAGGCAATACTGGGCGGCGGGAGAGGAATGGGAAGGAAAATAACAGAATCAACAAATTTTTGTCACATTTTGAACACATTTGGGAAATATACTTAAGACCATAGCAAAGGAATATAAGAGAGAGAGGGTATCGTTATGTATGAAAATAATTATCCAAACAGCTACAATAACACCGAAGGGAATTCAGGAACGGAGACAAACAGTGTAAATAACACCAGTTACGGACAGGGGAACAACAATACCTGGCATTACGGGAACAGCGGGAGCTTTAGCGGCGCATCCGGCTCCGACGCGGGATACCGCCAGAGCAGTTACGTCCAGGGTACCGGCCAGAACGGGTATACAGGAAAGTCTGGCAGGGGGCACAGGCAGGGAACAGGAAAGAAGTTCGTCATAGCCACCTGCTGCGGTCTGTTTTTCGGGATCTTCGCAGGGCTGGGCTTCCAGGCCGTGGATTCGGCGACAGATTTCCTCAGAAGCAGGACGGAAAAGGAAGACAGCGCCCTTGCGGGGGAGGACCTTAACACGCAGGGCAGCGTCGGGGATGCGGCGGGCGGCGAGGCTCTTCTTCACAGCGGACTCAGCGAGGAGGATGTCAGGACCATTCAGGATCTGATCAGCAACCAGACGGTGCAGACCACAGTCACGGATGTGACGCAGGTGGTAAAGCAGGTGATGCCCGCGGTGGTGTCCGTCAACAACAGATACATTGAGAGGATGAGCTTTTTCGGGCAGGAGTACAGCCAGGAGGCCGGCGGATCAGGCTCGGGGATCATCGTGGGAAAGAATGACACGGAGCTTTTGCTGGTGACCAACTATCATGTGGTGGAGTCGGCGGAGGAGCTGACGGTTCAGTTTGTGGACGGAAGTCAGTCCCAGGCCCAGATCAAGGGCAGCGATGCGGATAAGGATCTGGCGGTGATCGCGGTACAGCTTACGGATATCGAGAGCGATACCATGGATCAGATCGCCATCGCAAAGCTGGGAAGCTCCGATGACCTTACGGTAGGCGAGCCGGTAATCGCCATCGGAAATGCTCTGGGCTATGGGCAGTCCGTGACCACAGGCGTGATCAGCGCTCTGGACCGGGCCATCGACGCCAACGCCACACCCACCCAGGTGAGCGCCCAGACCGAGGACACAGAGATCAATACCTTTATCCAGACAGATGCGGCCATCAACCCCGGGAACTCAGGGGGAGCGCTTTTGAACAGCGCAGGAGAGGTGATCGGAATCAACTCCAACAAGATCGGCGGCTCGGCCATAGAGGGAATGGGCTATGCGATTCCCATTTCCGATGCGAGACCCATCATTGAAAATCTGATGACGAAACAGACCAGGCTTAAGGTGGACGAAGAGAAGAGAGGCTATCTGGGAATCACCGGGCTGGATGTGACCGCTGATCTGGTTCAGCTCTATGGCCTGCCCAAAGGCGTGTATGTCTCCAATGTGATGGAGGACACGGGCGCGGCCGCCGCCGGACTGGTGAGAGGCGACATTATCACTGCCATTAACGGGGAGGAGGTCACCTCCATGGCGGAGCTGAAGGAGGAGCTTTGCTACTATGCGGCGGGAGAGACGGTGGAGCTGACGATTATGCAGGGAAGTCCCGTGGGATATCAGGCTAAATCGGTACAGCTTACGCTGGGAAAGAGCTCCCAGTGAGTGAGAACAGTTTCGATGACCGGGATTGAAACAGAGAAAAGGATATGCAGGCAAAAGGAGGGGCGCCGCCCGGGGACGGTGCCCCTCCTTTTGCCTGCGAACAGTTTACGAAGCATGACAGCGTCTGGCGTTCAGGTTTATCTTAAAGTTTTTGCCGCTCACAGCTGGAACTGCCATCGGAACTGGTGTAGAATAAAAGGAACAATCCCCATGAGGTGACGACAATGAACTACAGGCATGAACTGAAATTTCTCGTCTCTGACGCCCAGCTTGCGCTGATCCGATACCGGCTGACGCCGCTGATGCGCCCGGACGTTCATCAGAAAAAGGGCGCTTATACGGTGAGAAGCCTCTATTTTGACGATTTTGATAACACCTGTATGCGGGAAAACGAGGACGGGATCGACAACAGAAGGAAATACCGGATCCGTATCTATGACGCGGACCCTTCTGTGATCAGGCTGGAGAAGAAGATAAAATTCCGGGGCATGACCAGGAAGGTGAGCACGGGGATCTCCGTCCAGGACTGCCTCATTTATATGGCCGGCAGGGCGCCCTCTCAAGGGCCGGGGAGCGGGGAGCTGGAGAAGGAAATTTTTGCGCAGATAAAAGGCGGCGGAATGCGTCCGGTAAGCATTGTGGAGTACGAGAGAACGGCCTTTGTGGAGCCCAGAGGGAATGTGAGGATCACCTTTGACCGGAATATCAGAGGCAGTGAAAGGACACGGGAGTTTCTGGACAGAAGACTGTGCGCGGCCCCGCTCCTGCCTCGGGGAAGCCATGTGCTGGAGGTGAAATACGACGAACTGCTTCCGGAGTACCTTGCGGGGACTCTGGAGATGGGGACGCTTCAGCGGACGGCCTTTTCGAAATATTACCGCTCCAGAAACTGTAAATCGACATAACGGCACAGGGCCGAAAACTGAATTTTCAATCAACGGGTTTGCGTCTGCGCGGCGTCCGCGAGCCTGTCATGTACATAAGCCGTGCAGAAATGAGGAGAAGATGAATTTCAGCGACGTCATTAAAAAATCCGTGTTGGAGGGGTTTTCCTATGCAGATCTTTCCACCGCCAAAATCATTGTCACCCTGGCGATCACCTTTCTGATCGCGCTGTACATCTTTCAGGTGTACCGTCTGGTGACCAGGAGCGCCTTCTATTTTAAGAGCTTTAACGTGTCCATGGCGATTATTTCCCTGGTGACGGCGGGGATCATTCTGGCCATGCAGTCCAGCATCGTGATTTCCCTGGGAATGGTCGGAGCCCTTTCCATTGTCAGGTTCCGCACGGCCATCAAGGATCCCATGGATCTTCTGTTTCTGTTCTGGTCTATCGGGACGGGCATTATCTGCGGGGCCGGGCTCTACAAGATTGCCATTATTCTGGCGATTCTGGTGACGGTGGGGATCATCATTCTGGACATGCTGCCGGTGAGGGCGGGGACGCGCCTTTTGATCGTCAACGCGGATACGAAGGAGGCGGAGGACGCCATAGAGGCCGCCGTGAAGGAGCTTTCGGGATCCTATAAGCTGAAATCCAAAAACATCACCGCAGACGGCATGGATCTGATTCTTGAGATCAGGGAAAAAAATGAAAAGGAACTGATGGACAGACTCTCCGAAATGGAACAAATCACGTCGGTGTCCCTGCTGGCCCATGACGGGGAGGTAAAAAATTAAGCGGAACGGGAAGGCAGTGCAAAGGCAGGGGCGGAGAAATTATCCGCCCTTAAAAGCCTGCCATCATCATTCCGATCAGCTGATCCCGCTGCACGGCGTCCTGAGAGCCCTTCACCCTGGAAGCTAATCCCTCAAGCTCCATCCTGCTGGCGGCAGTGCGCATAAGCTTCTCCTGGAACTCCCGTTTTTCTTTTTCAGCCTTTTCGGCCCTTCTTTCAGCCCTGGCCTGGTTTTGCACACGCAGGGTATGCTCCATGGAATACATCATCTGAGACAGATCGGTCATAGCTTGCCTCCTTAAAACAAAGACTCTTCAATAAATGGTTTTCACCGTATTTATCGGCAGTATGACAGCTTTATTATAGTGATCCGATGGTATTCTTTTTCATCTGTAGTCATAAAATTAGAAAAAGAAGGATGATCATCCGCTGGTTATGGAGAGGTATGGGATGGAAATGAAAAGAAGGAGCTTTCAATCTGTCGGACGCAGACTCTGTCTTCTGGCCGTTATACTGCTCTGCGCGCTGACAGGCTGCGCCGGTGAGAAGAAGGATACGCTGGAGAAAATAAAGGATCTGGAGTTCACGGTTCTGGCTGAGGAAAACATTCCGAAGGAGCTGAAGGCGGTCATAGAGGAGAAGAAGGGAAACACCTTTAAGGTGACCTTTCAGGACAACGGTTTTCTGTATATCTGTGTGGGCTACGGGGAGCAGGTCAGCGGCGGCTACAGCATCACGGTAAACGATTTGTATCTGACGGAGAATGCCATCTATGTGGACACCACTCTCCTTGGCCCCCAGCCGGGCGAGGGGACAGGGAAAAAGGATACGCCGTCATACCCTTACATCGTGCTTAAGACAGAGTTTCTGGATAAGCCGGTGGTGTTTAATTAAGGGAAAATCTGAAAAGATAAAGGAGAGGGCCGCTTCCGGGGATTGATTCCGGGAGGGGCTTTCTTTGCACAGGGACAGTTCGCCAGGCGTGCTGTCCCTTGTTGTTTGTATTTCGAGAACCATTTGCAATCCTTCCGAAATATGTTATGATTTCTGTAAATCATCTCTGCCGACGCCGGAAACGCCGGAAGGAAAAGCCCGGTCTCTGTGTCGGCGCCTGCGGCAGAGGAGGACGGAATTTTGCAGCCCTGCTGCGGAAAGTGAGGAATCGGAAATGAGTAAGTACCGGGAGCGGGCCGCCAGTCTGGTAGCCCGGATGACACTGGAGGAGAAGGTGGGACAGACGCTGTACAATGCGCCTGCCATAGAGCGCCTTGGGATTCCCGCCTATAACTGGTGGAATGAGGCGCTGCACGGGGTGGCAAGAGCCGGGACGGCCACCGTCTTTCCGCAGACCATCGGGATAGCCGCCACCTTTGACGAGGAGCTGGTGGGAGAGATGGCCGGCGTGATCGCCACGGAGGCCAGGGCCAAGTACAACGCCCAGAAAAAGGCGCAGGACCGGGATATCTACAAGGGACTGACCTTCTGGTCCCCCAACGTGAATATTTTCCGGGATCCCCGCTGGGGGCGGGGGCAGGAGACCTACGGGGAGGATCCCTGGCTGAGCGGAAGAATGGGCGTGCGTTTCGTGAAAGGATTACAGGAGGAAAAGGACGGCTTTATGAAGGCGGCCGCCTGCGCCAAGCATTTCGCAGTCCATTCCGGCCCGGAAAAGCTTCGCCACTGCTTTGACGCACAGGTATCCGGCCAGGATCTGTACGAGACCTATCTGTCGGCCTTTAAGGCCTGTGTGCAGGAGGCGAAGGTGGAGGCCGTGATGGGCGCCTACAACCGCACCAACGGGGAGCCCTGCTGCGGAAGTAAAACGCTGCTTCTGGATATTCTGAGAAAGGAGTGGGGATTTAAGGGGCACGTGGTCAGCGACTGCTGGGCGGTGAAGGATTTCCATGAAAATCATAAGATTACGAAGACGCCCCTGGAATCCGCCGCCATGGCTATGAATAACGGGTGTGATGTAAACTGTGGCTGTATGTTCCCCAACCTTCTGGACGCGGTGCGCGGCGGTTATGTGGACGAGGAGCGGCTGGACGAGGCTGTGACCAATCTGATGGAATGCCGGATGAAGCTGGGCATGTTCGAGGAGGAGGGAACGGTCTGTTTCGACGCCATCGGCTACGATCAGGTGGATTGCCCCGGACATAAGGAGCTGAATCTGGAGATTGCCAGAAAGAGTCTGGTGCTTCTCAAGAATGAGGATCATATCCTGCCCCTTGATCTTTCGAAAATCAGCTCCATCGGCGTGATCGGCCCCAACGCGGACTCCCGCAAAGCCCTGGTGGGCAATTATGAGGGGACGGCCTCCCGCTATATCACGGTTCTGGAGGGGATCGAGGACTATGTGGGGGATCGGGCCAGGGTTTATTATTCGGAGGGCTGCCATCTCTGGCAGGACAGAACCAGCACACTGGCACAGGAAAACGACCGGATCTCGGAGGTCAGGGCGGTATGCGAGGTCAGTGACGTGCTGGTGGCAGTGCTGGGACTGGATTCCTCCATCGAGGGGGAGGAAGGGGACGCAGGAAACGAGTTTGCCAGCGGGGACAAGGTGGATCTGCTCTTCCCGGGATTACAGCTGGAGATTCTCAGGGTGGCATATGAGAGCGGAAAGCCTGTGATTCTGGTGTCCATGACAGGCTCGGCCATGGCGCTTAAATGGGAGGATGAGCATATTCCCGCCATCATTCAGGCCTGGTATCCCGGCGCGGCGGGAGGCAGGGCGGTTGCGGAGCTGATCTTCGGCGCGTTCAGCCCTGAGGGAAAGCTGCCGGTCACCTTTTACCGTACCACTCAGGAGCTGCCGGAGTTCACAGACTATGCCATGAAGGGAAGAACCTACCGCTATATGAGTCAGGAGGCCCTTTATCCCTTCGGGTTCGGACGCTCCTACACCTCCTTTGAACTGAGGGACGTGAGCGCGGATTCGGATCAGATCACGCCGCAGGGAGAGATCAGGCTTCGCGCCACCCTCAAAAACACCGGGACCATGGCGGGAGGCGAGAGTGTTCAGGTATATGTAAAGGCGCTGCGGGAGAATACCCCCAATCCCCAGCTCAAGGGCCTGAAAAAGGTATTTTTGCAGCCGGGCGAAGAAAAGCGGGTGGAGATCATTCTGAAAGGGGAGGCCTTTGCCCTTTATGACGGGGAGGCCCGGTTCGTGCTGGAGAAAGGTGACTACGAGATCTGTGTGGGGATGCAGCAGCCGGATACAAGAAGCGCGGCGCTCACCGGACAGGAGCCGGTGCGCATCAGGATGACGGCGGCGGAGAGCGTGGAATTTTAAAACAGTCATCACGGAACTGGAAACAAAACAGCAATCGCGTGCAGGCGCATAGTTGTATTTTCGGACACGCAGGTGGCCGAAAACACAACTGTAGAAAATGTGCCGAAACGCGATTGCGGAACTGGAATGGAGAAGAGATGGACAAGAATACTTTTACAAATAACATGCCGCCCATGGGGTGGAACAGCTACGATTATTATGACACCACCGTGACGGAGGCGCAGGTTAAGGAGAACGCCGACTTCATGGCGGCCCATTTAAAGGAATTCGGCTGGGAATATGTGGTGGTGGACATTCAGTGGTACGCCAACGACGCGGGAACCAGAAGGAAGGAATTCCAGTACATTCCCTTCGGGGACATGGAGATGGATCAGTGGGGACGCTTCATCCCCTCCCCTGCCCGCTTCCCCTCCTCGGCAGGAGGAAAGGGCTTTGGGCCGCTGGCGGACTATGTTCACGCTCTGGGGCTGAAATTCGGGATCCATATCATGAGAGGAATTCCCCGCCGGGCGGCGGAGCGGCATCTGCCGGTTCTGGGCTGTGACCGGACGGCGGATATGGTTGCGGATCCTTCCTCCATCTGCGGCTGGAACGCGGACATGTACGGCGTGCGGCCGACGGATGCGGGGCAGGCATATTATGATTCTCTGTTAGAGCTGTATGCTCAGTGGGGCGTGGATTTTATCAAGTGCGACGATATCTGCGACAGCTTCCTCAACCGGGATATTAAGACCTCCTATGGAGTGATTCCCTTCTCGGGATGGGAGGAGACCAGGATGCTGCACCGCGCCATTCAAAAGTGCGGCCGTCCCATTGTGCTGAGCTTATCTCCCGGCCCCGCCCACATCGACCGGGCCTGGGAATACTGTAAATATGCCAATATGTGGCGGATCACCGACGATTTCTGGGATAAATGGGAGCCTTTGAAGGCCATGTTTTTCCGGTGCGAGCTCTGGCAGGATCATGTGAAAAAAGGGTGCTATCCCGACTGCGACATGCTTCCTCTGGGAAAGGTGGGAGCGGGCTTTGGGCAGGAGCGGACCACGGAGTTTACCAGAGAAGAGCAAAAGACCATGATGACCCTCTGGTGCATGTTCCGCTCTCCCATGATGATCGGAGCCAGGCTCTCCGTCATGGACGAATGGACCCTTTCCCTGCTCACCAACCAAGAGCTCCTTAAGATGCTCAGTGACACCTGCCGGGGCACCCAGCTTATCAGGACAGATGAGATGGCGGTTTGGAAGAATAAAGATGAAAAAACGGGTGTTCTTCGTGTGGGACTGTTCAACCTGGGCGAAAGGGAGCAGGAGCTTTCCATCTCCCTTGAGGAGCTGGAGGAGGGTATCACAGCCCGGAAGGCCGGTCTTGTGGAGCTCTGGGATAAGCAGGAGAGCGAGGCGGTATCCGGAGAGATCCGCTGCCATGTGCCGGCCCATGGGGTGAAGGTTTTTCAGGTGACGACAGAATAAATAACATATGATATGCGTGTCTGCAGTCTCTGTGTGCGAGACAGGGCCTGCAGGCACAGACAGGAGAGGAAATGGATAAAAGGAATTTTAATACCCCGTTATCTCTGCGGAATATGCAGATTAAGGATCCCTTCTGGAAAGGCGAGATGGAGCTGGTGCGCACAGAGGTGATCCCTTACCAGTGGAACGCCTTAAACGACCGGGTGGAGGGAGCGGCCCCCAGCTTTTGTATGAGAAATTTCAAGGTGGCGGGGAAGCTGAACCGACAGCGCAGGGAGCAGGGAGAGGCCTTTCAGGAGCCGGTCTACACCTTCCGGGGCTTTGAGGCGCTGCCGGAGGATATGGAGCATCTGGAGGATAAGTTTTACGGCTTTGTATTTCAGGACAGCGATTTTTCCAAATGGATCGAGGCGGTGGGATATTCCCTGACCCAGCACCCGGATCCGGAGCTGGAGAGGATTGCCGACGGGGCCATCGACGTGGTCTGCGCCGCCCAGCAGGAGGACGGCTATCTGGATACCTACTACATTATCAATGGCAGGGATAAGTCCTTTACCAATCTGCGGGATCATCATGAGCTGTACTGCTTCGGACATCTTCTGGAGGGGGCGGTGGCCTACTATGAGGCCACCGGAAAGGATAAGCTTCTGAATGCGGCCAGGCGCTTTGCCGATTATATCGAGGGATATTTCGGTCAGGAGGAGGGAAAGTGCAAGGGCTATCCCGGCCACGAGATCGCAGAGATGGCTCTTGTGCGTCTCTATGAGACCACCGGGGAAGAAAAATATTTAAAGCTCAGCCGGTTTTTTATCGATGAGAGAGGGACACAGCCGTACTACTTTGCCGGGGAGACGCATGAGGACCGGGACGATAAGGACGCTTTTACCAGGTATCAGTATTATCAGGCCCATCTTCCGGTGCGGGAGCAGGAGGAGGCGGTGGGCCATGCGGTGAGGGCGGTCTATCTGTACTCCGGGATGGCGGACGTGGCCCGGCTCACCGGGGACGAGGATCTTTATGGAGCGTGCCGAAAGCTCTGGGACAGCATCGTCAACGAAAAAATGTATGTGACCGCGGGGATCGGCGGAACCCATATCGGGGAGGCCTTTTCCTTCCCTTACGACCTGCCGGACGACACCGCGTATGCGGAGACCTGCGCTTCTATCGGGCTGGCCTTTTTCGCCAGAAGGATGCTGGAAATTTCCCCGCAGGCGGAGTACGCCAATGTGATGGAGAGGGCGCTGTACAACGGGATTTTGAGCGGGATGGCGCTGGACGGAAAGAGCTTTTTTTATGTGAATCCCCTTTCGGTGGATCCGCTTGCCTGCAAAAGGGATGAGCGGAAGTTCCATGTAAAGGCGGTGAGGCAGAAATGGTTCGGCTGCGCCTGCTGTCCGCCCAACCTGGCAAGGCTGGTGAGCTCTGTGGGCTCCTATGCCTTTTCCGAGAATGAGGATACCCTGTTCGTACATCTTTATATGGGCGCGGAGCTGAAAAAGCAGACAGGCGCGGGAACCGCGCAGATCGGGATCGAGTCCGAACTTCCCTGGGAGGGGAATGTCAGGATCAGGGTGGCGGCCCGGGGAACCGGACTTGTGCTGGCGCTGCGCATTCCCGACTGGTGCGGGGCGTATACCCTGACCGGCTGCGATTCTTCGCAGAAGGAGGAAAAGAACGGCTATCTTTATATAAGAAAGGACTGGGAAGAGGAGGAGATTCTCACCCTTACCTTCCCGATGGAGGTGCGGCTGATGGCGGCAAACATTTCCGTGCGGGAGAATGTGGGAAAGGCGGCGCTCATGCGCGGGCCTGTGGTGTACTGCCTTGAGGAGGCCGACAACGGAAAAGGCCTGCATCTGCTCGCCCTGGATCCCCAGGGGAAGCCTCAGGTGCGTTCACAGGAGATCTGCGGGGTAAAGGCGCAGGCGGTTATCATGCCGGGCTTTAGGCAGAGGGAAGAAGAAGACGGACTCTATCATGAGTGGCGCAGGCCGGAATATGAGGAGAGGGAGCTTACATTTATCCCTTATTATATGTGGGCAAACCGCGGGGAGAATGAGATGCAGGTGTGGGTGAGAGTCAGGTGAGACGGCCGTTGCTTTTGACTGGTCAGAATGCCGGCTGGCAGTGCTTTTGGTCTGGAATGACAGGAAAAGATATAAAAACATGAGGAAGAGGATATGGACAGAAAAGACGGAATGAATTATGCCCCGAAAGGGAAACCGGCTCCGGTAGTGGAGCCGGGGGCATTCAGTATCACGGCCATCGCGCTGGATCACGGGCACATCTACGGGATGTGCAACGGTCTTGTGGAGGCGGGAGCCAGGGTGAAGTGGGTTTACGACAGGGATCCGCAAAAGGTGGAGAATTTCAGAAAGGCCTTTCCCGAAGCCATGGCGGCACAAAGCGAGGAGGAGATTCTGGCGGACGGGGAGGTAAAGCTGGTCTGCGGCGCGGCGGTGACCAGCGAGAGATGCGCTCTGGGGCTGCGGGCCATGGCGGCGGGAAAGGATTATTTTACGGACAAAGCTCCCCTGACCACCCTGGAGCAGCTTGATCAGGCCAGGGAGATGGTGAAAAAGACCGGAAGAAAGTATATGGTTTATTACAGCGAGCGGCTTCATGTGGAGTCGGCGGTCTTTGCCGGGCAGCTCATCGCGGACGGAGCCATCGGAACGCCCATCCATATCGACGGATTCGGTCCCCACAGGATCGGCCCGCCACAGAGCAGACCGGACTGGTTTTATCAGAAGGAGAAATACGGCGGGATCCTCTGCGATATCGGCAGCCACCAGATCGAGCAGTTCCTGTTCTACTGTGGTGTAAAGGATGCTCAGGTGCGGTATAGCCAGGTGGGGAATTACGCTCATCCGGATTATCCCGAGCTGGAAGACTTCGGGGATGCGGTGCTGGTGGGAGACAACGGAGCCACCCAGCATTTCCGTGTGGACTGGTTTACCCCGGACGGCCTTTCAACCTGGGGGGATGGAAGAACCTTCATCCTGGGGACCAGGGGATACATAGAGCTTCGAAAGTATGTCAATGTGGGAACCGGCGACGGCACCTGCGACCATGTTTTTCTGGTAAATCAGGATGGGGAGCAGCATTTCCATGTGGCCGGCAAGGTGGGCTTTCCTTTCTTCGGACAGCTTATTCTGGACTGCATCAACCGCACGGAAAACGCCATGACGCAGGAGCATGCCTTTAAGGCGGCGGAGCTTTGCGTCAGGGCGCAGATGCAGGCGGTGAAGGTCAGGTAATAAATAACGGAGGTTACAGGTTATGAAAACAATAAAAATTCACGAAAATGTGCCGGAAGTCTCTGCCATCGGCTTGGGATGTATGCGGCTTGCGGGGCTGGGAGACGAGAAGGATGTCCGGGAGCTGGCAGAGGCTTCCATGGAGGCCGGAATCAACTTTTTTGACCACGCGGATATCTACGGGGACGGGGAGGCGGAGGCCATCTTCGGCAGGGCGGTGACGCCTGAAATGAGAAGCCGGATGGTTTTGCAGACCAAATGTGGGATTCGTCCCGGGGTCTGTTATGATTTTTCCAGGGAGCATATCCTTCAGTCCGTGGACGGAAGTCTGAAACGACTGAACACGGATTATATTGATATTCTTCTTCTGCACCGCCCGGACGCGCTGATGGATCCGGAAGAGATAGCTTCGGCTTTCGATCAGCTTAAAAAAGAGGGAAAGGTGCGTTGCTTCGGGGTCAGTAACCAGAATCCCATGCAGATGGAGCTGTTAAACAGTTATTTAAGCGAGCCCCTGGCGGTGAATCAGATCCAGTTTTCCGTGGCCCACTGTCCCACCATCGACGCTGGCCTGAATGTGAATATGTGCAATGAATTCGGGTGCAGCCGGGATGGCGGCGTGATTGAATATTGCAGGCTGAAAAAGATTACGCTGCAGTCCTGGTCGCCCTTCCAGTATGGAATGATTCAGGGCGTTTATATCGGAAATGAAAAGTTCCCGGAATTAAACCGTGAGCTGACGCGACTGGCGGAAAAATACCAGGTGAGCGAGAGCGCTGTCGCGGTGGCATGGATCATGCGCCATCCCGCCGGGATCCAGACCATTGTGGGGAGCACGAGGGTCAGCCGCATTCAGGAGATCTGCCGGGCCTGCGAGGTGTCTCTGACCAGGGAGGAATGGTATGGTCTCTATCGATCTGCAGGAAAGAATCTGCCCTGAGAATTTGCGGAAAGGAACCTGAACAGGATGGATGAAAAGCTTTATGAGAGTTATCTGGCTATTTTAAAGCAGGAGCTGGTTCCGGCGCTGGGCTGTACGGAGCCCATTGCGCTGGCCTATGGGGCAGCCACAGCCAGGGAGGTTTTTGGCGGTCTGCCGGAGCATATGGACATTTTCTGCAGTGGGAACATCATCAAGAACGTAAAGAGCGTGACTGTACCGAATTCGGGCGGAATGCGCGGGATTGAGGCCGCCGCCGTGCTGGGAGCGGTGGGCGGATGCGCGGAAAAAAAGCTGGAGGTGCTGGAGGGCGTCACGGCCCTGCACAGGGAAAAGGCCAGGGAGCTGCTTGCCCGGGATTTCTGCACCTGCCACCTGGAGGAAGGGGTGGAGAATCTCTACATCCGCGTGGAAATGAGGGGAGGCGGCCACCTGGTGAAGGTGGTCCTGTGCGAAAAGCATACCAGGATCGACCACGTGGAGAAGGACGGAGAGGTTCTGAGCTCCGCCTCAGAGGAGGAAACGCCCGGGAAGAAAGCGGACATACGCAGGCTCCTGAACGTGCGGGATATCCTGACCTTTGCGGACGAAGTGAGAATGGAAGATATTGAGGAAGTGATCGGGCGGCAGGTGGAGATGAACACGGCCATCAGCGACGAAGGGCTTAAAAACCCCTACGGGGCGCAGGTGGGAAGAACGCTGCTGGCGGTCTACGGCGACGATGTGAAGGTCAGGGCAAAGGCCCGGGCGGCGGCCGGCTCCGACGCCAGAATGAACGGCTGTTCTCTACCGGTGATTATCAACTCCGGCAGCGGTAATCAGGGGATCACCTGCTCCCTGCCGGTGATCGAGTTTGCCAGGGAGTGGAAAGCCTCAAAAGAAAAAATGTACCGCGCGCTGACAGTCAGCAATCTGGTGGCCATCCATCAGAAGAAATATATCGGAAGCCTTTCCGCCTACTGCGGCGCGGTGAGCGCGGCCTGCGGGGCGGGAGCCGCCATCACCTGGCTTTACGGGGGCGATTATGAGGCCGTCTCCCGCACCATCACCAACACCATCGCCAACATGGGCGGCGTGGTCTGCGACGGGGCCAAATCCTCCTGCGCCGCCAAGATCGCCTCCTCCGTGGACGCGGCCATCATGGCCTTTCTCCTGGAAAACGCGGATCACTGCTTCCGCCCCGGGGAAGGCCTTGTGCGTGAGGATGTGGAGGACACCATCCGGAGCATGGGGTATGTGGGAAGAGTCGGCATGAAGGAGACGGATGTGACGATTCTGAATCTGATGCTGGAGCGGGAGGAGGATTCTCCTTAAGGCTCCGATGTGGGAAAGAGGTGGCGGCAGGAACGGCATTTATCTGAATACGGGAACTGAAAATTTCCGGAGACGATTCTTTTGCCACTCACCTCAACTACCGGACCCAGACGGAGACTTATGAGCCTCTCAGGCTCTGCATCGACCTGGATGTGGATGGGCTTAAGGGAGCGGTCATTGATATGCCTGGAGGCGGCCCTTCGGCAGGATGCGCAAAAGGTCGCGGAGCTGTAAAGGGCGCGATTGCCTGGATTAAAGACAGGCACTATATAGAAAAAATTGTAAAAAAATAGTTGTGTGGAGAAGACAATGGATCAATTTACAAAAGGAGCCATGCTCCATATCAAAAACGGAACCCTCATAGATCCTGAGGAAAATGCGCTCTACCGGGCCGATTTACAGATAGAGGACGGACATATTGTCCGGATTATCAGGGAAGAAGAAAAAAGGGCGACGGCATCGCCTGCGGATGTGCAGACCATCGACGCAGATGGTCTTATGATCGCGCCTGGGCTGGCGGACACCCACGCTCATTTCCGGGATCCGGGCTTTACCTGGAAGGAGGATATCCACACCGGGGCCGCCGCCGCTGTCAGAGGGGGATTTACCCAGATCGTGCTGATGGCCAACACCAGACCGCCGGTGGACAACCCGGAAACCCTCTCCTGCGTGCTGGAAAAGGGCAGACAGACAGGCATCCATATCCACAGCTGCGCCAACGTGACCCTGGGCATGGCTGGAAAAGAGCTGACAGACATGGCTCTTCTGTCACGGCACGGGGCGGCGGGCTTTACCGACGACGGGATCCCTCTGCTGGATGAAGCGTTGGTAAGAAAAGCCTTGCTCCGGGCGAAAAGCCTTGGAAAACCTGTCAGCTTCCACGAGGAAAATCCTGCCATGATAGAAAATAACGGCATCAACAGGGGAAAGGCGTCGGCATTTTATCAGATCGGCGGTTCCCCCAGGGAGGCGGAGATCGATCTGGTAAGGAGAGACCTGGAGCTCGCCCGGCAGACCGGGGCGGAGGTGGTGATCCAGCATGTGAGCACCAGGGAGGCGGTGGAGCTGATCCGGCAGGCCAAAGCGAAGGGGGCCCATGTCCACGGGGAGGCCACCCCGCACCACTTTACCCTCACCGAGGAGGCTGCCATCCGGAAGGGAACCCTGGCCAAGATGAATCCCCCCCTGCGGCAGGAGGAGGACCGGCTGGCAATTCTGGAGGGGCTTAAGGACGGCACCATTGATTTGATCGCCACAGACCACGCGCCCCACAGCCGGGAGGAGAAGGACAGGCCCATCACTCAGGCCCCCAGCGGGATCATCGGTCTGGAGACAGCCCTGTCCCTGGGAATCCGGGAGCTGGTGGAAAAAGGGGTTCTCACCTGGCCTGAGTTGATCCACAGGATGAGTACAGCCCCCTGCGTGCTCTACGGGTTAGACGGCGGAAGGGTGAAGGAGGGCGGAGCGGCGGATCTGGTACTGTTCGCGCCCGGGGAGAGCTGGACGGTATCAGAGTTTGCGTCGAAGTCCGCCAACTCTCCGTTTATCGGGGAGGAGCTTCCGGGGGTGATTTATTACACCCTCTGCGGTGGGAGAATCGTGTATCAGAAAGGAAAAGATATCAGATGAGCAAAAGAAAGGTCAGAGCCAGCGTTCTCGCACAGAAAATGCTGGCGCCGGAAATCTATGATATGTGGCTGGCCACAGATCTGGCGCAGGAGGCCAGGGCGGGTCAGTTTATCGGGGTTTATCCGAAGGATAAGAGCCATCTTCTGCCCCGCCCCATCAGTATCTGTGAGGTGGACAGAGAGAGGGGCGCGCTTCGGATCGTGTACCGGGTGGCGGGCGCGGGAACGGCGGAGTTTGCCGCCTGGCAGCCGGGGCAGGAGGTTATGCTTCTGGGCGTTCTGGGAAACGGATTTCCCGTGGAGCAGGGAAAAGGGAAACGGGTGGTTCTGATGGGCGGCGGGATCGGCATCCCGCCCATGCTGGAGCTGGCCAGAGAGCTATGGCAGCAGGACGCAGGCGCAGAGATGGCAGAGCCGGCAGCAGGCAGAGGACAGTTCGCGCAGACGGGGCAGTCGAAAACTGGGCAGGCCTCTGTGACGGCCATCCTGGGCTACCGTGACAGCCGCCTTTTCTTAAAGGAGGATCTGGAGAAATATGCCAGAGTGCTGGCGGCCACCGAGGACGGAAGCGTGGGCGTGCCCGGAAACGTGCTCACCGCCATGGAAAGGGAACAGGTGGAGGCCGATGTGATCATGGCCTGCGGCCCCATGCCCATGCTGCGGGCGATCAAGGCCTTTGCCGCGGAGAGAGGGATTCCCGCCTTTCTTTCTCTGGAGGAGCGGATGGCCTGCGGGGTGGGAGCCTGTCTGGGATGTGTGTGCAAAACCACCCGCAGGGACGCCCACTCCCACGTAAACAATGCCAGAATCTGTACGGAAGGACCGGTTTTCGAGGCAGGGGAGGTGGAGATCTGATGGAAAAGAGAAATACAGGGGTAACGATCGCCGGAGTGGACTTTAAAAATCCCGTTATGACGGCCTCGGGAACCTTCGGCTCCGGCATGGAATACAGCGATTTTGTGGATTTGAACAGACTTGGCGCGGTGGTCACCAAGGGGGTGGCCAATGTCCCCTGGCCCGGCAATCCCACTCCCCGGGTGGCGGAGGTCTACGGCGGTATGCTCAACGCCATCGGCCTGCAGAATCCCGGAATCGACGTGTTCCTGGAACGGGATATTCCCTTTCTTAAGCAATTTGACACCAGAATCATCGTCAATGTCTGTGGAAAGAGCGTGGAGGATTATCTGGAGGTGACGGAGCGCCTTGGGGACGCGCCGGTGGATATGCTGGAGATCAACGTCTCCTGCCCCAATGTGAAGGAGGGAGCCATCGCCTTTGGGCAGAAGGCAGAGAGCCTCTATGATATCACCTCCCGGATCAAGACAAAAGCCAGGCAGCCGGTGATCATGAAGCTCAGTCCCAACGTGACCGATATCGCCGAGCTGGCCAGGGCGGCGGAGGCGGCGGGGGCGGACGCCATCTCCCTGATCAACACCCTTACCGGGATGAAAATCGACGTCCACAGGCGCGCATTCGTGCTGGCCAATAAGACAGGAGGCCTTTCCGGCCCCGCCATCAAACCGGTGGCCGTGCGGATGGTATACCAGGCCAGCCACGCTGTAAAGATTCCAGTGATCGGTATGGGCGGAATCGCCACCGCAGAGGATGCCATCGAATTCCTTCTCGCCGGAGCCAGCGCCGTAGCCGTGGGGGCCATGAATTTCGTTAACCCTTACGCCACAACAGAAATCATAGAGGGGATCGAGGCCTATATGGAGAAATACGAGATCGACGATATCCATGAGCTGATCGGCGGCGTGAGAGAGTAAGCTTCAGGCTGACGGTTCCATTGGATATTATGACGATCTCCTTAAAGCTCACAGGCTGATGATGAACGGCCATGTGCCAGAGAACGGAAGATTCCGCTCCGGCGGCGTGGGTGGCTCTGACGGCAAGGCGCTGATCCACATGGCGCCTCCGGATGAGTTCGTACCGGAACATATTTATAACCTGTTCGCATGGTATCAGCAGTCAGAACTTCATCCGCTGATTAAAGCGCTGTTTTCCATTACGAGTTTGAATTCATCCATCCCTTTGCAGATGGGAATGTAACATGGAGACATTTGCAGAAAGCGGCGTAACAGCGGCAAACTGCTCTGTACATAAAATTTGCCAGAGAAAAACCAAAAGGGCATTTACGAGATTGTGCGTAAATGCCCTTTTGGTTTGCTGTTTTTGTCCCAGTATTGACAAAAATGTCCCAAGGAGTTATGATTAGAGTATAGAGAAAAATGAGAAGGAGAGTACGTATCATGAAGAAAAAAAATGTGATAAGCTTAATAAAATATTATACGGAAAAGAATGATGCGGGCTTTCGGAATGAAGCTTATGAAATCGCTAAAGGATTTGATGCTTCTGGAGATTATCAGCTTTCAGAGTATATTATGTCCTTATTGTCCAATGTGAATACGTTTGTACCGCAGATATCGGAGAATGCTTCTCCCTTTTTTGAAAAAATTGGTGGGAAGGAAGATATGCTGTTACTTCCGGATGTAATTACCAGTGATTTATTGGGCGTAGTAAATGCAATTGAACATCATATTGGAATTAATAAGTTTTTGTTTCAGGGGGCACCAGGAACAGGGAAGACGGAGGCAGTTAAGCAACTTGCACGAATATTGAATAGAGAAGTTTTTATGGTGGACTTTTCAGCAGTGATTGATAGTAAGCTGGGACAGACACAAAAGAATTTATCTATGTTGTTCAAGGAAATAAATAGTTTCGTTCAACCGAATAAGGTAATAGTTATGTTTGATGAAATCGATGCCTTGGCTTTAGATCGAACGAATCAGAATGATCTGCGGGAAATGGGACGGGCAACTTCTGCTATGTTGAAGGGATTTGACCGGATGAATGAAAATGTGGTTTTAGTTGCCACAACTAATCTGTATAAATATTTTGATAAAGCACTAATCAGAAGATTTGATTCAGTCATTGATTTTGATAGATATACCAGGGAAGAGCTTCTTTCGATTTCAGAGAAAATGTTAGATCAATATCTTGATAAATTAAAGCTGGCAAATAGAGATATCCGCTTGTTCCGTAAAATAATGAAACTAATGCCACAGATACCGTATCCTGGGGAATTGAAAAATATGATTAAAACGTCTGTTGCATTTAGCAATCCACGTGATGGCATGGACTATTTTAGAAGACTTTACTATGCAGTCTGCAATGAAAAACCGGAAGATTTAAAAAAACTTCAGAGCCAGAAATTTACAGTTAGAGAAATAGAAATTCTGGTTGGGAGATCAAAAAGCAGTGTTGCAAGAGATTTGAAAGAAGGTGTAATGAATGAATAACATTTTACAATTAAAAGGAAGATTTGAACAAAGACCTAACAGCTCCAAACCGGGATCTCCGAAACTTCCGAAGGGAAAAAGTGTGTCTTCGTTCCATCTTATTGAATTATCTGAGCAATTGAAAAGAATTTTTCAATACTGGAAAACAAATACAGATATTAGTGGAGCTCTGGTTAGCGTACACTATACACATATTGTTGCAAAGAGTAATAGATTGAAGATTTTGTTGTCTGAGAATAGTAAATCTCCTGCGGAATCTATTAGAGGAGTTAAGTTTATCTGGGAACCAGACGAGGATGGTAAAGAGATACAAAAACATGTATTTACCCATTATGTTTCGCTTAAAGCGATTGAAAAAGCAATCGAAGTTTTGAGTGAAACAATATCTGTTATTGAAAAATATTTTAATGGTATTATTACTGGCGAGGAAACGGAAAAGATCGCAGGGACACCGGCGGATAGATTTAGTGAATTTTATAAATCCAATTTTTTAAACGCTGTGGTGGATGGATTTTACGTTGAAAGCTTTGATATTGATCGAGCTACAGAAGAGATAACAGGGGAATCTATTATAACAATTTATCAGACCGGGATTGAAACGAAGAAATTGTTGTCAAAGTTTGGAATTCATATCGTTGATGAACGTATTATTGATGGCACTACATTAAGACTTAATCCAGATGAAGCGAAACTGCTATATAATCGTGCTTCGTATCTGATTGCGATGAGTGTCACTGATTTTTCTCAGCTTACAAGAGACGAGGTGTTGGAGGATAAGGCGGAGATCAGTAATGAAGAAGGCCTGATACCCCATCCGACCAACGAACCTGTAATAGGAGTTATTGATACACAATTTAATGAAAAGGTGTATTTTCATGAGTGGGTGGAATATAGAAATTTACTTGATCCGAATATTCCATTGACTGCAAAAGATTATGAGCATGGGACAGAAGTAAGTTATATCATTGTAGATGGTCCGCAGGGTAATCCGGCACTTGATGATGGGTGTGGCAGATTCCGAGTACGTCATTTTGGTGTTGCAACACATAGAGGTTTCAGTTCATTTACCGTGTTAAAAATGATACGAAACATTGTTGCCTTAAACAGGGATATTAAAGTATGGAATTTATCATTGGGTTCCAAACTCGAAATCAAGCCTAATTTTATTTCTCCAGAGGCAGCAGAACTTGACCGTATACAAAGTGAGTATGATGTTATTTTTGTTGTTGCAGGAACAAATATTCCGGATGGTGAAACAAAAAAGGATATGAAAATTGGATCGCCAGCAGATTCACTGAATTCTCTAGTAGTTAATGCTGTAGACTTTAGAGGAAAATCAGCATCTTATACTAGAGTTGGTCCTGTATTATCTTTTTTTCATAAGCCTGATATCAGTTATTATGGCGGAGACGGTTCCAACTATAAGGATAAAATGGTTGTATGTCGTGATGATATGGGGGCAGCATATGTAAGCGGAACATCATTTGCAGCGCCGTGGATTTCAAGAAAACTGGCATATTTAATTCACATTATGGGACTGAGCAGAGAAGTTGCGAAAGCGTTATTGATTGATGCTGCCGCGGGATGGAATAGGAAAGATGATGTTTCACATAGTATCGGTTATGGTGTTGTTCCAAAGCATATTAATAATATTATGAAATCATCAAATGATGAGATACGTTTTATTTTGACTGGTGCATCAGAGGAATATGAGACATATACATATAACCTGCCAGTACCGATTGTAGATAATGCACATCCATTTTATGCAAGAGCAACGTTAGTATATTTCCCGCAGTGTGATCGTAATCAGGGGGTTGATTATACAAGTACCGAAATGGATATACATTTTGGCAGAGTTGTTGTCGAAAATAGACAAGCCAGAATAAAATCAATAGATAATAACCAGCAATCGGAAGATAAGTTGATTACCCTTTATGAAGAAGATGCAAGAAAAATGTATCGGAAATGGGATAATATCAAGCATATTAGTGAAGAGATTAAAGAAAGAAGAATTCCAAGGAAAGCATATGATTCTGGTCTTTGGGGGCTTAAGATAAATACGAAAGAACGTTTGCAGAGAAGAAAAGAACCACTTCAATTTGGAGTAGTTGTAACATTGAAGGAAATGAATGGTGTAAATCGCATTGACGATTTTATCAAAATGTGTATGGCGCGTGGCTGGCTGGTTAATCAGTTGGATATTGAGAACCAGTTGGATGTATATGCGAAGGCAGAAGAAGATATAGTATTCGAGTAATAATGTCGAAAAATGCATATGGAAATAGAAGATAGTTATATGGTAGATCACCTTTTATTTAATGACAGATATCTGCCTGATGGCACCGAATAAATACAAAATATATTTGGATTATTTTGGGATTGAATTTGGCAAATCCATGGCTGGAAGCTTATTATGGGTAGGGAGATTCATGATGACAGAAGCTTTTTCTGCTGTTCCGGAATTCATGTGGAACAATATTTTCACAGTGATAAACACATTAATCTGTGGGCTGATCGTTGCTTTTTTTACTTCAACCTTTCTCAAGAAGAAGGAGGAGCGTACCCGGATTGCCGGGGTGATCGTGGAGAAACGGATTAACAGTGAGCAGGACGTGTTGCATTTCTTAGAACATGAGCTATTTAAGGAAGAAATCAATATTGAAAACAGCAGCAAATATGATGCGCTTTTTTCAGATGTGTTAAGAACCTATGGACTACCGGATCCGCATGAGGGTCATATTCAGTATGCGCGTATTTTTCTTTCCATAGATCAGTTTGAACCGTTTTTTCATGCGTTTGAAGAGAAGATTTTGACCCATAAGCTGTGGCTGGATACGAAGGTGAGGACGCATCTGGTGTTTATGCAGATGTATTTCAGTGTGTTTATCTCGATTCCACTTATGGTGAAGAGAATTCCCCTTCCTAAGGGCAAGGAACTGACGAACGAAGAGTTTGGACATGTCTACAATCAGGTGCTTCGTCTGCTGGGGATCAGCTGTGATGGTGAGATCAATAGATTTATGTCAGAGCTGGATGAGCTGATTGTGGATTCGGTATATAAGCTGGAGCTGAGACGTCCGCGAAAGAGTATGATGCGTGACGACATGTACAATGTAGATATGGCAAAATGCCAGAAACGGCTTATGAGAAAAACGATTCTGGGGATGAAGCAAGAAAATATTTTTTATCTGGTTATGGATACGGTGTATCAGATTAAGGGCATAGATTTGTCCGGGATGACGGATGAGGAATATGGGAAGTTTGTCAGAGAGACTGACCCAGAAGCATATCAGGAAATGCAGGAGAAGCTGCAGGCTTTTAAAGAAAATTTGGAGAAGATGGCGGGAGAAAAGGGGGTAAAAATTGTCAGTAAAAAGAATCTGGGGAAGTATTATGGACAGTATGGAATTCCACTCAGGGATATTCTGGAGGGGGGAGATATTCAGAAAGTGGATGACTTGGCAGAACGTGATCATACAGATGGTATTTCATAAGAACTTGTTTCTGGGACAGGCGAAACTCTGTGTCCAGCCCGGAGATTACCCTTTTGAGTACGTATGACGCATGTTTCAAAACTATACAATCCGGATATTGCAAGAGTATTTTATTGTGCCGAATATATTGAAGGGCAAGGGGATAATAGAGCGTAAAGGTGGTAAACGATACGGCTATTGGGAAATTTGTGAATAGCTTTTTATTCCCATCATACCATTCCCGGACGGCAACGGTCGTATGGGGCGGATGTGGCACAGCCTCCTGCCCGGCAAGTGGAACGACCAGGCGACTTCTCTTCGCGCCCGGTGATGAAACGTTATCGGTTACTGAGCTTATTTAATTGTATGATCTCCTCCTCCGGGCATAAATTCCCTCCCCCCCACATATATTTACGGTAAGCAGACGTAAAATATAGACCCCAGGGAGGTATTTTTGGTGGAGCTGATCAAACGAAACATACATATGGACAGTATCAGGTGCAAAGCGCAGACACAGATGACCCTTGAGGACGACGTGATCATATCCGATTCCAGGCCGGACGCCGCGAGGCTGATTATGGATAGAGGAAATGTAGTGGTAGAAGAGGTAAAGGTGACGGACGATCATGTCAGCGTAAAGGGGCGGCTGGCCTTTCATGTGCTCTATCTCACGGAAAGGGTCACGGCGGACGCAGGAAGAGGCGACGTGGCCTTTATGGAGGGGGACATTCCCTTTGAGGAAATGATCTTTATGGAGGGGATCCGGGGCGGAGACAGTGTGAACGTTAACTGGGAGCTGGAGGATCTGACCATCGGCCTGATCAATTCCAGAAAGCTGAGCGTACAGTCGGTTCTGACGCTCTCTCTCACCTGTGAGGAGATCTGCGACGAGGAGACGGCCGTGGATTTATACAGCGAGGAGCCGGTGGAGTTCCGCAAAAGGACGCTGGATATCGCCTCCATGGCTATCCGGAAAAAGGATATTTTCCGGGTAAAGGAGGAAGTGGAGATTCCGGGGAGCTTTCCCAATATTCTGAACATGATCTGGTCGGAGATCCAGCCCGAGGCGGTGGAATTTAAGGTGCTGGAGGATAAGATCGGCGTACAGGGAGAGCTGCGGGCCTTTTTCCTCTACAGAGGGGAAGGGGAGGAAGAGGAGATCTGCCATTATGAGACCACGCTGCCCTTTGCCGGGAGTCTGGACTGTCCCGGTGCGCAGGAGGGGATGATTCCTGAGATCCGTTTCTGCAGCGAGGAGCGGGAGGTGGAGGTGCGGCCTGACTTTGACGGCGAGGAGCGGGTGATCACCTTTGAGCAGTGTCTGGATCTGGATATCTGCATCTACGAGGAGGAGCGGATCGATATCCTCTCGGATGTGTACGGGGTTGTAAAGGAGGTTACAGCCGTAGAGAAAAATGCGGATTTCAGAAGGCTTCTTGCAAGGAGCAGCGGAAAAACCAAGCTGTCAGGCCATTTTAAGTGTGAGGACGAGAAGGCGATGCTGCACAAGATCCTGCATACGGCCAGTGCGCTCCAGCTCACGGGAGAGAATATCACGGCGGGGGGGATCGAGCTCACCGGTGTGGTGAACATGCAGATTTTTTATGAGAGCAGCAGCGAGAACGACAGGTACGGCGTGATCAGGGGCGTGATTCCCTTCCAGTATGTGCTGGAGGCTGAGGGGATCAACGAGAGCTGTATCTATCCCGTGCAGGCCTTTGTGGATCAGGTGACGGTGGCCATCATTGACACCGGAGAGGTGGACGTGAAATGTGTGCTCTATTTCCGGTCCAATGTCTATCAGAAATGGCAGGAGCGGATCGTGGAGCAGGTTATTGTGACGGAGCCGGATATGGAAAAGATGGAGTCCCTGCCGGGAATCGCCGTGTACATGGTCAGGGAGGGCGACAGCCTCTGGGATATCGGCAAGCGCTACTATGTGCCGGTTTCGGTGATCCGCCAGACCAACGAGCTTTCTTCCGACGAGGTGAAGGCGGGCGACCGGATTCTGATCGTAAAAAATATGTAGAAGGCGCGCAGGAAGGGCTGTGGAGTGAAAAGATCCGCGGCCTTTCCTTTTTATTATAAGGATGTCATGGGAGCATTTTTTGCAAGAAACGACATAAAAAACGAACAAAAACAAACATTATCTTTAAAATGAATTGACAGATCCGATTTACACGGGTAAAATGTTAAAGCTATAAAGTGAACGATAGCGTTTGCTGAAAACTCTATCGTTTTTTTACATTATTTATTGTATACAAGTATATCTGGAGACAAAATCAAGGAGTAGCTGGTATGTTGAAGTATATTGCGAAGCGGATCGGCCTGGCAGTGGTCACGATATGGGCGGTCGCTACCATCACATTTTTTCTGATGAACATGGTGCCGGGCGGGCCGTTCCTCTCCGAGAAGGCCATCAGTCCCCAGGCCACGGCGGCGCTGGAGGCCAAGTACGGGCTGGACAAGCCTCTGCTCCAGCAGTATTTTACATATCTCACGGACGCCCTGCACGGTGATTTCGGGGACAGCTTAAAGCAGAGAGGGCGTACCGTTACTTCCATAATCCTGATGAAATTTCCGGTTTCCGCCAGAGTGGGCGGCGTTTCTGTGCTGACCGCGCTTCTGATCGGGATCCCTCTGGGATGTATCGCGGCCCTCAAAAGGGGTAAGTTCCTGGACAGCCTGATCAGTGTGGTGGCGACCTGCGGGATCGCGGTTCCCGGCTTCGTGATCTGTACGGTGCTTCTGTATTTTCTGGGAGTGAATTTGAAGCTCCTTCCCACCATGGGGCTGAATTCTCCGAAGCACTATGTGATGCCGGTGATGGCGCTGTCCTTTTATCCCACCGCCTATATCATGAGGCTGATGCGCTCCTCCATGCTGGACGTTCTGGGGCAGGATTATATGCGCACGGCCAAAGCCAAGGGTGTTTCGGGTTTTATGAGTCTGTTCAAACACGCTCTGCGCAACGCAGTTCTTCCGGTCATCACCTACGTGGGGCCCATGCTGGCTTATACTGTGACGGGCAGCTTTGTGGTGGAGAAGATTTTTACCATACCGGGGCTGGGAGGCGAATTTATCACCGCCATCAGCGGACGGGATTATACCCTGATCATGGGGACCACCATTTTCCTTGCCACTCTGATTGTGCTGATGAATGTGGCAGTGGATATTGTTTATAAGATTGTAGACCCCAGAATCCAGTTAAAGTAAGGAGCGTAGTTATACATATGAAGCCTGATACGTTCAGTTTCCAGTTAAAACTAAATCCGGAGGATTTCCTGCCCGCCACCGAGGAGGAGAAGCAGAGCCAGGTGGTCATGCGGGAGAGCGTGAGCTTCTGGAAGGACGGTATGCGCCGTCTTGTGAAAAACAAGGTGGCCATGGCGAGCATCGCGGTGATCATACTGGTAATGATATTTTCCTTTATTGTTCCCGCCTTTTATCCATACAGCTACAAACAGCAGATCAAGGGCTCCAACAACCTGGCGCCCATGGAATATTCGCAGCAGGAGCAGGAAAGGATCGATGCCGGGGAAAAGGTCTTTCCTCATATCTTCGGCACGGACAAGATGGGGCGCGACTATGCCATCCGCGTGATGATGGGGAGCCGTATTTCCCTTCTGGTAGGCCTGATCGCCACCGGGATCATTCTGGTGATCGGCTCCGCGTACGGGTCCATCGCGGCGTTTTTCGGCGGATGGGTGGATCTGATCATGATGCGTATCGTGGATATCATCTACACCATTCCCGATATCCTTCTCATCGTGCTTTTATCCTTTGCCCTGAAAGCACCTCTGGGGAGTCTTAAGGATGTGCCCGGCTTTGGCTGGGTGGGCGTCGTGGGAGAAAACCTGATCAGTATTTTCGTAGTGTTTGCCCTTCTGTACTGGGTGGGCATGGCCAGAATGGTCAGAAGTCAGATCCTGATGCTCAAGGAGAGCGAATATGTGACGGCGGCCAGGGCTCTTGGGGTGGGCAACGGCAAGATCATCAGAAAGCATCTGCTCACCAACTGCATCGGTACGCTGATCGTTACGACCACGCTGCAGATTCCTTCCTCCATCTTCACGGAGAGCTTTTTAAGCTTCCTGGGAATGGGTGTGGCGGTTCCGCTTCCCTCCCTGGGGAGCCTTGCCAGCGACGCGATCAACGGTATGAATACCTATCCATATCTTTTGTTTATCCCGGCCCTTCTGATCAGCCTGATTATTCTGAGCTTTAACCTGCTGGGGGACGGGCTGCGGGATGCGTTTGATCCGAAGCTGAAGAATTAGGAAAGAGACTGACAAAACGCAGATTTTTCAACCGGCTGCCTGGCGGCGGCACAGGGCCTGCCGGTTACGGAAAGGCACAGGTATTGTATGTCGGAATATCTTGTTGATATAAAAAACGAACGGTTGTCCTTCTTTACCCCGGCAGGGGAGGTGAAGGCGTTAAACGACGTTTCCATCCGTTTAAAGGAGGGAGAGGTGCTGGGAATCGTGGGAGAGAGCGGCTCGGGCAAGTCTGTGACGGCTTACAGCCTGATGGGGCTCACCGCCCATCCCGGAAAGCTCATCGGCGGCGCCCTGGAATTCAACGGGCATCAGATCGAAAAAATGACGGAGCGGGAAATGAGGGCCATCAGGGGGAACGAGATCTCCATTATCTTCCAGGATCCCATGACCAGCTTAAATCCCGTTTATACCATAGGGAACCAGCTCTCGGAGGCGATCCGCCTCCACACGGACAAAAACCGTTCTCAGGCTAAGGAGAGGGCAAAGGAGCTGCTGGAGCTGGTGGGGATCAACGAGCCTGTCAGGCGTCTTCGGCAGTATCCTCATGAGCTCTCAGGCGGAATGCGCCAGAGGGTGATGATCGCCATGGCGCTGGCCTGTGAGCCCAGGCTTCTGATCGCGGACGAGCCCACCACGGCCCTGGACGTGACCATCCAGGCCCAGATCCTCGAGCTGATGATGGAGCTTAAGGACAGGCTGGGGATGGCGATCATCATGATCACCCACGATCTGGGGGTGGTGGCCAGCATGTGCGAGCGCATCGCGGTGATGTACGCGGGAAAGATCGTGGAGTACGGCACGGCGGACGACATTTTTTATAATCCGAAGCATCAGTATACCAGAGGCCTTCTCCGCTCCATTCCAAGGATTGATACCAGAGAGCATGAGAGGCTGATTCCCATCGAGGGGACGCCTGTGGATCTCTTAAACCCGCCGGCGGGCTGTCCCTTTGCGCCCAGATGCGAGGCGTGTATGAAGATCTGTCTGCGGGAAATGCCCCCGGTGACGGAGTTTGGAGAGATTCACCATACCCAGTGCTGGCTGAACCAGAAGGAAGAGATGGAGAGGGATAAGGCCGGAGAAAGGAGCCGCGGATGAGTGAAAATCTGGTTCAGATCGAACATTTAAAGCAATACTTTTCTGCCGGCGGCTATGGCAGGAAAAAGAGATATATCCGGGCGGTGGACGACGTTTCCTTCACCATTTCCAGGGGAGAGACCCTGGGGCTTGTGGGGGAGTCCGGCTGTGGGAAGACCACCACGGGGCGCACGTTGCTGCGGCTCTATGAGCCCACCGGGGGACGATTCGTCTACGACGGCGACGTGATTTTTGATGTGGAAAAAAAGACTTATGCGGATATGCTCCCTTACCGCAAAAAAATGCAGATCGTGTTCCAGGATCCGTATGCCAGTCTGGATCCCCGTATGACGGTGGGAGACATTGTGGGGGAGGCCATCGACGTCCATAAGATGGCGGCCAGTAAGCAGGAGCGCTACGAGATCATCCAGGAGATGCTGCGCAGAGTGGGGCTCAATTCCGAGCATGCGAACCGCTATCCCCATGAATTTTCCGGCGGGCAGAGGCAGCGGGTGGGCATCGCCCGGGCCCTGGCGGTGAGACCGGAGTTTATCGTCTGCGACGAGCCCATCTCCGCCCTGGACGTTTCCATCCAGGCCCAGGTGATCAACATGTTTGAGGATTTGCAGGCGGAAATGGGGCTGACCTATCTTTTTATCGCCCATGACCTGTCGGCGGTTAAGCATATATCCAACCGGATCGGCGTGATGTATCTGGGAAGGATGGTGGAGCTGGCGGAGAGCTATGAGCTGATCACAAGGCCTCTTCACCCCTACACCCGGAGCCTGATCAGCGCCATTCCCATTGCGGACCCCAAAAAGGCCAGGGAGAGTAAGCGAATCGTGCCCCAGGGGGATGTGCCAAGTCCCTTAAACCCGCCCTCGGGGTGCCGGTTCAGAACCAGATGCCCCTACGCCGACGAGCGCTGCGCCGCAGAGGCTCCGGAGTGGAATGAGGTGGAAAAGGGACATTTTGCGGCCTGCCACCATATCGACAGGGTGAACTGACAACGGTAAACACAGACAGGCGTTATTATGACGGGAGAATCCTGTCACTTGCCTGTGTGTTTATAATAAATTATATTTCATCAGAACAGGAGGAAAGATTATGAAAAAGAGAGTATTAGCGCTCTTACTGGCAGCGACCATGGTCTTCGGACTGGCTGCCTGCGGCGGCAGCGACAGTGGAACTGCCACGGACAATGCCGGTGACGCCGCGACCACAGATGACGCTGCCGCCACAGACGACGGGGCGGATTCAGAGGATGCCGGCGCCACAGACGACGCGGCGCAGACGGAAGGCGATACCACCGCTTCCACGGGGGAGAAGATTTTATCCGTGCAGGTGGGCCCTAACCCTGAGACCATTGACCCTGCGCTGAACAGCGCGGTAGACGGCGGAAACATGCTGCTGCACTCCTTCGAGTGTCTGCTGGCGGTAGACCAGGACGGCAAACTGATCCCCGGACAGGCCGAAACCTGGGAGACCTCTGAGGATGGCCTCACATGGACCTTCCATTTAAGAGACGGCCTTAAGTGGTCCGACGGAACAGACCTCACAGCCAATGATTTCGTTTACAGCTGGAAGAGAGTGTGCGATCCCATGGTAGCCGCTCCTTACGCTGAGACGGTTCTCGGCATGGTGGCAGGCTACGAGGACGCGATCACAGGCGATCTGGACGCCCTTCAGGTAGTAGCACAGGACGATAAGACACTGGTTGTTACCCTGAACGCGCCCTGCTCCTTCTTCGGAAGCTTGGCTGCATTCGCAACCTTAAGCCCGGTTCAGCAGGCGACCATCGACGCCAACGGCGACGCCTGGGCGACATCCGCCGAGACCTATATCTCCAACGGACCTTTCTATGTTTCCGAGTGGGTACCCAGCTCCTATATCATGATGAGCAAGAACCCCAACTACTGGAATGCGGACGCCATCAAGTTAGACGGAATCAAGTTTAACCTGATTGAGGATTCCAACGCTGCCTACAGTGCATACCAGACCGGAGAGGTGTTATTTATCAAGGATGTTCCCACAGAGGAGATCCCTACGCTGAGCGGGAATCCCGATTTCTATGTGGATCCCATCATCGGAACCTATTATCTGAGCGTAAACTGCAATAAAGAGCCCTTTAATGATCCCGCTGTCCGTAAGGCATTAAGCCTTGCCATCGACCGCGAGTATGTTGCAGGAACTCTGATGCAGGGTACATATTCCGCAGCCAGCAACTTCATGGGTCCCGGCTGGATTGACACCGACGGAACACAGTTCATGGACAATGCAAACGGTGGAGCTCCCTACATTGACACGGCCAACTATGAGGCGAACCTTGCGGAGGCGAAGCAGATCCTTGCAGACGCCGGTTATCCCGACGGCGAAGGACTTCCTTCCATCACATACTCCACCAACGACGCCGGATACCACAAGGTGGTAGCCGAGTATTTACAGCAGGCCTGGGGAGAGCTGGGAGTTGACCTCAACGTGGATATCGTAGAGTGGGCGAGCTTTACTCCCATGCGTCGTAACGGCGACTATGACGCTTCCCGTAACGGCTGGGTAGGCGACTACAGCGATCCTTCCAACATGCTTGATCTGCTCTACTCCACCAACGGAAACAACGACGGTAAGTTCAGCAACGCGGATTATGACGCGGCCATGGAGCTTTCCAGAACGACCCTGGACGCTGCAGAGCGCTCCGAGGCTCTTCATAAGGCGGAGGATATCCTGATGGAGGAGACCGCATGTATTCCGGTTGCCTACTACAATGACTTCTGGTTACAGAGCGATAAGATCACCGGTTCCTGGCATTCACCTTACGGATACTGGTACTTCATGTACGCAGATATCGCTGACGGCGCCGCTGAGGACAGCGCCGAGGGCGCCACGGAGGATGTGGCCGAATAAGGCATTACGCCAGTCCGGCGCTTCACCTTTATATGTTTGCCCCTGTTTTGGCCCTTACGAGCCGAAACAGGGGCAAATTATTATTAACATAAGGACAGTTCGCGAAGCGTGCTGTCCGTTGTTATAATAAGCTGACTCGCGGAGCGTGGCAGCGTTTGATTCAACTTATTGAGAAACCGTAAACAGCGAATAAAATAAACCATGTTCGTCTGTTGTCCGGCCTGTGGGTTACAAGCCTGTTTCTGTAAGATGATGCAACTCTGATGCAAAAATGATACAAGTCGGATGTGCCTTTCGTGTAGAATAAGAAAAAAGGCGAAAGAGGGGGCAGATCGGTGGACGAAAGAGCAGACGTACAGGGAAAGAGGGAAAAGCGAAGCAGGAACAGGAGGATTCTGGCGGTCGGTTCCGCAATGCTGGCGGCGGTCTGTGTAGTCAGTATCGGCATTATGATTTTCCGGAGGATTTCCCCGAAGGGGTATTGGGACTACACCGTACAGAAGGAGCAGTATTTTGTGGAGTATTCGGAGGAATACGACTACGGGGAGGTGCTCACGGTGGAGTATCCTGTCCTTGAGGGAATCGGGCAGGAGACTCAGCAGAAAATCAATGAGCGGATGTATGAGACGGCTATGGACCGGGTGAATTACTGGCATCTTCATCCCGGCCAGGAGGTCCGCTCGTTCCAGGAGGAGCACTTTTCCATTTTCTGCAGCGATGTCACCGCTGACGTGACTTATCACAGCCAGTATCTTGTGAGCGTGGACTTTTACGAGCTTTATTCGGCGGGAAATCCCCTCTGGTACACCAACATTACGGAAAGGGCACTGACGGCGGATCTTCTGACGGGGGAGATCTATGGACTTTCGGATATTCTGGAGATTAACCGGGATTTTGTGGAGCTGTGGGGGGAGCGCTGCAGCGCAGAGACGGGAGGGGAGCCCTGGGATGAGGAGTCTCTGGATCTGCTCTGCTCCTGGTTTTTGCAGGAGGATGAGGAGCTGGAGGAATATGAGAGCCGTCCTTTCTTTTATGTGACGGAGGATGGGGCGTTCGTGGTCGGTCTCTCCCTGGATCCGGTTCTGTATGCGGCGATCACTTATGAGCCCACGGCCAGGATCCTGAGCGCGGTCATGAAGCCGGAGGAGCTTACGCCCTTTAAGAGGGAGAGCAGATTCTGGGACAGATACGAAAGGTCACAGACCGCGGGGGAGGTTTTGCCCTGTGAGGATAAAAAGGAAAATATCTGGCTGGGAGAAGGGGCGAGCATATGGGACTGGGAGTATTAAAGCGCATATCGGGCGTGGCGGCGCTCAGTATTGTGATCGGGATATTGTTTTCCGGGAGTGTGGCGCTGGCGGAGGAAAGAGCCGGGGCAGAGAGGGATTTTTCACAGGAGTATTCAGAGGGGGAAATGAGCTCCGGTGAAGACGTCGGTCCGGCCGGCGCAGCCGGGACGCAGGAGAATTCCCGGAAGGAATATGCACAGGAGGAATATCCTCTTTTATATGGAACATGGGCGGGCGCTGCGGGCGGCGCGATGGAGCTCTGGGAGATCGGGAAGGAATATGAGGTGCTTCCCGGGGACAGTCTCTGGGATATATCTGAAAAGCTGTGGGGCGACGGCTGGTGGTACGGAGAGCTTTTGGCAGCCAACGAGGATATGATTGAGAACCCGGGTCTTATTTATCCCGGAATGTGTCTGCAGACGGGCAGGCGGGGCTGTATCGTCAGAAAAGAGGCGAAATATGGCGGGATGCAGATGGGGGATTATTCCATGGATATTCCCGGAGAATGGACGGTGGGGACAATTTCCTGCGGGGAGGCATGGGCCAACCTTGCCCTGTCAGGGGAGGGCTTTAAGTGGATCGCCGTTCTGGCGCAGGATAAGAAGGAGGAGACGGTTCAGACCACGCAGGACTGGGAGGCGTGTACCCGGAGGATACGGGATTATGTGGGGAAATATCACAGTGAGAATATCTCGGACCTTGCCTTTGAGCATTATCGGATGGGGGAGGGGGAGGAGGTCTTTGTGTATTCCTTCCTCTGGCAGATGGATCTTTCAAATGGAAGACAGGCCCAGGTGAGAGCCTGTATGGGAATGAAGCTGACGGAGCAGATTCAGGCGGAGTTTCTGGGCGTTGCCGCCAGTTACGATATTCACGGCACTGTCCGCTATGTGGCGGCCAGCTTTGAGGAAAAGGAGGGGTATGACCCGCAGACCTCCTCCGTCAACGATTCCAATATGTCCATTCAGCCCCAGGCCGACTGGGAGATGGAGGGGATGCTCAATCCTTTTGCGTGGGTGGAAGAGTTCTTCACCGCCCTGATAGAGGAGGCGGAGGGGACGCAGCCGGAGCCGGCAGATACGCGGGAAGGGCTGATGGAGCGGATCAGCAGGCCGGGGGGCAGGAGATGAGACGGCTATGGCGTAAGTCCGATCCCATTTAAGATCAGCCGCAGGGTAAGCCTGATCATCTCCTCCATGGGTTCTCTGCGGCCGCTTCTCACCCACTGTTTATAAATCTCGGAGAGACAGCCGTTGATATAGACCAGAAGAAATCTCTTTTCACTCATGGGAAGATGATCGTAGGACGCGTCAAAGCAGACGATATCCGTATTTTCGATATCCGGTTCGGCAATGGGGAAATGCCCTTTGCTGCTGAAGATCTTCTGATCGAGAGTGTCCGAGGCCTCCGAGCATTCGTAGCAGTTTCGCACGATCTTTTCAAGGTCAGAGGGAATCCGGGCGTCTTTAACCGGCTCAAAAAAGCGCTCGAGCATGTCCTTTTGCAGTTTATAGAGCAGATCATCCATGGACGGATAATGCAGATAGAAGGTTTTGCGGTTGATCTGGGCGCGGTCTGCCAGCTCCCGTATGGTGATTTGCAGGTAATCCATCTCTGAGAGCATTTCACGGAAGGTTTTCTGAATCAGCGCCTCCGTTTTTTGTACCGCAGGTCCTCCTGCGTTTTTTTCTGACATGGGGAAGTGTTATTCATGATGGCTCCTTTGTCTGTCTGTGAGCGGGAACGGCCATATCTGCGCCGTTGCTTTTAATCCACATTTTTTTCCAAATGATGAATAAGAAACAGATTTCAATACCTGACCATTGTCGGGTGAATTTGTCATGATTATAATACAATAATGAGTATTAAGCAACAAAGAGAGAGGATGATTTTATGACAAACGAGAACAGGGAGCTGATGGTGGAGAAGCCTGTCCCCAAAGCGATTCTGACGCTGTCCATCCCCACGGTGTTATCAACGATCGTATCCCTTCTTTACAATCTGACGGATACATACTTTATCGGACTGTTGGACGACCCTGTGCAGCTGGGGGCGATTTCACTGGCGTTTCCTGTCTTTATGGTGATTCAGGCAATCGGAAATATTTTCGGGAACGGCGCTCCTTCCTATGTATCGAGATGCCTGGGCGCAGGGCGGGAGGAGCAGGCCCGCCGGACAAGCGCGGTTTCCGCTTACATTTCTGTTCTCACCACGCTGGCGGTGACGGTATTGTGCTTTGTGTTTCTGGAACCGATTCTGCGGGCGCTGGGAACAAGCCCGGCCACCATTGCGCCCACCAGGGCTTATCTCAGGATTGTAATGGGATTCAGCTTCCTGCTCACATTGCAGGCGGTGCTCCCGGCGCTTTTGCGCTCGGAGGGAAAGGTCAGGCAGGCGGTCATCGGCATGGTGATCGGCACCGGACTGAATATTATCCTCGACCCGGTTTTCATTCTGGCGTTGGGGCAGGGAGTGGCGGGCGCGGCCTGGGCTACGATTATCGGCAATTTTTTTGCTGTTCTGTATTATATTGTCGTGTTTTTGAAGGGAAATACCTCCCTTTCCATTTTTCCACGGGATTTTCGCCCGGACAAAAGGATTATCGGGGAGGTGCTCAAGATTGGACTGCCCAGCTCCGTTTCCCAGATCATCATGAGCTTTTCCAATGTGATGCTGAATAATCTGGCGGCGGGCTACGGGGATCATGTGATTTCCGCCTACGGGGTCGCGGGAAAGCTCACCTCCATGGTGTTTATGATCACGGTGGGATATGTTTCCGGGTATATGCCCTTTGCGGGCTATAATTATGGCGCGGGAAATGATAAAAGGATGCTTTCCGCCCTCAGATTTATTCTGCTCTCCGGCACCTGCCTGTGTCTGGTGCTTCTGGTTCCCTTTCTGTGGCTGGCGCCCGGCTTTATGAGGGTTTTTACCAGCGATACGCAGATTATAGAGGTGGGGATACGGTTTCTGCGGGCCTATGCCTGGGTGGTTCCCTTCATGGCGGTTCAGATGGCCATGATGTGTACCTTTCAGGCGGTGGGGGACGCGCTGCGGGCGATGCTGATTAACCTTGGCCGCCAGCTGTTATTTTATATCCCGTTTCTGTATCTGTTCAACCGCCTGTGGGGCCTCTCCGGTCTGATATATGCGCAGACTGCGGCGGACGTATGCACCACGGCGCTGGCTCTGGCGGTGGGGATCCCGCTTCTGCACCGGCTGGGAATGCGGCAGAGGGCAGAAGAATAGAGGGCGGATTCCATGGCTGTTCTCATGCCATGGCCATTCTCATGCCGGCAGCGGGCAGTACGCTCTGCGGACTGCCCTTATGTTAATAAAAAACAAAGGAAAGAGAGGAAAAAAGTATGGGTAAAATTGAAAAGATCGGGAAACTTGCAGAGAAAGGGAAGGCGGAAAAGATTGTAGCGTTTGTCAGGGATAAGGATAAACAGGTGAGTCTGGCGGCAATCACGGCGCTTGGAAAGATGGCGGATAACGAGGATGCGAAAAATACCCTGGTAAGTATGGTGGAAAACGAGGACGCGGATATCCGCAGGGCTGCCGTCACATCCCTGGGGGGGGCGTCGGGAAGCTATGTGGAGACAAGGCTGCGGTATTGTCTGGCCAACGAGAAGGATCCGCAGGTTCTGGCGGCGCTCAGGAAGGCGCTGGAGGGGATGAAGAAGTAGGACGGAGAGAAGACTTAAAGGAGTAATGACCTTCGACTTCAACTTCAGACTGTGGGCGGCTACTTCTGCCGCATAAGCCTGCGCGCACAAAAAGGGACGCTCCGCCGCACACGGAGCGCCCTGCTCTTCTATCAGTTCAACGTTTATGCATCAATCCCGGCGTCCTGTGCCATCTTGTCGAAGCCCTTCATAACAGCGTCATAAGTCTGACGGGAAATATCCGGAAGGCTGCCGCCCCACTTCTTCTCCGCAAGCTTATAGCCCTTCTCGAACGCGCCGCGCATCTCCTCGATCTTGCTGGGATCGCCGCCGGTCAGAGCGGTGGCAAAGTCAAGAATGCGCTGTGAGGTCTGGGAAACGCCCCAGTAGCCGTCCTCTGCGATATCGGCCTGTGCCTGTGCTTTGGTGGCGGGATCTACGGTAAAGTTTCCGCCTGCCAGAAAGCTCCAGATATCGTTGGCCTTTCCGTAGGTCTGGCCCTGCTTGCTGAGCATCCGCTCCACCAGGCTTCTCATCTGAGAGGTTCTGGCGTCTGCGTCCGCTTTCATTTTCGCGATCATCTGGGTGTCAGGTTTATACTTTTTAGTGGCAGCAGCCTTCTGAGAAGGCTCGTACACTGCCCCGGAGCTGGCGGAAGCTGTGGTTTCCTTCGAATCTGTCTTTGCATCCGTGCTTTTGGTCTGGGTAGCAGGATAGGTGTTGTAGGCGCTGCCTGCTCCGGTAACTCCATTTACGCTCATAATTTTACCCTCCTTGGTTTCAATTAGTTTGTAAGCATTTTTCTATCCTTTTTATCGGCAGATTTTTCCGGAAAGATTAGTCAGGAAAAGGATTTCGGGACAAAATGTACTGAAAGGCGGAAAAATGGTCGTGAAATGTATCACGGGGCAGGCCAGGCCGATTGTAATCCGTTCCCTGCGTCTGGCAGGCGGACATCACCCTTTACAGGCGCTGTTTGAAGGCGTCAGCCAGGCGAGGAAGTCATGAATCCAGAATCACAGCTGTGCTCGCCCGGCGCTTCTTTATAGATGTAGTCGGACTCCTTCCTACTCCTTGATGGAGCCAATCATAACGCCCGCCACGAAATATTTCTGTACAAATGGATAGATGCAGAAGATGGGCAGCGTGCCCACCACAATGACGGCATAATTCACTACCTTTGTGAGCATCACCGTAAGTCCCGAGCTTCCGCCGCCCGACTGGGAGGAAAGGATGGCCGCGCCCTGGGCGGTGGCGATCAGATCCTTGAGCACAAGTTGCAGGGGCCACAGATCTCTGTCCTGTAAGTAGATCATGGCGATGAAATAGCTGTTCCACTGGGCTACGATCAGAAACAGGGCGATCACAGCCAGGCTGGCTTTGGACAGGGGATAGTAGACGGTGACGAGTATTTTAAAGGCCCCGGCTCCGTCCAGCTTCGCGCTCTCCTCCAGAGAGTCCGGGATGGAGCTGAAAAAGGTCCGCATGATGATCAGATTCATGGGAGTGATACAGCCGGGAATGATTACCGACCATATGCTGTCCAGCAGGCCCAGCCTGGACATCAGGACGTAGTTGGGGATCAGCCCGCCATTGAACATCATGGTAAAGCTGATCAGGAACATGGCCGGGTTTTTAAACGCCAGATATTTTCTGGACAGGACATAGGCTCCCAGGGAGGTGAAGAAGACCCCGAGAACGGTCTGCACGGATACATACAGTAAGGTGTGGGCGTACCCCTTCCACACGGAGGAGGCTTTCATGACCTCCCGGTATCCGGCCAGGGAAAACTTTTTCGGCCACAGGACCAGCCCCCGGCTGGTGGAGAGCGCCACCGGGTCGGAGAGGGAGGACATGATCACGTGAATGATGGGAACCACGCAGACAACGGAGATCAGGATAAGGATCACCGCGTTGGCCGCGAGAAATATTTTTCGGCTGGTGCTTTCTGTTCTCATACGCATACTCCTCCCGCTAGAACAGACTGGTGTCGCTGAACTTCTTCGCCAGTTTGTTGGTGATCAGTATCAGGGCAAAATTGATGACAGAGTTAAACATACCCACGGCGGTGGAATAACCGTAGTTGAATTCCTGCAGGCCTTTCCGGTAGACGAAGGTGGAGATCACGTCCGCCGTCTCGTAGATATTGGCGTTGTAGATCAGAATAATCTTTTCCGCTCCGATGGCAAGGAGGGATCCGCACTTAAGGATCAGCATGATAATGATGGTGGAGGAGATGGAGGGCAGTGTGATATGTAAGGTCTGCTTCCAGCGCCCCGCGCCGTCGATGGCGGCGGCTTCGTACAGATCCGGATTGACTCCTGAGAGCGCCGCCACGTAGATGATGCTGGAATACCCCAGTCCCTGCCACAGCTCGCTGATAATCATGATGGAGCGGAAATACCGGGAATCCGAGAGCAGGTTTACCGACTGTCCGGTGACCATGCGCATGATGGTGCCTCCTACAAGTCCGTCGGAGGAGGTAAAGTCGATGATGATACCCGCCAGAACCACAAGGGAGATAAAGTAGGGCATGTAGGTGATGGTCTGGACGGCTTTCTTAAATCTCAGGCGCTGTACCTCGTTCAGCAGCAGCGCGAAGATGATCGGAAGAGGGAAGCAGATCAGCAGGCTCAACAGACTGAGTACCACGGTATTACGCAGGACTCTGGTAAAATAAACGCTCTGGAAGAAATCCTGGAAATTTTTCAGTCCCACAAATTTGCTCCCCAAAATCCCCTGGGCGGGCCTGAAATTTTCAAAGGCGATCACGAGGCCTCCCATGGGAATATAGGAAAATATGATAAAGTAAACTAAAACCGGCACAAGCATGAAATAATAGGCGCGGTTTTTCTTTAAATCGTGAATGAGGTAATGCTTCTTTTTCAAAGGGGCCTCCATATTCCGCCGACGCTCTGAAAGGAGCCGTTACCCGCAGGGGCATTGTCCTTCAGATATCAGCTTCTGAGAGAAGGGAACCTGACTGGGAAGCCGGATTCCCGTATGGCGTGGTGCGCGCGGCCTGCGGAGCCGAGAGCGCCGCAGATCCCGGCCGCACACCGGAGCGCCTATCTGTTGTTGTAGCGGTCGTACCCATCCTGATAAATCTGAATGGCGTTTTTGATTCCCATGGAATAGATTTCCTCTACCGTGCTGTCCCAGGCCGCCAGCGCCGCGTCGTCGATGATGCACTTGATGGTCTGCTCCTGTACATAGGTGGAAATGTCGTTCATGATGGAGGCCGCCTCCAGCTCCTCGTCGGAGGTAAGGCTGTATACGGTGCTGTACTGCTCAACGGATTCCGTCCAAACGCGATCCCATTCCTGGATACTTGCATCCTTGAACTGGAGATTTCGGTTTTTTTCCTGTCCGACGATACACAGGGCCAGAGCGCTGTACAGACGCCATGCGTCGGACGATCCTGTTTCAGCGTTCAGGACCAGGTCTGTGTAGGTGGGAATCCCGTTTTTCATGATATAGGCATCCCCTTCCACGCCGTAATTTGTTATGAGGATTCCTTCTTCGGAACAAAGGTAATCCAGAAATCTTATGGCCAGTTCTATATCTTTACAGTTGCTGGTAACTGCGATCCAGTTATTGCCGCCCGCATAAAGTTTTCCGACGGAAGTCCTCGCCAGACTGCCGTCTGCCAGCCTGGGGGCGGGAACGGCAACGGTTTCCCCTTTTTCGTTCTCGCTCTCCAGGGCGGCCACCATGGTGGGAAGGATTCCGTCCAGAGAGTAAACCGAACCGATTTCTCCGGAGCCGTACATGGCATAGATTGTATTGGAGACGGATATCCAGGACCTGGTCATGAACTCAGGGTCAAGCAGACCTTCCTTATACCACCGGTTCATCATGGTCAGATAGTCCTTATAGCCTTCCTCAATGGCTCCATAGGTGATGGTTCCGTCCTCCTTTGCATAGAAGTTAATGTTGTTCATCCAGTCAACAGGAGCCTTGCAGATGCCAAAGGCGGCCAGAAGGGCCTGATCCATACCGGTACAGTTGATCATGGAGTAAGGAATTTCCACACCATGGTCTTTCATGGCGAGCAGAACCTCTTCCCATTCCTCCACTGTTTCGGGGACATTCAGACCAAGCTCATCAAGGATATCCTTCCGGATGGCCTGTCCCCACCACTGCAATTCCTTGTCATCATATTCCGGTTCATATAAATAGAAGGCGCAGGGGATTCTGTTGTTTAAAGTGGTCGCCTCCTTCCAGACCTGATCGTTTGCAGTGATTTCTCTGTAGTAGTTGGGCATCAGATCCTCCGCATAAGGTGTCAGGTCCACAAAGCACCCGTCGTCGATGGCCTGATCGAATCCTCCGGGATAGGCTATGGAGTTGTTTCCAATGATGAGATCAGGATAATTGCCGGAAGCGATCAGAAGATTGAACTGCGATTCCGACTCTCCATTGGCAGGAACGATGAAGTCAATCTCCACGTTTGTATCCTCGAAGAGCTTCTTATAAGCCTGGTTGTTTTTGATAATATCCTGCGTAAATGTCCCCGTAGTGAAGGGCGAAGAGCTTGCTACAAAAGCGGTAAGCGTCGTCTTCTCCTCGCATAAGGGAAGTTGTACGGTCGCGGAGGATGTTCCTTCCGTATCGGCAGTGTCTTCGCCCGATTCAGCTTCCGCAGCCTGCGATGCGCCGCCGGCCGTATCCTCCGTCTGTGCCTCGCCGCCTGACGCATCCTCGCTCTGACTGCTGCCCTGCGTCGTCTCAGTCTGGCCGTTTCCGCATCCGCTCAGCCCGGCCATGCAGATCACAAGGCCAAGGGCGATCCATCTTTTCAGTTTCTTTCTCATAGTTACCTCCATTTCTGTTTCTGGTGTCGTGTCCTGTCTGGAACATCTAAAAACTAACATATAAAAAATCCCCTTTCCAGTTTCAAATACTGGAAAAAGGGCCAAAAAAAATGACACTTTCCGGAATGTGTCAGAATCAGTCCGGAAAGCGTCCGAAAAATGTCATTTCTTTACTTGTTTTCTGTATTCGCTGGGGGTGAGCTCCTCGTACTGGCGGAAAATACGGATCATGGTGCGGTAGGAGTAAAAGCCCGCCTGTTCGGAGATCTCACGGATGTTCAGATCTGTGTGCTCCATCAGGTATTTGGTGTGAGCCACCCGCTTGCGGTTGATATAACCGGATACCTGCATGCCGTAATCCTTTTTCACCAGCCGGGACACATACCCTTCTGTAATCTGAAACTCTGCAGCGATCATGCCCAGGGAGAGATTGGGGTTGAAGATGTTCTGGTCGATAAATTTCAGGATATCCTGCGTCCTTTTGGCGGAGCCCTTTCCCTTCTCCGGAGAAAGCTCTGAAAGCGGCGGGATCTGTGCGCCGTCCGCATCCTCCTCCTCTTTTCCTGACGGAGAAAAGAAGCGGCCCGGTTCCGGTTCTTCTTCCCCGTCGCGATCGTCTGTCCTTGCGGCAGGCGGCGGGCTGTTCCAGTTCCCCATCTCCGAAAGGCAGTCCATGTAGGCATCCTTAAGCTGGAAGGCTCCGAAATACACTTTACTGGTAAAACAGGTGATATCCAGATTGAATTTTTTCTTAAGGATCCCCCTGATCCGGCTGTTTAAGACGGAGAGCTCCTTTTCCAGACGACGTTCATCCGGCCCGGAGGGGTAATTGAGGATGAAAATAATCTGGTTGTCGCACTCCACCGGATAGACGAAGTCGAATTTTTCCCGCAAACACTCCTCGCCGATATTCTGGATCAGAAAGTGCAGAAGATCCACCGTGCCCGCCTCCGCGACGGGATTTTCCTCAAAAAACAGGTTGGAGTAGTCGTCCACAGACCAGAGGGCGATTCGGTAATTTTCATGGGGAAAGGACAGCTCATACTGCCCCAGGCTTTCGAGAATGTCCGACTCTTCCTTATAATATCCCTTCAGCATCCGGTTGAAAATATTGTTGGTGATGATGGCCTTCTCCTGCTCTAACTGATTTTTCAGCATATATTTTTCACGGATCAGCTCACGGTAGGACTCCTCCAGATAGTGGAAGGTGATATCGTTGTGGGAGAGATTGTCCATTCGCTCCCTGCGGATGCTCTCAGCCAGCTTCAGAACCGGATTAAAATTTTTGCGGGCGAGGTGGAAGGCCGCCGCCACGCAGATCAGCAGGCTCATGATGAAATAAAATCCGTACAGGTACCGGCTCTTTTTCAGATCGCTGAAAAACAGATCCCTTCTGACGCCGTAATAGTAGCGCCAGCTTCCCGCCTGGGAGGGCTCCTGGGTGATCAGCCAGGAGCTGCCGTCCAGGAAGAGATTCTGCCGTTTCCCTGTCCTGTCCAGCGCGCCGGAGGTTTCCCCGCTCTCCAGCCGGCGGTTTCGGATATCCCAGGCCTGTCCGCCGCTTATCAGAATACCGCCCATCCGTCCGTCCGACTCGGAAAAGACGTCCTTTCCCGGCAGGCAGGAGATGAGGATATATCCGGTGGGATTGCGGATATCGTCTGTGACGATCACACTGTAAAAGTAAAGACTGGAAGCGCCCTGCTCATTTTCAAATACCAGCACGGGGGAGGTCGTGGTTTTGAGAAGCTCCCAGAACGCCTCCCGGTCCATCCCGAAAATATCCTCGTAGTGAAAAAGGGCGGTGTCCTGGGCGTTGGCTCCGTGAGCGGTGGAGATCAGATATCCGTTTTTCTCGGAGAAGAGATAAATATCCTCGATGGCGGTATCCTGGGCCTTGTTGGTGCGCAAAAAGTCAAAGGCAGCCTTTGTGTTGATCCTCTCGTCCGCGTTCAGCACGCTTTCGCTGTCCAGAAATCTCACCACATGCTCTTCCTTTATGATGCTGGAAATCCTCTGCTGAACGGACCTGATTTCCCCGTCGCAGATATACTTCATCTGTAATACCGCTTCCCGCTCCAGATTGTAAAGCTCGCTCTTTAAAAGCCGGTCGCTGAAGGCTTGCAGCAAAACGCTCAGCAGCATGGGGATGCTGAAAATAATGATATAGGAGATGAGCCAGGAATATAAAACCTTCCCGGCGTATTTCTTTCGCAGGCCTCTCATGGTGGTCCCTCCGTTTCAGGTGTTGATTTCTCTGTCCGGGCCGGGGCGAACTCACCTCCGGCAGGGAAGGGTCTCCCTCCGCTCCGGGAAGCGTCCTCTCTCCCCGGATCCAGGCCTCGTCCACGCAGACATATTTAATACAGCGGCGCTCCCTCCAGCTGTAGGCGGCGTGGATTTTGCCGTCCTTTCCCTGCATCATCACAGGATACTCATATCGTCTGTTGTTGATGTCGTTGTGTTCCCCAACGAAGCCCTCGCCCATCTCAATGATCCGCTTATAGGGCCAGGTCCTGCCGCCGTCGTCGGAGATGGCGAAGGTGACGGGGCAGCGCTGGTGGGGCCATACCGCCCTGGAGGGATCGTCGTTAAAGAGCAGCGCGTTGTAGACGATGACCAGACTCCCGCTCTTTAGCCGGATGGCGGAGATGGAGGAGTTGTTGTTGGGCAGGCAGGTGCGCACGGGCTCGCTGAAGGTCTCCCCGAAGTCCTTGCTGAGAGCCATGTAAATATTGTCCGCAAAGCGGCTCCTGAAAAACGCGGTCACTTCTCCGGGGGCGGTCTCAACGAGGTTGGCGTGTACCCGCCCCGCGCTGCCCGGGATCTCCACAGCCCGCCAGGATCCGCCCTGATCGTCGGAAATCTGCACCAGAGAGATATCGCTGGCGCATCTGGTCTCATCCGGGAAACAGATCCAGTTTCCGAAAATCCATCTTCCGTTGGAAAGAATCTGGATTTTCTGGCGGCAGAAGGAGCCGGGGCGGGAAAACAGGGTTTGGGAAGGTCCCCAGGTATATCCGTTGTCCGTGGAGATCTGCCGGCGGATTTCTGCGGTGTACTGCAGATTAAAGTAAGGGGTATTCTCCGGCGCGATGGCCTTCTGGGCGGTATAGATCAGCCAGATCTCCCCGCCCGGCGTAAGGAAAAGGAAGGGATTCTGCTCCGGGCGGGAGGGATCGTCGGAGACGACCTTCCCCATGCTCCATGCGCTTTCCCCGGCCTTCAGTCTGGAAACCACGATGGAGATGTCCGCCTTTCCCTCGTCGCTTCCCGCGAACCAGCAGGCCAGCAGATCCCCGTCTGGAAGCTCCGGCAGATCGGCCGCGTGGACGGACGCAAACTGGTTGGGGATCAGCGCCTCCACCGTTTCCGGAAGGTTGTTGTGACAGAGCCTGCCATCCTGCGGCAGGACGCCCGTTTCCATGTATTGTCTCATAAAACTGCATGCCCCTTTCCGAAAAAACTGATTATTTATATTATTACAATTTAATTTGTAAATAGCAACATAAAAACGGATGCAATTCACAGGGGATATGATAAAATAAAAGACAGCCGGGCAAGTGGGCCGGCAGGATGCGCCCGGAGTGAAGGGCTGATATAAGGAATCTTTTAACTGACGCTGCCCGCGCGGCAGAAGGGAGCATATATGAGCGAAACCATCAAAAACCCCATCCTCCGGGGATTCCACCCGGATCCTTCCATCATTCGAGTGGAGGACGACTACTACATTGCAACCTCCACCTTTGAGTGGTGGCCGGGGGTGCGTCTGCACCATTCCAGGGATCTGATCGCCTGGGAGCTGATCGGGTATCCTCTGACCCGCATTTCCCAGCTCGATCTGCGGGGCGTGGGCGCATCCCAGGGAATATGGGCACCCTGCCTGACATACGATCAGGGAATCTTTTATCTTGTGTACACCATTGTAAAATCCTTTTACTGCAACATGTACGACACGGAAAATTATCTGGTGACGGCCAGAGACATCCGCGGCCCCTGGTCGGAGCCGGTCTTCCTCAACAGCTTCGGGTTTGACCCTTCCATGTTCCACGATGAGGACGGGCGCAAATATATCGTCAGCATGGCGACAGATCACCGGGTTCCGCAGAAGTACGCCGGACGGCTGACGCTTCAGGAATATGATCCGGTGAAAAAGGCCATGGCGGGCCCTGCCAGGGATATTTACAGGGGAGAGAGGATCTTTCTTGAGGGGCCCCATATTTTCAGGCGTCAGGGCTGGTACTATCTGTTCGCGGCGGATTCGGGAACCGGTGAGGCCCACGGACAGTCCATTCTCCGCTCCCGCAGTGTGTGGGGGCCCTATGAAATGTTCCGGGATGACTTTATGGAGAGAACGGATGAGAACGAGGCGTATTCCATCCTGACCAGCAGACATCATGAGGATATCCTGCTGCAGAAGAGCGGCCACTGTGATCTGGTGGAGACGAAGAATGGCGAATGGTACATGGTACACCTGTGCGGCAGAGCCTGCGCAGACCGAAATCCAGAGGACGCCAGGCGTTTTCCGGGAAGCCGCCGTTATATGATGGGGAGGGAAACCGCCATACAGAAAATCAGATGGAGAGAGGATGGCTGGCCGGTGCTGGAGGCGGGAGGGGTGACGCCCCGCAGTGAAGTGCCCGCTCCGGATTTGCCCGCTCCGGGCATGGATTCGGGAGAGGGGAACGGGTCTTTCGCGGAGCCCTTTGTCCGGGATGATTTTGACGGCGGGATACTTTCCCTGGACTATCAGTCTCTGCGCGTCCCCATGGACGGGCATTACCTGTCCCTGTCCGCCAGGCCGGGATGGCTTCGGATGTACGGGCGCAGCGGCCTCTCCTCCCGATACTCCCAGACGCTGATCGCCCGCAGGATGAGGGAATATCATATGAGCGCGTCCGCCTGCCTGGAGTTTGAGCCGGATATTTTCAAGCAGATGGCAGGACTGATCTTTCTCTATGATTCGGACAACTATCTGTATCTCCACGTATCCAGGGACGAGGACGTTGGAAAATGCATCACCCTTTTAAGGGCGGAGAACAAAAAATACGAATACCTTGCAGATTATCTTCCTGTCAGGGAAAATGAGGCTGTGTATCTCAGGATGGAAACGGAAAATGCCTGGACGCAGTTTTTCTACGGTTACTCGGAAACGGAATGGCAGGCCATCGGGCCGCGGGTGAACGCCAGCTTTTTATCCGACGAGGCCTGCGACGAGGGCTGGTTTACCGGGGCGATGATCGGGATCTGCGCTCAGGATCTGACCGGGTTCGGGAAGCATGCGGATTTTGACTGGTTTGAGGTAAAGACGTTATAAATCAGTCCCGGTCTGTCCCTGATACAACGGATCGAAAAACAGGAGGGAACAAAAATGTCAGTCAACAATATATATGAAGAATGTCCGGTTTACGAAACAGCGTCTTTTGTACTGCGTCTGGTCAGAGAGGAGGACGCCGGGCCCCTGCTGGCCTGCTATTCTGATAAAAAGGCCGTGGCAAAAATGAACGCCGACAACTGTACGGGGAATTTTTATTTCGCCACAGTCAGGGAAATGGAGGACTGTATCCGGTTCTGGTTAAAGGAATATGGGGAACGCAGGTATGTAAGATTTGCCATCATTCCCCGAACGATCGGTTATGCGGTGGGTACGGCTGAAGTTTTTGGCGGGGAGGACGGCGTTCTGAGAATCGATCTGGCGGCAGATTATGACAGGGAGGAGTATCTGGAGGAATTGGTAAGACTTGCCGTCCTGCGCTGGATCAGAGATTTTGGGATCGGAAGCCTGAAGATAAAAGCCCTTAACACGCCCGAAAGGATTCCCTTATTGAAAAGGTATGGCTTTGTCCCCTCCACTGCGTTCCGGCCCGGAGAGGGATATTTTGAACGGCCGGTTATAAAAGCGTTTGATGGGGATAAGGGAATCGCGTTCTGTGGGCTTGCATGCTGTGTCTGCAGCGAAAATACGGACTGCGACGGCTGCAAAAAGGACGGCTGTCAGGACAGGGGGAGCTGCGAAAACTATATTTGCTGTAAATCAAAGCGTCTGGAGGGGTGCTGGGAGTGCGGCGATTTTCCCTGTGAGAGCCCGATGTTGGGTAAGCCGCGCGTCAGGGCTTTTGCGAAATATGTGGCGGAAAATGGTGTGGAGCGTCTGGTCAGAGCATTGAAGAAGAACGAGGAGTGCGGGGTGCTCTATCACTACAGCGGACAGCTTATCGGGGATTATGATTTATTTCAGACCCAGGAGGAGATCATTGAGTTTATTAATCGCGGTTTGTAGTTTGGTTTTGTACATTGACGAATCTCCCTGGATTGTTCTATAATAAATACAATCTGGTGTATAATGTATACAGAGCGCGCAGACGGCCGCGCGGAAACGAGGAAAAATGGACTGTGTGAAGAGAAAGGCTTACGCCAAGATCAATCTGGGGCTGGACGTGCTGCGCAGGCGTCCGGACGGATACCATGAGGTGAGAATGGTCATGCAGACGGTGGATATCACGGATCTTCTTACCTTCCGGAGGACGGACAGGCCGGGGATCCTCCTGCGCACGGATAAAGAGGAGCTGCCCTCCGGGAAGGACAATCTGATTTACCGGGCGGCGGAGGCTGTTTTCCGGGAACAAACCCAATGTGGCGCTATCCCCCGGGGACAGGGCGTGGAGATCATCCTGGAGAAGAGGATCCCCATCGCGGCGGGCATGGCCGGGGGAAGCGCCGACGCGGCGGCTGTGTTCCATGGGCTCAACGAGCTGTTCGGGCCTGGTATGTCCCTTTCGGATATGCAGCGGATGGGCGTGAAGCTTGGAGCGGATATTCCCTATTGTCTGATGGGGGGGACAGCCCTGGCGGAGGGGATCGGAGAGAAGCTGCGCGCGCTTCCTGAGCCGCCCCGGGCAGTCCTGACAGTGGCGAAGCCGGATATCGACGTATCCACGAAATTTGTCTACGAAAATCTCCACGCTGATCAGCTGAAGGAGCATCCGGATATCGACGGGATGGTACAGGCGATCCGGCAGGGCAGTCTTGAGGGCGTCACAGGCAGGATGGGGAATGTGCTGGAGACGGTCACTGTCAGGGCGTATCCGGTGATCGATCAGATCAAAAAAACCATGCTCGGGGAGGGAGCCGAAAACGCGCTGATGAGCGGAAGCGGGCCTTCTGTCTTTGGGGTTTTCAGACAAAGGGAGAGGGCGCAGGCGGCCGCGGAGCAGATCAGGAGAGCAGGGCTTGCCGGAGAGGTTTTTGTGACGGAATTTTACAGCCCGCCGCGGATGCAGAGGCCTGCGGGGGAGGATTTTTCTTTGGAATAAGTAAAAACCGTTGGTTTTGGAAAGGAGGGCGCCTGGCAGGATGGATGGAAAGCTGCAGATAGAAATGGATGAGTTTTTGCCCCTTCGGGATGTGGTGTTCAACACGCTGCGCAGGGCAATTTTAAACGGAAAGCTAAAGCCTGGTGAACGTCTGATGGAGGTTCATCTGGCGAACCGTCTGGGGGTCAGCCGTACGCCCATCCGGGAGGCCATCCGGAAGCTGGAGCTGGAGGGGCTGGTGATCATGATCCCCAGGCGGGGGGCCGAGGTGGCGCGGATCACGGAAAAAAGCTTAAAGGACGTGCTGGAGGTGCGAAGAGCCCTGGACGCCCTGAGCGTGGAGCTGGCCTGCGAGCGGATCACCCAGCCGGATCTGGAGCGGCTGGGGGAGGCCTGCCGGAATTTCGAGAGAGCGGTGCGGGGGGAGGACGCGTCGGTGATCGCCAGCGCGGATGTGGCTCTTCACGATATCATTGTCGAGGCCACCGGAAACCGGCGTCTGCAGCAGCTTGTGAACAATCTCTCGGAGCAGATGTACCGTTTCCGGTTTGTATATATAAAGGAAGAAAATCAGCACGATAACCTGGTTGCCGAACACCGGGAGATTTACGAGAGTATCTTAAACTGCGACAGGGAGCGTGCGGCGGCCGCGGCAAGGCTTCACATTGACAACCAGGAAAAGTCCATCATCAGACAGATCCGGCTGGAGAACGAAAGGCGGCCGTGAGAGGGTGCCCGGCTATTCATGCGCGGCCGGCCGAATAAGCCCGGGCAAACTGGAAATACTCATATCAGAGAGCGGCTCTTTAAGACGCGCATCCGGCAGAGCTTAAGGCTCCCGGCATTCGCAGTCAGGAGCGCCGCGGAAAGGTATGAGTATGATAAAAAAGGTGTACGAGGCAGCGTTACTGTTTGTGGGAACCCTGGGATGGTGGGGATTCGTGTATCCCGAGCTTTGCCCTGACGGGCAGGTTTATGAGGAGGAAGCCCTCCCGGAGGAGAAGGAGGACGAAATCCCGGAGGAAATGCGCTTTCCCGGGCAGCGGGCCCTGCAGGAAAAAGGGAGCGCGCTGACGGAGTCCCCGAAAGCATCGTCCGTGCCCGCCCAGAGTGAAACCACAGCGGATTTGGCAAAACGGGCCGATTCAGAGGAAAAAGGCGAAGCCGCCTTACCAGAAACGGAAGATCCGGGCTGGGAGCTGGGGGAAATCCGTATAAAGAGCCGTCTTATGGAATATGTATGTGAAATGAAAGAAAACCGGCAAAGGAAAAGAGAGTGAGAGATGAGAGACAGAAACGCGCCTGTGGGCGTCTTTGACTCCGGAATAGGGGGGCTGACGGTGGCGAGAGAGATCATGCGTCAGACGCCGGGGGAGAGAATCGTTTATTTTGGAGATACCGCCAGGTTGCCTTACGGGAGTAAATCGCAGGAGACGATCCTGCGCTACTCCCGTCAGATTGTCCGTTTTCTGAATACGCAGCGGGTGAAAGCGATCGTGGTGGCCTGCAATACGGCCAGCGCCTATGCGCTGGACGAACTGGAAAAGGAGACGGACATCCCCATGATCGGAGTGATCCGGCCGGGAGCCAGGACGGCGGCGGCTTCTTCCGCCAACGGAAGGATCGGCGTGATCGGCACGGAGGGAACCATCGCCAGCGGCATTTATACCCGGTACATAGAGGCGATCGATCCGAAAATAAAGATCACCGGAAAGGCATGTCCTCTCTTCGTCCCGCTGGTGGAGGAAGGCCTCTGGCAGGATCCTGTCACCGATGAGATTGCCAGACGCTATCTCGGAGAGCTGATCGATATCGGGATCGACACCCTGATCCTGGGATGCACTCACTACCCTCTGATCCGCTCCACTGTGGGGAAGATCATGGGAGATAAGGTCACGCTGGTAAATCCCGCCTACGAGACGGCCAGAGAGCTGAAAGCGCTGCTGAAGGAGCGTGATATGGAGAATGATGAAAAGCCGGGGATTCTGGACGACAGATACCGTTTTTATGTCAGCGATGCGGCGGAGAAATTCAAGCGCTTTGCCAATTCCATCATAAAGTACGGCATCCTCTCCGCCAGGGCGGTAAACATAGAAGAATACTGAAAAGGGATTTTGATTGATGCGCTGCCACAGGCAAAGCCTGCGGTATGCAGGGAGGACAGGTATGACGAAAGAGGTGCTTCTGTCTCTTAAGGGACTTCAGATGGAGCAGGGCGACGGGGCCGAAGAGCTGGAAACCATAACGCCCGCCAGATACTACCACAAAAACGGCAGCCATTACATAGTTTACGAGGAAATGACGGAGGGCTTTTCGGATACCACCCGGAATATTATCCGCGTGCAGGATTCCTGTGTGGAGGTATCCAAAAAGGGGCTGGTGAACGTGCGCATGCTTTTTGAACAGAATCGGAAAAATATCACCAGTTATCTTACACCCTACGGAAATATTCTTATCGGTGTGGACACGGAGTCCGTTCAGGTGCAGGAAAAGGAAAACCAGATAAAGGTGGAGGTGGCCTACACTCTGGAGGCCAACTACCAGTATCTGGCGGACTGTAAGATCGAGATGGAGCTGCGCCCCAGGGAGGAAGGAATCCGGCTGATGTAGAACTGCGCATGTGCGGGCCCGCGCATAAAAAGAGACTGCCGACAGAAAAAATGGTCAGCAGCCCCCGCTTCGTGACTGTTCAGCTCAAAGTATAACACACGCTATTTATTTCAGAGGCTTCGCCCCCGCCTTTTCCTGCGCTTTCTCGAGGGCACGTTTGAAGAAGCCCTTCTTTTTGGCGGGAACCGGAACGGATTTGCCGTGCAGGCCCTTTACGTCCGTAATATAGATTCCGCTGATCACTGCCTTTACCTCCTTTTTGACAGGGACGGAATCAAAGATCCGCTCCTCGCACACCAGAGACATGATCTGCGGCCCGATCTTCGCCTTGACGATGGGCATTTTGGAGGAACGCAGAAGCTTTGGCGTCTGATCGATGACCATCTGGGGGAGACCGGAATCCTTAATCTTCATCCGCTTCTTATCTATAATCAGCATGGAAACCGTCTGTTTCATTGCGTTGATCTGCTGTTGTTGCTGTTCCTGACGCTTCTGGGCCTTTCTTCCGAGGAAATATAATACCACCAGGGCAACGATCAAAACCGCGAGAATGACCAGCAAAACAATTGTTATTTTGCTCATGTGAACCCTCCTTCACGCCGGCGTCAAATTTTGGATAAATCCGGCAACGACAGTTAATATTTTAGCACTTTGGCAGGAAACAGGCAAGGGCTTTTGGGATTTCCCCAAAAAGTTTCTGAAAAGATGAATTATTTATAAAATCCGGGACAAAGCCTTTCGCGGGACGTGTTTTTGTGATATAAAAAAGAAGGAAAAAAATATTATGCCTGCGCAGACCACACCCGGTGTGCATGAGGATTCGCAGGCTGTGGAAGGAAACAGGTATTTTGAGAATGAAAAATCGAAAAACAGGCAGCAGAGCCAGCAGAAAATTTCCGGCGGCCGTTGTGGCGATGGCCGCCGCTGCAGGGATAGCGGGGCTTCTGACGGCGTGCGGAAAGTCCCCGGAGGAAATGAAATATGTGTCGGATCTTAAGGCGAAGGATTATGTGATCCTGGGAAATTATGACACGGTGGAGGTGGAGCTGGAACCCGCCCAGGTGTCGGACGAATACCTGGACGCCTACATTACCTTTCTCATGATGGGCAGCCAGACCTATGAGCCCGTGACCGGACGTGCCATAGAGGAGGGGGATAAGGTAAACTTTGACTTCCAGGGGAAGATCGACGGCGAGGCCTTTGACGGGGGAAGTGCCAGCGACTATGAGCTTGTCATCGGCTCCGGCGGATTTATCGACGGATTCGAGGACGGCATGATCGGGATGGAGATCGGGGAGACCAGGGATCTGAACCTGAAATTTCCGGATCCCTACAAGCACAACCCTGATCTGTCGGGCGTCCCCGTGGTCTTTACCGTGACGGTGAACGGCATCAGCGAGCCGAAGTCGGTGGAGCTGACGGATGAGTATGTGGCGGGCCTGGACATGGAGGAATATACGACCGTGGAGGAGTACAGGGATTTTGTCCGGGACAGGCTTATGGAGCAGGCGCAGATCAGCTATGAGGGGAGGAAGGTGGACGCCGTCCTTGCGGCGATGTGTGAGAAGAGCGTGTTTGAGGAGCTGCCCTCCGGTATGGTGGAGCGTCTGTATACTACGCTCATGGACAATGCGAAGGCCTACGCGGAGATGAGCGGGATGGAGCCGGGAGAATATGTGGCCGCCGCCTATGGCGGGGAGGCCGCGGATTATGAAGAGACTCTGCGCGGGGAAGCTCTCAGAATGGCCCAGGAGAATGTGATGGCATCGGCCGTCGCGGATAAGGAAAAGATCACGGTGACGGACGCAGAGCTTGAGGAGAGCACCGGCGGAAGAAGCGTGGACGTGGAGGCATACAGGGAGTTTCTGCTCACTCAGAAGGTGGGAGAATTTCTGGCCGGGAGGGCTGTGGTGAGCGAGCCCGGCGCGCAGTAGACGAGAGATTGAATGGCGGGGTGTAAGTAAAAATTGCGGATGAAAAAAAGGGGTGTCAGATTTCTGGGGGCTTTGCTGGTCCTTATGCTGGCGGGGGGGACTGCAAGGCCGGCGGCGGCCGCATCCATCTCTGACCTGGAGCGGGAAAAGAAGGCGCTGGAGGAACAGAAGAAGGAAGCCGATGCCAGGAGACGGCAGGAGCAGCAGAACTATAATAACGCTTCCGGAAAGGTGAATTCCATCCAGTCCGAGGCGGACGAGGTGGCGGGAGAGATCGACGAGATCGACGCCGCCCTGGTGGAGACCATCGCCAGCGTGGAGATGATCGAGGAGGAAATTACACAGAAAGAGGATCAGATAGAGGAAACCACCGCGCAGCTTGAGGAGGCCCAGGCAGTGGAGCGGCAGCAGTATGAGGCCATGAAGCTCCGAATCAAGTTCCTGTACGAAAAAGGGGACACCACTTATCTGGAAATCATTTTGAGCGGCAAGAGCTTCGGCGATATTATGAATAAGGTGGAGTATGTTGAAAAGCTCTACGAATATGACCGGAAGGTGCTGGGGGACTATCAGCAGGCCAGAGAGGCTGTGGAGGTCTTAAAGCAGAGGCTGGAGGAGGAAATGGCGGAGCTTGAGGCCCAGCAGCACGAGCTTCTGGAGGAGCAGGAGAGCCTTGAGATCATACTGGAGGAGAAGCAGGCTCTTTATGACGATTATGAAGTCCAGTTAGCCAGGGCCAGACAGGAGGCGGCGATTTACAAGGCGAATATCAAAAAACAGAACGACGCCATCCGAAAGCTGGAGGCGGAGGCGGCCAATAAGGAGTCGGAGATCGAGGCGGCCAGAAAGGCGGAGGAGGAGGCCAGAAGAGCCCAGGAGCTGGCCCTGCAGAGACAGGCCCAGGAGCAGTCTGATGGCGGGCAGGACAGTTCCTCCTCTGACGATTCGTCCTCCGGCGGTTCGTCAGGCTCCTCCGGTAAATCCTCGGGCTATGCCTCGGCGTCCAGCTATTCCGGCTCCGGGGGAAAGGGACAGCAGATCGCCAGCTATGCCTGCCAGTTCATCGGGAATCCCTATGTGCCGGGAGGGACCAGCCTCACAGAAGGGGCGGACTGTTCCGGCTTTGTGTGGAGAGTGTATCAGGACTTTGGCTACAGCGTTCCCAGAACCTCCTATTCCCTGCGCAGTACGGGAACCGGGGTATCCTATTCGGAGGCCCAGCCCGGCGATGTGATCTGCTACGCGGGCCATGTGGGGATTTACATTGGCAACGGTCAGATCGTCCACGCCAGCACCCAGCGGACGGGGATCAAGATCACCCACGCGACCTACAAGGAGATTCTTTCGGTGAGGAGAATCGTGTAACATAACAGGGCTTTGAAAGGAGCATAATTATAAATATGTCAGACTTTGATGAGAGAGATAAAGAAGAAATGAAAGAAACGCACGATTCGGACCGGGAGAATTCCCTTTCTGAGCGCTCAGACGGGGAGGGAGCGGACGGGGGTCTGACCGCGTCGGATGCAGCCGGAAAGCCGGACCGTGAGAAAAACGATGGCCAGGGAGAGAAGAAGAGCAGCGATTATGAGGACGTCTGCTTTATGTGCCGCCGCCCGGAGAGTAAGGCCGGGAAGATGTTCCGGCTTCCCAACAATATCACTGTGTGCAACGACTGTATGCACAAGACTATGGACACGGTGAGTCAGTTCGACTATCAGGGTATGTTGAACAACCCCGCTCTGATGGAGGATCTGAATAAGAATTTAAGCGGAAAGGGCTTTCCCAACATTCGCTTCGTGAATATTACGGATTTGCAGGGCGAGGGGGGAATCCCCTACAAACAGCGGATGAAAAAGAAAAAGCCCAAAAAAGAGGAGGAGCCGGTTCTGGATATCCGCAATATTCCGCCACCCCACAGAATTAAGGCCCAGCTCGACGATTATGTGATCGGACAGGAGCATGCAAAGAAGGTGATATCCGTGGCCGTGTATAACCATTACAAACGGGTGGCCACAGACACCATGGACGATATCGAGATCGAAAAGTCCAACATGCTGATGATCGGCCCGACCGGCTGCGGCAAGACCTATCTGGTGAAGACGCTGGCAAGGCTTCTGGATGTGCCCCTTGCCATCGCGGACGCCACATCCCTGACCGAGGCCGGATATATCGGCGACGATATTGAGAGCGTGATTTCAAAGCTTCTGACCGCCGCCGACAACGACACCGAAAAGGCGGAGCGGGGGATTGTTTTTATCGACGAGATCGACAAGATTGCCAAAAAGAAAAATACCACCAACCGGGATGTGAGCGGAGAGAGCGTACAGCAGGGGATGCTGCGGCTGTTAGAGGGAGCAGACGTGGAGGTGCCGGTGGGAGCCAACAGCAAAAACGCCATGGTTCCCCTTGCCACCATCAACACACGCAACATTCTCTTTATCTGCGGCGGCGCGTTCCCGGATCTGGAGGAGATCATCAAGCAGCGCCTGAAAAAACAGACTTCCATTGGCTTTAACGCGGAGCTGAAGGATAAGTTCGACAGGGAAAAAAATATTTTGAGTCAGGTGACTGTGGAGGATCTGCGTAAGTTCGGCATGATACCGGAATTTATCGGGCGGCTTCCCATCATTTACACCCTTGCGGCGCTGGATAAGGCCATGATGGTGAAGATTTTGAAGGAGCCCAAAAACGCTATACTGAAGCAGTACCAGAAGCTTCTCGAGCTGGACGAGGTGAAGCTGGAGTTTGACGACGGGGCCCTGGAGGCCATCGCGGAGAAGGCCATGGAGAAGGATACCGGCGCGAGAGCCCTGCGGGCCATCATCGAGGAGTTCATGCTGGATATCATGTATGAGATTCCCAAGGACGACAATATCGGACGGGTGACCATCACCAGGGAATATATTGAGGGGACGGGAGGGCCTATCATCGATATCCGCAGTACCAGCGGGGAAAACCCGGATCATCTGCGGGCCATTGAGGCGAAGGAACAGAATTCTTAAAGAGACACTTTCCGGAAACTGTCATATAGATAGAGTAATGGAAACGGAAGCAGGCCAAAAATGACAGATCGGGAAAGAGCCATTTCAGATGATTTTTATGATATTATCACGGATTTTATCCTGCCGGGAGGAGTGGAGGTCAATCCGGCCAACGCGGCCATCCAGCCGGTGGGCGGAGATATCAGGATCATATACTTAAGCCGGGCGGAGGTGGAGGCCGTAAATATCAGCAATTTCACCTACCCGGTGATTCCGAAGCTGTACGGGCTGATGCAGCAGGAGAGCTTTGACCCCTCGGCGCTGATCAGCAGCGGAATCAGCCGGGTGCAGGGAGGGAGCCTGAACCTCACGGGAAGAGGTGTGGTCGTAGGGTTTATCGATACCGGGATCCGCTATGAGGAGGAGGTATTCCGCAGAGAGGACGGGAGCTCCCGCATTCTGGGCATCTGGGATCAGACCATACAGACCGGGGAGCCTCCGGCAGGGATTCTTTACGGGACGGAATACCGTCAGGATGTCATCAATCTGGCGCTTCGGAGTGAAAATCCCGGGGAGATTGTGCCGAGCACGGATACGGACGGGCATGGGACCGCTCTTGCCAGCGTGGCGGCGGGGAGCTCGCTGGGGGGCGGGAGGCGCTTTCAGGGCGCCGCGCCGGAGGCGGATATTGTGATGGTGAAGCTTCGTCAGGCGAAGCCCCATCTGAAGGATTTCTATCTGGTGTCCCAGGATACCCAGGCTTACGCGGAGAGCGATATTCTGGTGGCGCTGCGCTATCTGGAGAGCTTTGCCGTTACGCTGGTAAGACCGCTGGTGATCTGTTTCGGGCTGGGAACCAATATGGGCGGCCATGAGGGCCAGTCCGTGCTTTCCAATTATCTGAATCAGATTGCCACCAGACGCAGCCGGGCGGTGATCGTGTGCGGGGGAAACGAGGGAAATGCGGCCCATCACTACTGGGGAAGATCCATCGAAGGGCTCTCTGAGACCGTTGACAATGTGGAGATCCGGGTGGACGGGAACCAGCAGGGATTTGTGGCGGAGCTGTGGGGGAGTGTGCCCGCCAAGCATGCCATCTCCATTCGCACGCCGGGAGGCGAGGTCACACCCAAAGTGGACTTCAGAGAGCAGAGAAGCCGGGAGTTTATCTTTATTTATGAGCAGGCCAGGGTGCAGGTGGATCACGTGCTGGTGGAGCAGAGCTCCGGGGAGGAGCTGATCTTCTTCCGGTTCATCACGCCCACACCGGGGGTGTGGACCATTCAGGTGACCATCACCGGAGGAAGCGCCCAGAACTGCTTTCATATGTGGCTGCCTCTTACGGAGTTTTTGCAGGGCGACACTTATTTTCTGCGGCCCTCGCCCTATACCACCCTGACCGAGCCGGCCAATGCCAGGGAGGTGATCACCGTCACCACCTACAACGATGAAAACGGAAGCTTCTGGGCGGAATCGGGGCGCGGCTATTCACGGACCGGGCGGGTGAAGCCGGATCTGTGCGCGCCGGGCGTGAATATCAGTACCATACTCGGCCCGCGGACCGGCTCAAGTATGGCGGTGGCCCTGACCTCGGGAGCATCCGCCCTGTTTCTGGAATGGGCGGTGGTGCGCCGCAATCAGACCAGGGTGGAGAGCCGGGAGCTGAAAAATTATCTGATCCGGGGAGCGAACCGGAAGCCGGGGGAGAGCTATCCCAGCCGGGAGTGGGGCTACGGAACGCTGGATATCGGAGGAACCTTTGACGAGCTGGCGGGGGTGTGAAATCTGTATAGCTTTTCGGCTCCCAATTCGTTTATCCTGCCTTCTCCATGAGAAATATAGTTCAGGGTATTTTTTCTGGTATTGAAAACAATAGATATACAAAATCTCACAGTTCCTATATAATAAATATAAGAATTGCGAGATTTTTTTGTGAAAGCAGGTTTGCAGTAGCAAGTCAAAGCAGTTGGCAATAACAGGGGTGATTATAGCGAAAAGATCAAATGATATATGGAGGCTAAAATGAAATATTGAAGGAGTATATCTGCGCGTATCCGGCACAACAAGAAAAGCGGCAATATATCAGATTCAGGAGATGACGTTATCGGCCAGAAACCGGAGCTTGTGGACATGGGGAGCGACTTTCGGATTAATTTGTATCGCAGACCGGTGGTTGACTCATATGGAGTAGTTGAACCAAAATATGTAAACGAGCGCGAGATATTTTAGACGCTAAGGATGGTGCTAAAGTTGGAACCGATGGTGTTATTTCCAGCGAGACTATGACAGACGAAGAAAAATTAATCTCTGTGATTCGTGGGAATGGTGAGATCACACAGAAACAAATGAGCCAGAAAACCGGACTGCCGCCCCCCGTTTTATATTTTTTCACATGGAGAGGATTTTGTGGTGTATAATACTGATTTCAATGTACTCGGCAATCCGGCGGAACTCGTCCGCAAACTTGAAATGAACGCTGATATTGCCGTTTTCGTAAATCAGCCGGGCCGGCACATCCGCAAGCCCGGCGGCCTGTCGTTCATAATCGGCTTTCATATCCCGGTATTCCTGTCGGGTGATTTCCCCGTCTTTCCAATCTTGATACAGTGACTGCCTGTAGCGGGTGATTTTCGTCAATTCCTTTTCCTTTTAGGTGATACTATGCGCTCAAAAATTCTTTGTGGGTTTTGGAGAATGGATGGCTGAAACGGAAGAAGTAGTCGTTCATTTAGAGGGGCTTATCAATCATATAACAGAGACGCAATATTTGAGTTAAAATATTATGATTATTTATTATACGATTTAAAAGAATCAGAGCGACCGAATATACGTTTGTATCATATATTATTTGATCAAAAAACATTAATGGATTATAGGTTTAAATATTTGGAAACATTAAAAGAACAATTTGATCCGGATAAAATGCAAAAGCTTATTACTATGAATACACAATTGATTGGTGATTCATTAGAACTGCGAAATTGCGCTTTGAAATATAATTCAGGTCATAGTGCTAAGGCATACAGCAGAGTAGAAAACAGGATAAAAAATTTAAAAAGAGTTAGAACTTAATTTAGGAGAGGAAAATGAAGAAAGTACGTTTTGAGAAGAAAAAGTATACATATTTGGATTCCCTGAGATTTTCTATAATCAGTTCACCTGTGTGTACGATATTGTATTTGATTCTGTCTCTTGCTGTTGCAATTCTGCCAACCTGCCAGGTTATTATTAATGCAAGATTTATTGATAATGCGCTGGGACTTATAGACGGCTCCGCGACAAAAAGAGCGGTATATATTTCACTGGCGATTGTTATCGGGATTATAGCATATCAATGGCTTGTTGAGCCCATAAAGGCATATCTTGCCAACAAAATCGAGATGGATATGCGGGTCAGTCTTAAGGGCGCATATGTTGAAAAATGTTCAAAGATTGAGTTTAAGTATGTCGAAAATACGGACAGTATAGATTTAATGAACCGTATTGCAGACACAATGGAACATAAGTTTATAGACGGTTTTGCAAATGTGATCAATCTGATATCGCTGTTTATGACAATTGCGGGACTTCTTATTATCCTTATTACACAGATTGCCTGGGTTGCACTGATTATTATAGCTGTTGCCATACC
>CANOVJ010000002.1 GCA_947570615.1 uncultured Lachnospiraceae bacterium
GAACGCGGTGGGAGCCATGGCGGCCCTTCTTAAGGATGCCATGAAGCCCAATCTGATCCAGACGCTGGAAAATACGCCGGCCCTTGTCCACGGCGGGCCCTTCGCCAACATAGCCCACGGCTGCAATTCCGTGCGCGCCACGCAGGCCGCCCTTAAGATGGCCGACTATGTGGTCACGGAGGCCGGCTTCGGAGCCGACCTGGGGGCGGAGAAGTTTATGGATATCAAATGCCGGATGGCGGGGCTTAAGCCGGACGCGGTGGTACTGGTGGCGACCATCCGGGCGCTGAAATATAACGGGGGCGTTCCGAAGGCAGAGCTTGGAAAGGAGAATCTGGAGGCGCTTAAGGCCGGGATCGCCAACCTGGAGAAGCATATCGAAAATCTTCAGAAATATGCAGTGCCTGTGGTGGCTGTCTTAAACAGCTTTGTCACCGACACGGAGGCGGAGACCGCCTTTGTAAAGCACTTCTGTGAGGAGCGGGGCTGCGCGTTCGCGCTCTCCCGGGTGTGGGAAAAGGGAGGAGAGGGCGGAAAGGAGCTTGCCCTTAAGGTGCTGGATGTGCTGGAGAACAAAAAGAGCGACTTCAGGCTGCTGTACGGGGATGAGCTGAGCCTTACGGAAAAGATCGAGACCATCTCCAGGGAAATTTACGGGGCCTGTGGAGTTGTATTCTCCCCTCAGGTGCAGAAACAGATCGACCGGATGGAAAAGCTGGGGTTTGGAAAGCTTCCCATATGTATGGCCAAGACCCAGTATTCGCTCTCCGATGATCCCGGGCTGCTGGGACGTCCCGAGGGCTTTCAGATTAATGTGCGGGAGGCCTATGTCAGCGCGGGAGCGGGCTTTGTGGTGGTTCTGACCGGGGCGGTGGTGACCATGCCAGGGCTTCCCAGACATCCTGCCGCTTTCGATATCGATGTGGAGGATGGAGGCAGGATCACGGGACTGTTTTAGACAGAAAGGGGGAACAGGCTTATGGCACAGATCATTGACGGGAAAGCGATTTCCATGCAGATTAAGGACGAGCTGAAAGAAAAGACCGCGGCGCTGAGAGAGCAGGGCACAGAAATCACCCTGGCGGTGATCCAGGTGGGGGACGACCCGGCCTCCGGCGTGTATGTGAGAAACAAAAAAAGGGGCTGCGAATACACGGGGATCCGTTCCCTTTCCTTTGAGCTGCCCGAACAGACCACCCGGCAGGAGCTGACGGATCTGGTGGAGCGTCTGAACAGGCAGGCGGATGTGAACGGGATCCTGGTGCAGCTTCCTCTGCCCTCCCATATCGATGAGGATGCCGTGATCAGGGCCATCTCCCCGCAGAAGGATGTGGACGGCTTTCATCCCTGGAGTGTGGGCGCGCTCAGCATCGGTCAGCCGGGCTTTGTGTCCTGCACGCCGGCGGGGGTGATCCAGCTTCTGAAGCGAAGCGGCATCGACATTGCCGGAAAGGAATGCGTGGTGCTTGGCAGAAGCAACATCGTAGGAAAGCCGATGGCGATGCTTCTTCTGCGGGAGAATGCCACGGTTACCATCGCCCACTCGAAAACCAGGAATCTGAAGGAGGTCACTTCCAGGGCGGATATTCTGATCACAGCCGTTGGAAAACCCAAAATGATCACCAGGGAATATGTGAAGCAGGGCGCTGTGGTCATCGATGTGGGAATCAATCGGGATGAGAACGGCAGGCTCTGCGGGGATGTGGATTTCCAGGATGTGGAGCCGGTGTGCAGCGCAATCACTCCCGTGCCGGGAGGGGTAGGTCCCATGACCATCGCCATGCTGCTGAGCAACTGTATTGAATCGGTGCGTTTCCAGCAGCCCTTGTAAGGAGCAGAGTATGAAGTGTCCTGAATGCGGATGTGAGATCGCGGAGGGCCATCTTTACTGTGAAAGCTGTGGGATGGAAATCCGGATCGTGCCGGACTTTGAGCCGGAAATTGAAAACAGCATAACGGAAACGCTCTCCACGGTGGCGGAGGAGATCGACCAGAGGACAGAGGGACAGAAGCAGGAAAGGCAGACGCAGAGAAAAGAAAAAAAACGAAGGGAAAAGGCGGTTTCCTTTATCGCCATGGTGGTAAAGAACTGGCTGATGCTGACCCTTGCCATCTTTATCGCGTTTGTGATCGCTGTGGTCTGCGTGGCGGTGTTTGTGTATCACAGGTACTCCGTACCCTATCAGATCGAGCAGGCAAGGGCCTGCGCGGAGAATCTGGACTATGAGAGGGCGATCGAATATACGCAGAGAGCCAGGCGTCTGAGAAGCGACGACGCCGGGATTGCGCTTCTGGAGTCGGGATATTATTACCGGATGGGGAAGATGCAGGAGGCGGCGGACGTCCTCATTGCCCTTGTGGACCGGGAGGAGCTGGCCTATGAGGATAAGGAGGAGGTATACGAAAACATCATCGCCATATATGACGAACAAAAGCGCTACGAGGATATCAGCTCCCTTCTGGAAATATGTGCAGACGAGGAGATACGCAATCATTTCCAGCAGTATCTGGCAATGCCCCCGGAGTTCGGATACGAGTCGGGGAGCTATGACGAGGTGATCGTCCTTAAGCTCAGCTCCAACACGGCGGGAAATATCTATTACACTACGGACGGGAGCGAGCCCCGTGAGACGAAAAGCCAGACCTACACGGCCCCTCTTTTTCTGGAATCAGGAGATTATCAGATCGCGGCTTTTTTTGTAAATGAGTACGGGATCAGAAGCGAGACGGTGCGGAACTGGTATGTGATCAACTTAACGGCCCCCCAGGAGCCCCAGGTGTCCCTGGCAAGCGGCGACTACCACCTCCCGGCCATGATCGAGGTTGCCGCCACGCAGGAGGGGAAGGTGTACTACACCACGGACGGGACGACTCCAGACAGATTCAGTCTTGAGTACACGCAGCCACTTCCCATGCCCCTTGGAAAGTCGAATTTCAAGTTCGTCGTAATTTCGCCGGAGGGCGTTTCCAGCGAGGTGGTCAGCAGGAGCTTTGATTTTTCCCTGGAGACGGACGTGGATGTGGATAAGGCCATAAACAATGTGATGCTTGCGCTCTTAAACCGGCAGGTGCTCACGGATATGCAGGGACATTCTCACGGGATTGTGGGAAAATATGTATTTCGCTATGATACGGTTGTGGAAATTCCCGGTTTGGGTTATTATTATGTACTGAACGAGTATGTGGATGATGAAAAGGGAAATCAGACCAGGACGGAGCGGCTCTATGCGGTGGAGGTGTACACGGGAGCGCCCAACAGGCTCATCTACGACGAAAACGGGCAGATGGGGCTGATTTCGCTGCAATGATGGAGGATGGAAGGTTTTGCCGGACATCCTTATGAAAAAATCAGGAGAGGATCAGAAATGTATAAGATTGTAGAGACAAAAGAGCTTGCCGCCAATATATTTTCCATGGTGGTGGAGGCAAAAAGAGTGGCCAGGGGCTGTCAGCCCGGCCAGTTTGTGATCGTCAGGACAGATGCGGATGCGGAGCGGATCCCTCTTACCATCTGTGATTACGACCGGGAAAAGGGAACCGTGACGATTGTGTTCCAGATCGTGGGAGCGGCCACGCAGATGATGGCCGCACTGAGGACGGGCGATGCGTTCCACGATTTTGTGGGGCCGCTTGGCTGTCCGTCCGAGTTTGTGAACGAGGACCCCGAAACGCTGAAACGAAAGAAGATGTTGTTTGTGGCGGGGGGCGTGGGGACGGCTCCCGTATACCCCCAGGTGAAATGGCTCCATGAGCACGGCATCCAGGCGGATGTGATCGTGGGGGCCAAGACCAGGGAGCTTCTGATTCTGGAGGAGGAAATGAAGGAAGTGGCGGGAAATCTCTATGTGACCACGGACGACGGTTCCTACGGACGCAGCGGCATGGTGACTCAGACCATCAGCGATCTGGTAAGCGGGGGAAATCATTATGATGTGTGTGTGGCCATCGGCCCCATGATCATGATGAAATTCGTCTGCAGGCTCACAAAAGAGCTGAATCTCCCCACCATCGTCAGCTTAAATCCCATTATGGTGGACGGCACCGGCATGTGCGGCGCCTGTCGTGTGACGGTGGGAGGAAAGGTGAAATTTGCCTGTGTGGACGGGCCGGAGTTCGACGGCCATCAGGTGAATTTTGATGAAGCCATGCAGCGTCAGCAGATCTACAAAACGGCCGAGGGACGCGCTTTCCTTCGGGCAAAAGAGGGAGATACCCATCACGGCGGCTGCGGAAATTGTGGAGGTGAGAAATAATGGACGTACTTAAGAAGGTTCCGGTAAGGGAGCAGGATGCGAAGCGGCGGGCGGCCAACTTTGAGGAGGTATGCCTTGGCTATAACAAAGAGGAGGCCATGGCGGAGGCGGCCAGGTGTATCAACTGCAAAAATGCCCAGTGTGTCAGAGGCTGTCCTGTAGCCATCAATATTCCCGGCTTCATTGAGAAGGTGAAGGAGGGAGATGTGGAGGCGGCTTATCAGGTGCTCAGCGACGCGTCCTCTCTTCCGGCGGTATGCGGCCGTGTATGCCCCCAGGAGAGCCAGTGCGAGGGGAAATGCATCAGAGGCATCAAGGGCGAGCCTGTTTCCATCGGTAAGCTGGAGCGCTTTGTGGCGGACTGGGCCAGTGAAAAGGGCATAAAACCTGAGGCTCCGGCACAGAAGAACGGCAAAAGGGTGGCGGTGATCGGCTCCGGCCCGGCAGGTCTGTCCTGCGCAGGGGATCTGGCCAAAATGGGGTATGAGGTGACTGTCTTTGAAGCCCTTCACGAGCCCGGAGGGGTGCTGGTGTATGGAATTCCGGAATTCCGTCTTCCCAAGGAAAGGGTGGTTGCCAGAGAGATTGAGAATGTGAAGTCGCTCGGCGTAAAGATAGAGACAAATGTGGTGATCGGCAAATCTCTCACCATCGATGAGCTCCTTGGGGAGGAAGGGTTCGACGCGGTGTTCATCGGCTCCGGCGCAGGGCTTCCAAAGTTTATGGGGATCCCGGGCGAGCAGGCCAACGGCGTTTTTTCCGCCAACGAGTATCTGACCAGAAGCAATCTCATGAAAGCCTTTGACGAAAATTCCAATACGCCCATCATGAGGGGCGAGAGAGTGGCTGTGGTGGGCGGCGGAAACGTGGCCATGGACGCGGCCAGAACCGCTCTTCGTCTCGGGGCGGAGGTACATATCGTGTACAGAAGAAGCGAGGAGGAGCTTCCCGCCCGTGTGGAGGAAGTGCATCACGCGAAGGAGGAGGGTATTATCTTTGATCTCCTCACCAATCCTGTGGAAATCCTGGCGGATGAGAAGGGCTGGGTAAAGGGGATGAAGTGTATCCGCATGGAGCTTGGAGAGCCCGACGAGTCCGGCAGGAGAAGGCCAGTGGAGGTTCCCGGTTCGGAGTTTGTCATCGACGTGGACACTGTGATCATGTCCCTTGGCACCTCCCCCAATCCGCTGATCTCCTCCACCACAGAAGGGCTTGAGGTAAACCGGTGGAAGTGCATCGTGGCGGACGAGGAGTTCGGAAAGACCACCAAAGAAGGAGTTTACGCCGGAGGAGACGCCGTGACAGGAGCTGCCACCGTGATCCTGGCCATGGGAGCGGGCCGGGCCGGCGCAAGAGGAATCGACGAGTATCTGCGCAGTAAGTAAGAGAATACGCTCGCCGGAAGGGTTATGGGAGACGGCGAACAAAACAGGAGGGCAGTCCGCGAAGCGTACTGCCCGTTGTTTAACATAAGGACAGTTCGAGAAGCGCACTGTCCGTTGTTATGTACAGACCCGGATTGCGGAATACAAACTAAGAAAGAATTAATAATTTTTTCGTTGGAAATTAAAATAATTATTATATAGTAGAGACAGGGTTCAGAACGGAACAAAAAAAGCAGCAACAGGAGTAATTATGAAAAAATTATTTGAGGATGATGACAACGAGCATTTTGGCATGGAGAGGGCGAGGATCCTGGCGGCGGCGGTTCCCGTGGTTTTAATCGTGCTGATCCTTGCGGTTATGCTGATCAGAAGCCAGATGGGAAAGGCGAAGGAGGACGGGGAGGATCTGCAGCAGAGTATAATGGATTATGCGGACCAGAATATGGGCGGGCAGCCCACAGAGGATTCCATACAGACGGATTCCACCTCCGTTGCCACCAGGCCGGAGGGAGAGGACCCGGCGCAGGATGAATCTCAGGATCATTCCGAAGGGGCCTTACCCGATGCGGAAAAGGGCGATCAGGACGGCGCGGACGCACAGGAGACGCCCTCAAATGCCGTGAGCAGTCCCACTCCCTCCAGGGGAGCCATGAAGCCCGGAAAGACGGATTACAGCAAGATCGCCTTCCATAAGGAGGAGCAGCTCCGGGATATGATGGCCTACTGGGAGGACGGCAACCAGAAAGCGCTGAACGATCTGGTTTATCTGGATCACTATATCGCCATGTCCTACAGTCTGCGGGATACCCGGGATTTTTATTACTATGGCGATACCAACCCACAGGGACAGCCTCACGGAAAGGGAATCGCCGTCTGGGCGGATAACCAGTATTACTACGGCGACTGGAAGGACGGAGTGCGAAGCGGGGAGGGCACATGGTTCCACTATCATATTCATTTTACGGAGAATAAGAACGACCTTTACACATATCATCAGTATGTGGGAGGATGGGCAGGCGATCTTCCCCAGGGAGAGGGATCGGAGCACTACGATTTTGACGAATCCCTTTTAAAGGAAAATGTGAGCTACGTGGCCAATCTGATCGGAAGCTATTCGGCGGGTCTGGTGGACGGAGCGTTTTATATGACCAGTATCTATGCGGATAAGAGCACGAAGGAGTGGAACGCAGAGGCGAAGGGCGGCACCTGGGTATACTGTAATGAGACGAAGGATAAAAAGGGCAACAGAGCCGTGTATGTGGATGTAAACGATCCTGACAATTACACGTGGATGCATCCCAGGGACAATAAGGGAATCGGCGTCCCCTGCCTGATCTCCAAAAGCAGGGAAGAAAAATAGTGCGGACACAGGCAGAGAGACGCTCTCTGCCTGATTAATTTGTGGCTCTAACCGCAAAAACCAGTGGAAACCTCCGGCAATCCGTAGTAAAATAAAGAAAGGGGAGGTTAAAGGAGGTATGGTTTATGGCGTGGTGTCCGGAGTGCGGAAGCGAGTATGTGGAGGGTATCAGAGTTTGCGCGGACTGCGGCTGTGAATTGGTGGAATCCCTGACAGAGGAAAAACCCGGAGGAGAATTAAAGACGCAGGCCGGCATGGAAGCTGCAAAGGAAAAGGCGGGCCATATGGGACAGGCCGTGGTCAGGGACAGCTTTATGCAGGAGGCATGCAAAGCGGATGCAGGCCAGAGCCCGGCAGAGGAGGGACCGGAGGAGGATTCCTTCTTCGATGAGGAGGAGCCTGCACGGCCGTATCGTCCCTTTTATGTCAATAATGAGGAAAAGGCTCAGGAAAACAAAGCCTCGGCATATACCCTTCTTACGGTAGGAGGCCTGGGACTTGTTCTGGTCAGTCTTGTATTTCTGGATGTGATCGATATCGGCATATCGCATACCGGTAAGTATATGACGACCGGTGTGATGGGCGTCCTGTTTATACTCTTTATCATCATGGGGATCGTCTCCATGAAAAATTCCCGGATTTTTAAGAAAAGGGCAGGAAAAGAAAATAACCTGACCGTTGAAATAAAGAAATGGTGCATACGGAATCTGGAGCGGGATGAAATCGACGGCAGCCTTGGCCTTACGGGAGAGCAGGAGGAGCTTAAATACTTTCAGCGCTTCGATTATGTAAGGAACGCCATCAGCAGACAGTTTATGAATCTTGACGAGGGCTACCTGGACCGGCTGGTCGAGGAGGTCTATCCGGAAATTTTTGAGCAGACCTGTACGCGGGAGGAGATCTCCCGGACACAGGACGGGCAGGAGGAGACACTCCGGGAGAACCCGCAGAGGACAGGCGCTGTGCAGAATCCGTCCCAAAATCAGGTTTATAAGGAAAAGGCCGGATGAAGATCACAATTATCTGTGTGGGAAAGCTGAAAGAGGATTTTTACAGAAAGGCGGTTTCCGAGTACGAAAAGCGCCTTGGCAGGTATTGCAGGCTGGAGATCATCGAGGTGGCGGATGAAAAGACGCCGGAGAACGCCGGCCCTGCCATGGAGGATCAGATTAAGGAACGGGAAGCCGCCAGAATCTTAAAGCATGTGAGGGAGGACGCTTATGTGTTCACTCTTGAAATAGAGGGGATGCAGCCGGACTCCCTTTCTTTTTCCCGGATGCTTTCCCGGCTGAGCGTGCAGGGGAAAAGCCATTTTCAGTTTATTATCGGAGGTTCTCTTGGACTTCACAGAAGCGTATCTCTCGCGGCGCATCAGGCAGTGAGTTTTTCCAACATGACATTTCCCCATCAGCTGATGCGCGTGATTTTGCTGGAGCAGATCTACAGGAGCTTTCGGATTATGAATGGAGAGCCGTATCATAAGTAAGGGCGAAGGGACGGACCTTTGTAGAAGACAGAACAGAGGCAAATAATATGAAATATTGTGTATTTCATTTTTTGCCTTGATATGTCGTGAATTTTGCAGATTCGAGTATACTCTGGAAAAGCGAAAGTCTACAATGTTGGAAGACACGTTCTGTGTGTATTGTAATTGACCGGAAGATTGTATATAATTGGGTTAAAAGATATAAAACTATGAGACTATAAAAAGCTTTCCGGCAGTCATTTATGGGAAGAAAGCAGGCAGTCAGTTATGGAGAATATATCGGAAAAGCAGATCAAATGGGAAGAATTAAGCATATCCAATGATTTTCTGTTTGGAAAGGTTATGCAGAATCCGGAGTTGTGCAAAGAATTATTGCAGAGGATTCTTCCGGATTTGAAGATTGACCGTATTGAATATCCAGAATTGCAGAAAAGTATTAACGTGGATATGGATGCCCGCAGTGTAAGACTGGATGTATATGTAAAGGATGAGAAAGAGGTTGTTTATGACATAGAAATGCAGGTAAGCAATACAGGGGGACTTCCTGAGAGAAGTCGGTATTATCAGAGTATGCTTGACCTGCAGCTTATTGATAAAGGGAAACTCTATGATGAGTTAAAGAAAAGCTATGTTGTATTTATCTGTCTATTCGACTTATATGGAAAAGGACGGCATATTTACACCTTTGAAAATATTTGTAAGGAAGACGGCAGTATTTCCATGGGAGATAAGGCAGTAAAGATATTTCTCAATGCAAAAGGAACGCTGGATGATGTCAGTGATGAATTAAAGGCATTCCTTGATTATGTGGCAGGAAAAAAGCCGAAGGATGCCTATGTAGAGAGGCTGGAAGAAGCTGTAAGAGAGGCCAAAAAGAATAGAGAATGGAGACATGAGTATATGACGTTATTGATGAGAGACCAGTTAAATAAAAAAGAGGGCAGAAAACAGGGTGAAGAAATGATGGCGAAATTAATAACGCTGCTAAATGAGGATGGGCGGCTATCTGATATTCTCAGAGCGTCACAGGATGAAGAATATCGTCAGAAGCTTTATTTGGATTATCATATAATTTAATAAAAATAATTACAGGGCAGGACAGTTTAAAAGTGTTCTGCCCGAAATAATCCTATGAGATTTTTCGCACTCAAGGTATATTAAGGAGAGCCGTATCACAAGTAAGGGCGTCGATTTACAGAATTTCAACGGGAGAGAGTCATGTTTAAAGCTGCTGTGTTTGATATCGGACGGACATTAGTTGATTACAAAAAGCCGATGAACTGGTCGGAGCATTACAGACCGGCATTTGAACAAATCGCGGAAAAATACCATTATCATTTTTCGGAAGCACATTATCAAAATGCCCGGGACGTGCTTATAAAATATAATACACGAATAAACCCCAGGGATCATGAAGTATCCTCTGCGCAGATTTTTACTGAAATACTGCGGGGGATGGATATAGACCTGAAAGACATGGAGCGGGTGAAGGAGAGCTTTTACACATATTTCAGGCAGGATTGCTCCCTGTTCCCCGATGTCGAACTGACCCTGAAAATGCTTTCCGAAAAAGGAATAAAGCTGGCGACCTTATCCGATGTGGCATATGGTATGGATAATACTTACGCTCTGGCGGATATAGCGTCTGTGATCAGGTACATAGATTACCCCTTTACGTCAAACGATACCGGATACAGGAAATCCTGTACAGAAGGCTTGAAAATATTGTGTAGAAAGATGGATATGAACATATCAGATATCGTATTTGCAGGCGATGAAGAAAAAGATATGGTCTGCGCCCAAAATGCCGGTGCGTATGGAGTTCTTATCAATAGAGAGGATGCGCCGAAAAATTACGGGCAGGCCTGGACGATACATACTTTAACAGAACTGCTTTCGTTATTTGACGCGGCCTGAGCGAAGAAACGGCCGGAATGCGTGTGAGCTGAATATCCGGTGTTTTGGATGAATATAAAGAGACAGGAGAAGGGCATGGAGAAGAAAAGCTGTCCAATGTTACAATCAGGAGATCAGATTGGAATCGTCTGTTGCTCAAACGCTCAGAAACGTTCCGATTTTGATAAAATGAGACGGTTGGAAGAAGCTCTGCTTCAAATGGGGCTTCATCCCGTTTTCAGCCACTGGATCTGTGAAAAAGAAAACGCATCCGGCATGGCGGCGATGGAGCGCGCCCGGGCGCTTATGGACTTCTATAAGGACGACGGGATAAAGGGGATCTTTGATATTTCGGGAGGCGATATTGCCAATGGGATATTGCCGTATCTTGATTATAATGTCATTGCAGAGAGCCCGAAGCTTTTCTGGGGCTACAGCGACCTGACCACCGTTATAAACGCCATCTATGAAAAGACCAGAAAGGCCTCCGTATTGTATCAGATCCGAAATCTGATCTGTGACCACGGGGAAGAACAGACCGTCCGTTTCCGAAACACCGTATTAAACGGCGCAGATGACCTGTTTCAGATCCGATACCGGTTTATCCGTCGGGGTGAAATGCGCGGAGTCGTTGTGGGCGGAAATATCAGATGCTTTCTGAAGCTGGCCGGCACGGAATTTATGCCGGATCTGACAGGTAGGATCCTGTTACTGGAAAGCTTCAGCGGAACCGTACCTCAGGTGGCCGCATATCTGAGCCAGTTACAGCAGATGGGAGCACTTGAAAAGGCCGCAGGTATCCTTCTCGGGACATTCACTCAGATGGATATGGAAAAATGTATCCCCACAGTGGAGACGCTTCTCTGTGACGTGGCGGGAGGGGATTTGCCGATTGCGGTGACACAGGATATCGGCCATGGGACGGATTCCAGAGGAATCCTTATTGGCCGGGAGTTGCACCTGATATCATGAGCGAATGTGGGAGTATTGGGCAGAGGAGGACATATAAATGCAGGAACTGAAGCTGGTAAGACCTTTGCCGGAGCACAGACTGATGTGTGAAGCAATGATGGATGAATGGGAGGCCTTCGGCGGGAGAATGAATCCGGGAGCGATCAGGCGTTTCAGCAATCTCAGGCATCAGAATGTAACCTGTGAGGAATGGCTGAAATGGACAGAGGAAGAGCGCAGAACCGTTCAGGATCTCTGGTTTTTCATGACAGATGAATTGATCGTGGGCGCGATCAGCATCAGATACAAAAGCGCCGGAGCAGATGGGCATTCCGGTTTCGGAATCAGACCCTCCCAGCGGAATAAGGGCTATGCCACGCAGATGCTTTCCCAGGCGCTTCCGATTATGAAAAGCTACGGAATCAGCCCTGTCATCCTGTCCTGCGCAAGGGACAACATCGGTTCCGCCAAAACGATACGTGGAAACGGCGGAAGGTTTGTCAGGGAGGCGGTTGACGACGAAGGAGAAATTCTGCAGATTTATCATATAGAGTGAAGAGCGATAACCATCAGACAACCCCATTTTTCAGGAGGACAATACTATGAGAATGTACGATCTGATCATGAAGAAACGAAACGGCGGCGCGCTCACCCGGCAGGAGATCCGTTTCATGGTGGAGGGCTTCACTGCGGGAAAAATCCCGGACTATCAGATGTCAGCCATGATGATGGCGATCTGGTTTGTAGGGATGAACGAGGAGGAGACCCTGCACCTTACCATGGCGATGGCCGAAAGCGGGGAAATGCTGGATTTATCTGCCATCAGGGAGACCAAGGCAGACAAACACAGCACCGGCGGCGTGGGCGACAAGACCTCTCTGGCCCTGGCGCCCATGGTGGCGGCCTGCGGGGTGAAGATCGCCAAGATGAGCGGAAGGGGGCTGGGGCATACCGGCGGGACCATCGACAAGCTGGAGAGCTTTGAGGGCTTTTCCACGGATATTTCTACGGAGCGCTTTATCCGGAACGTGAACGAGGTGGGCATGTCCATTATGGGACAGACCAGGGAGCTGGCGCCTGCAGACAAGCTTCTGTACGCCCTGCGGGACGTGACGGCTACGGTGGACAATATGTCCCTGATCGCCTCCTCCATCATGAGCAAGAAGCTGGCGGCGGGAGCGGATGTGATCGTGCTGGATGTAAAGACAGGAAGCGGCGCGTTCATGAAGAAGCAGGAGGACGCCTTTGCCCTGGCCAGGGAGATGGTCCGGCTTGGAAAAAACGCGGGGCGCAAAACCATCGCCGTGATCTCCGATATGGATCAGCCTCTTGGAAACGCCGTGGGAAACGCTCTGGAGGTGAAGGAGGCCATCGAGACCTTAAAAGGGCGGGGCCCCCGGGATTTTACGGAGCTGTGCCTGACTCTGGGAGCGTGGATGCTTCTGCTCAGCGGAAAGGCCTCCTCCCAGGAGGAAGGCCGGGAGAAGCTTTGGGAGACCATCCGGGACGGAAGAGCCCTTGCGAAGCTGGCAGAGTTTGTGACGGCCCAGGGGGGCGACGGGGAGACGGTGTATCATCCGGAGCGTCTGCCGCAGGCGTCCCTCACAAGGGAGGTGCTCTCCCCGGCGGACGGATATGTGGAGCGGCTGATCTGCGACGAGGTGGGAATCGCATCCCTGCTTCTGGGCGGGGGAAGGGAGACCAGGGAGAGTGTGATCGACCTCTCCGTGGGAATATTGCTTGAACGGAAGGTGGGAGCGGCGGTGAAAAAGGGACAGCGTCTGGCCCTTCTTCACGGCAATGACCCGGAAAAACTCTCGGCCGCCCACGACAGGCTGCTCGGGGCGTTTCAGATCGGGAGCATGCAGCGGCAGGAAGGCCCGGTGATCCTGGGCGTGGTGGAGGATTGATCCCCGAATCCCCCATATGAAAAATTCCCCACAGGGCGGCCTGAGAGGAATAGCCGCCCTTTTCCTCTCATATATTGAGATATGATGAAGAAAATAAAGCGTAAATCGGGTTATCGCTGGAACCAGACGAGAGAGGAAAGAGCGGACGAAAGGAAGATTTCCGGCAGAGAGCTTATGGTTGAGTCGCTAAAGCTCCCCAAGGATTCTCTGTTAGGCGCGTCCATCGTCACCCTGACGGGAAATACGGACGCTTTTGTGGAAAATTATAAGGGGATCATCGAATATACCAGCCAGACGATCCTTCTTCAGGGCAAGACCTGTAAAATTGAGATCAGCGGCAGGAGGCTGAATATTGTCTATTATACCAATGAGGACATGAAAATCAGCGGATGGATCGAGAGCGTCCGCTATTTGTAGGGAAGGGCAATTTGGTATGATAGAGATCATTCGTTATTTAAAGGGATATCTTGCCATTAAGGTTTTTGGTTTTTCACCGGAGCGATTCATGAATCTGTGCAGCCATCACGGGATATTTCTGTGGGATGTGGAAAACCACGGCGACTTCTACACGATGAAGATCAGCCTTTCGGGCTTCTACCGGCTGAAGGGAATCACAAGAAAAACAGGGACGAGGGTGGTCATAACCAGGCGTTATGGGCTGCCCTTTCTTTCTACGAGGATGTGGAAGCGCAGAATCTTCATGCTCGGACTTCTGGGAAGCCTGATCTTCTGGATCTGGATGTCCCGGTTTATCTGGGCGGTGGAGGTGGAGGGCAATTATTTCGTGACCACCGACGTGTTTCAGGATTTTCTGGAAAGAGACGGTATCCGGCCCGGAATGAAAAAGAAGGATGTGGAGATAGAGGCTCTGGAAAAAGCCATCCGTTCGGAGTTTGACATCGTCACCTGGACGTCCGCAAGGATCGACGGCACACGGCTCCTGATCCAGATAAAGGAGAACGATCTGATCCAGGTAAAGGAGCAGGAGCCGGAGATACCACAGGGACAGGGAATGGATCTGGTCGCCGAAAAGGAGGGGGAGGTTATCAGTATCGTGACCCGCAGCGGCGTCCCGAAGGTGACGGCGGGAACCTCCGTGGCAGCGGGCGATATCCTGGTGGAGGGAGGCGTCCCCATTCTGAACGAGGACGGCACCATAAGGCGGTACGATTACTGTAAGGCGGATGCGGACATTCTTCTGCGCTGCGTCTATGATCTGAAGGAGGAGCTTGCGGAAAAATATGAACAGAAGGTCTACACGGGGGAGGAAAAGAAGCGTCCCTTTGTGATGTTCGGCACGAAAAAGCTCCAGCTTCCGGAGTTTGGAAAGGGCTTTCAGGAATGGGACGCCGTGGAGGAAAAAAAACAGCTCAGGCTCTTTGGAAATTACTATCTACCGGTATATTTCGGGAGCGATCTTGTGAGGGAATATGTGACCAGGGAGAGGGTGTACACGAAGGAGCAGGTGAAGGAGCTTTTTGAGGGAAAGATCCAAAAATTTATAGAAAGTTTACAGGAAAAAGGGGTTCAAATTATAGAAAAAAATGTTACAATAGATAAGAATGCGGGGGTATGGAAAATGAACGTGGATTTTCTGGCGCTGGAAAAGACGGGGAAGGCCAGAGAAACGCAGCTTCAAAAGCCGCAGGAGGAGACGGAGGAAAACGCCCGGTAGCAGAGAGGGATTTGCACCGCGCCCGGAAGTCTTAAAAATATGATTCAGGAGAAATCAATGGAAGAAATTTCTGAGGTGATGGAAGTAGGAACGCAGGATCAGCTCAATGTTTTCGGACAGTTTGACAGCCACATCAAAAAGCTGGAGAGGCAGCTTGGTGTTCTGGTCACTGACCGGAACGGGCAGATACGGATCAGCGGAAACGCCCGGAATGTAAAGAGAGCCAGGGCGGTCATCCATGAATTGACAGAATTATCAAGGAGAGGAAATATAATCCAGGAACAGAACGTGGATTATGCGATTGCGATGACGATGGAAGAAAAGGAAGACGTTTTACTTGAAATAGATAAGGACTGTATCTGTCACACCATTTCCGGCAAGCCGGTTAAGCCCAAAACGCTGGGCCAGAAGCAGTATGTGGACGCGATCCGCGACAATATGATCGTCTTTGGCATGGGGCCTGCGGGAACCGGAAAGACATATCTTGCCATGGCCATGGCGATCACGGCCTTTAAAAGCCAGGAGGTGGAGCGGATCATCTTAACCCGTCCGGCCATCGAGGCGGGAGAAAAGCTGGGTTTTTTGCCCGGCGATTTGCAGAGCAAGGTGGATCCCTATCTGCGTCCGCTCTACGACGCCCTCTATCAGATCATGGGGGCGGAGAACTTTCAGAGAAATATGGAGAAGGGACTGATCGAGGTGGCTCCCCTTGCCTATATGAGAGGGCGCACGCTGGACAACGCCTATATTATTCTGGACGAGGCCCAGAACACGACGCCTGCGCAGATGAAAATGTTCCTGACCAGGATCGGCTTCGGCTCCAAGGTGATCGTCACAGGAGACGGATCCCAGAAGGATCTGGCGGCGGGCGTATCGTCAGGGCTGGATGTGGCTGTGAAGGTTCTCTCAGGGATTGAGGGAATCGCCTTTTGTAACCTCACCAGCCGGGATGTGGTCAGGCATCCCCTGGTACAGAAGATCGTTAAGGCATACGAAAGCTACGAGGCCAGAACCGGCAGGGCAAACCCGGTCCCCGGCGCTGAGCGCGCGCGGAGGCAGAAAAGGCAGCGCCGGACCACAGACAGATGATGGACAGGCATATGGAGAAGAAGGATTTAAAGGAGACGGAGAGTATTTCCTTTTATGTAAGGCCGGAGCGCTGGCTGGTATCCTTTCAGGAAATACTCATGTTTCTTCTGACAATTATATACAGCGCGCTGGCTGCATGGCTCTATGAAAAGACGGTGTCTGAGATCGCCGGGACGGCCATTCTGGCCGGCGCCGGTTTCGGATGCGTCCTTTTTTCCATAGAACAGAGTCTGGAGGAGGAGAGTTTTTTTTACAATAACGGGGATCATCTCTGGCGGTTTGTGGCGGTCTATCTGCTCTCCTTTGGAGGAAGCGTGCTTTTTCCTCTGATTCCTGCGGGGGGCTGGCCGTACCTTGTTATCTTTGTGGGACTGATGTATTTCAGCAACACGATGATCGGCTTTACCTCGGGCTGTACGCTTCTTCTGATCAGCGTTCTGATCAGAGGGGACGGCATCGTGGTTTTTATCACGTATCTGATCGGCGCTCTGGCGGGTATTCTGGTGTTTTCCTATGTTTACGAATCATTCAAAATCTGGCTTGCGCTGGTCATCTCCCTGCTGGTACAGGGGGTGTGTCTTGCGGTCCAGGAAATCCTTCTCTCGCCCGGAGCGCTCTGTGCGCAGAGCTTTGCGCTGCCGGCCGGTAATCTCCTGGTCAGTCTGATTTTGCTTCTGGCTTTGCTGAAATATTTCAGCGGCTCCAGGATATACAGGGACAGAGAGCTGTACATGGAGCTCAATGACCCGGATTACCCCCTTCTGTCTGAGCTTAAGGAATTTTCCCGGGAGGAATATTATCATGCCATCCACACGGCCTATCTGTGCGACAGGATCGCGAAAAGGCTGGGATACAATGATGCGGTGGCCAAAGCCTGCGGATACTATCACAGAATCGGCGTGATCCGGGGAGAAAACAACTGGGAAAACGTACAGGCGATTGTGCAGGAGCATGCATTCCCGCAGCAGGCCAGGGAGATCCTGCGGGAATATCTGGACGAGAGCGGAAGGATCTACGAAAAGGAGACGGTGGTTCTGCTTTTCTGCGACACCGTGATATCCTCTATCAGCTATCTTTTTTCAAAGGAACCGGCGGCGGCCCTGGAGTACCCTAAAATCATCAACATGGTGCTGAAAAAGCAGATTGAAAGCGGCAGAATCAATCACAGCCGGGTCTCCTTCGGGGAGATACAGGATATCAGGAGAATCTTGTTGGAGGAACAGCTTTACTATGAATTTTTACGTTGAAAACGAAGTGGGAGCGGACTTCGGGTTCGGGATCGAAGAGATCATGGACGCGGTGGGGAGGAAGATCCTGGAGCAGGAGAGGTGCCCCTTTGATACGCAGGTGAATCTGCTGATTACCGACAATGAGGGGATCCGTGAGTTCAACAGACAGATGCGCCAGATCGACGCTCCCACGGATGTCTTATCCTTTCCCATGATCGACTATACGCAGCCGGCGGATTTTTCTGATCTGGAGGAGTCGTCCTTCGACTGCTTTGACCCGGAGAGCGGGGAGCTTGTGCTGGGGGATATCGTCATCTCTGAGAATAAGGTGAGGGAACAGGCGAAAGAATACGGACATTCTCTGAAAAGAGAGCTGGCCTTCCTGATCGCTCACAGTATGCTGCACCTGTGCGGCTATGACCATATGACGCAGGAGGAAGCGCATATTATGGAAAAAAAGCAGGAGGAGGCGCTGAACGCGCTGGGGATTACGAGAAGAGACGGACAGGATGAATAAATGCGTGCCGGACACGCAGACGAGGAGCACCTATGAAAAAACCGATGAAAAGAAGACCTGCGGCCCCTGGAGGGAAGGATACCCATACGATTGTGATGCAGCTTGCGCTGCTCCTTATTCTGATTTTCCGCATTCCTCTGGGCAGGCTTATTGGGGATAAGGGAATTGCCTGCTTTGGGACGGCGGCCGAAATATTTGCGGCGGTCGCGGGAATGCTTACCTTCGGGCTCTCTGAGGCGGTGGCCATTCAGGTGAGATACCGTGTAAAACGGGGACAGCTTCAGAGCTCTCTGCGGGTTCTGCGCTCCGCGCTGGCTGCGGGGGGCGTTCTGGGGATCGTATGCGCCCTGATCTGCGTGTTCTTCGGCTATCCGCTGGCGGAAGGGGTTCTGCATCTTCCCGGGGCGGGGATGGCCATTGTCTTTATGGGGCCGGCCATGTTTTTCTGTATTCTCTCAGGTGTGCTGAAGGGATATTTTCAGGGAAACGGTTCCCGGATGCCGGCCATGCATTCCCAGGTGCTCTACACGATCTTTCTCTATGCGGGAGGTCTTCTGGGGGCATCCCTCTTACATGGATATGGCGGGAAGGTTTCCGCCCTGTTACAGAATGAGGATTTTGCAGGCTCTTACGGAGCGGCGGGAGCGGCCCTGGGGATTCTGGCGGCGTCGGTTTTCTGTTTTCTGCATCTGCTGATCCTGTGCATTATCTATCGCGGCAACGTGAAAAAGCAGGCGGCGAGGGAGCAGCCGCGCAGTATGGACACCGGGCTTCGGATTTTACAGTCGCTTGCGGGAACGGGGGCTGTATACGGCCTTTACTGGTTCTGTTTCCATGCCGTTCCCCTGCTGGATCAGGTTCTGTTTCTGGGCGTGGGAGTCAGAGCGCCTCTTGCGGAGGGGATTACGCTCAGGCAGGAGATGGGCCGGCTTGCCGGCGAGTGGGGCGCTTACTATGGCAGATGCCTGACGCTGGTGGGGATTGTCAGCGGCGTAAGCGGTATGGTCTGCCTTTTGCCCATCAGACGTATCGTAACTACTCTGGAAAGAGAGGAGAGCCGTATCGCCCGGGAAAAGCTGGGAACCTGGATCCATCAGTGCGCTGCCTTTGCCATCCCGGCGGCCGTATTTCTGGCGGTGCTGTCCGAAAATTTCCTGGACGTGCTTTTTCAGGGAGACAATAAACAGACCGCCCTGTGGGTGCAGCTTGGCAGTCTGATCGTGGTTTTCAGCGTGTTTGCCAGTGTCTTCACGGAGGTTTTGCTGCGCAACCGGAAGGTAAAGTATGTGGTTTTTTCGGGAGCCATCGCGCTGGCGGCGCATACTGGCATGGCGGTTTTTCTGTGCAGTGTCCTTAAACTGGGAATCATGGGGATCGTGATCTCCGTGATGGTTTTTTACGGCGTGGTGACGGTGCTGGGATTTTTCCTGGTGTGCCGGTTTTTCCAGTACGAGCAGGAGTGGCTCAGGAGCTTTGGGATTACGGTGGTCGCATCCGCTCTCGCAGGTCTGGCGGCCCTGCTGTTGAATAAGCTTCTGCGCTCCCTGCTGGGAAGCCTTGTGACGCTTATCATTGCCCTTCTGGCAGCGGTTTTGATTTATCTTCTGCTTCTGGTGGTAACCAGGGCGTTTCGCAGGGATGAGATGGACGAAATGCCGGGAGGAGGGATTCTCATTCTCCTTTCTGAGCTGCTTCATTATACATGATAGTATAGATTCTGTACTTTTGGCTGATACTGTTTACCAGGAGGGCTTTATGACGGCCCGGGAACGGTAAGGTGTCAAGCGATGAAATTTGTAAAACGTATCAGCCTGTTTTTTATCTATCCTCTGACCATGTTCGCCATGGGATTTGCATCCAATATGGCAATTATGGAATTTTTTTATCCGGGAGATCAGAGAGTCCCGGGAGGACAGAGCCATCTGGAGGATTTGGCCGGCCCGGAGGCTTTGGATGATTCCGGATCGGATGAGCTCACGGAGCGGAATCCTCCTCCGCCGGAGGACGATAAGCCTGCGGATGCGCAGAAGGAGCTTTTACAGCCCAGGGAGGTGGAGGTTTCTGTCAGCGACGAGCCGGTGGTAACGGCCAACACCCGCTATGTGCTCCAGCAGTATGATGTTTTAAATGACGTCAGCGAGGAAGCCGAGGAGGTCATGCCGGATAAGTTTATCGGCCTGACCAGGCAGAAGCTGGTGGATGAGATTGACGAATACAACTTAAATCCATCCCTGGCTGACCAGGAGCAGGGCTTTACCTATATGGAGCTTGTGTCCTTTTCTTCGGGCAGGGTAGTCGTCAGAAAAAGCTATGAGCGCGCGCAGGAGGGAGCGGGATTTTTTCTTCTGAACGAGAATCATTTTGTGGCGGTCTATGACCACACGCTCTCCCATGTCTATATGGAGACCGATATCCTGGTGGAGGGATTGCCGGAGAGTCTGCAGCAGGAAATTCTGAATATGAAGTATGTGGAGGACGAGAAGGAGCTGTATCAGTTTCTCGAGTCCTGGTCCAGTTAAACTGCACGAAAATACGGCCTGAATTTTTATGCGTGCCAAAGCACGCGGATTGGAGCGGATATGAGCGAAAGAAACAGGATTGCGGTGATCGGAGCCGGAGCGTCGGGAATGACGGCGGCAATTACGGCGGCCCGGCTGGGCGGGGAGGTCACTCTGTTTGAAAAGAACGACAGAGTGGGGAAAAAGATCCTTTCCACGGGAAACGGGAAGTGTAATCTGGGAAACACAGATTTTTCCATAGAGAAGTATTATTGCGAGGACAGGGATAAGGAAAAACTCCGCAAAATGTTTCAGGTGTTTTCCGTGTGGGATACAATTTCCTTTTTTGAGAGCATGGGGCTGATGATCCGGGAGAAGGACGGATATCTCTATCCCTATTCGGAACAGGCTTCCTCCGTGCTGGATGTGCTGCGTATGGAGCTGGTGCGGAAAAACGTGACTGTTATAACAGGAACGGAAATCAGAGAGGCCGGATTTGATCAGGAGCGGGGGGAGTTTGAGCTCTCCTGTGCGGAGGGGAAAACCTGGCGTTTTGAAAAGCTCATCATATCCTGCGGCAGCCCCGCCTCCCTGAAGAAGGGAGAAGGCCATGGCGGATATGAGCTGGCCGGAAAATTCGGTCATATGACAGGGAAGATGGTTCCCGGGCTGGTACAGCTAAAGAGCGACGAGCCGTTCATCAGAGGCCTGTCGGGGGTGCGGGTGAAAGCGGGGGTTTCCCTGGTGGTCGAGGGAGAGGAAAGGGCCCGGGAGAGCGGGGAGATCCAGTTCACCGATTACGGCGTTTCCGGTATCCCTGTTTTCCAGATCAGCCGGGTGGCGGCGTTTGCCCTGGAGGAGGGGAAGGATGTAAGGATCCTTGTGGACTTTTTCCCGGATCAGGAGCAGCGGCCTTTTTCCTGGCAGAACAGAGTACGCTATGAGACACAGGCGGACAAAACCCTGGAGGATTATATGACGGGGATGCTCAACAAAAAAATTAATATGGCCCTGATACGCAGAGCCGGCTTAAAACCGGGAATACGGGCCTCGGAGGCGGGATGGGAAAAGATCAGGGAGATGATGAGCCTTTGCCGTTCTCTGGAAATACATATCAGTGGAGTCAATTCCATGGAAAACGCGCAGATCTGCGCCGGCGGAGTTTTACTGGACGGCCTGAGCACAGAGCTGGAATCGGAGCGGGTAAAGGGGCTGTATTTTGCGGGGGAGATGCTGGATGTGGACGGAAAGTGCGGCGGCTACAACCTGCAGTGGGCCTTCACCAGCGGCTATATAGCGGGAAGCGCCGCGGCGGGCTGTAATGTCCGGGAGATTTTCCCGGATCCGGCTGAGAACCCGCAGGAGGAAGAGGAGGAACACAGCCGCATCCGGATAATGGAAAAAGCGGATTCGCGAGAAGGAAATACGATATGTTGAGGATCAGCCAGCTCCGGCTGCCCATAGACCATGAGCCCTGCGAGCTCACAGAGCGGGTCAGGAAAATTCTCAGATACAGACAGACGCCGGAGATCACCATTGTCAGGCGCTCCATAGACGCCAGGAAAAAACCGCGGCTTTTTTTCAATTATGTGGTGGATGTGAAGGTCGGGAATGAGGATGAGGTATGGCGGCGCTGCCGGGGGGAGCAGGTAGAGCGTATCGCCTGGAAGCCCTACCGGTTTCCGGTGAGCGGTTATGAGGGAAAGCTCCGGCCGGTGATTATCGGAACGGGGCCGGCAGGTCTTTTCTGCGGATATTATCTGGCACAGGCGGGATTTCGCCCCATTCTCCTGGAACGGGGGGAGCCTGTGGAAAAGCGTCCTGAGACCGTGCAGGCCTTCTGGGAGAGCGGGAAGCTCAATCCCGAGTCCAATGTGCAGTTTGGAGAGGGAGGCGCAGGCGCCTTTTCCGACGGGAAGCTGAATACCCTGGTGAAGGATAAGTACGGGAGAAACAGGGAGGTTCTCTCTCTCTTTGTGAAGTACGGCGCGCCCCGGGAGATTCTCTACGACCATAAGCCCCATATCGGCACAGATATTTTGTGCCAGGTGGTCAGAAATCTGAGACAGGCCATCTGCGGCATGGGCGGGGAGATCCGTTTCGGGGCCAGGGTGACGGATCTGGAGACAGAGGACGGACGTCTCTCGGGCGTGGTCATAAACGCGGGGGAGAGGCTTAAAGCCCGGACGGTGGTTCTTGCGCCGGGACACAGTGCAAGGGACACCTTTTTGATGCTTCATGAGAGGGGAATCCACATGGAGGCCAGGCCCTTTGCGGTGGGGCTGCGGGTGGAGCATCCCCAGGAGCTGATCAACCTTTCACAGTACGGTCAGAAGGCTGTGGAGAGGCTGGGCAGCGCGCCCTATAAGGTGACGGCCAGGGCTTCGGACGGAAGGGGGGTTTACTCCTTCTGCATGTGTCCCGGAGGATATGTGGTGAACGCCTCCTCGGAGCCGGGGCGGCTGGCGGTCAACGGAATGAGCTACAGCAAACGGGACGGCAGTAACGCCAACAGCGCCATCATTGTTTCCGTAACCGTCCAGGATTACGGGAGCGATCATCCTCTGGCGGGGATCGAATTTCAGCGAAGGCTGGAGGAGAGAGCATATCAGGCAGGGCGGGGAAAGGTTCCGGTGGAGCGCTACGGCGATTTCAGAAGCGCGATTCTGGGGCCGGAGGGGGAGCGCCGGCCGGCCCTGGACAGAGAGCTGATCCCGGAGAGCTTTGCCCCCTGTATCAAAGGCGCGTGGGAGTTTTCGGCGGTTCATGAGATTCTCCCGGCAGCTCTGGGAAGGGCGTTTGTGGAGGGGATGGAGCAGTTTGGAAAGGCGATCGGAGGCTTTAATCATCCGAATGTGCTGGTGGACGGGCTGGAAAGCAGAACCTCCTCCCCGGTGAGAATCGTGAGAGATAAGGAAAGCCTTCAATCCTCCCTTAAGGGATTGTATCCCTGCGGGGAAGGAGCCGGATATGCGGGCGGGATCATGTCGGCGGCCATGGACGGGATCCGGGTGGCGGAGGCGGCAGCGCTTGCGGCGGTATCCGGCGGGGCCTGAGAAAACAGATCCCCGGGATGCGCAGGACGCTTTCCGGAAAAGGCGTGAGGAAGAACATCGGCGGAGCTTAAATTCGAGGAGGGACGGTCTGTGGAAAAAAGCGTATTTGTGAGAAAGCAGGAGGTAAGAAGCCGGTATCTTGAGCGGAGAAATGAGCTGTCCCTGGAGGAGCGCAGGCAAAAGAGCGGTAAGATAAAGGAATTCCTGATGCGGGAGCCTGTTTTTCAGAAGGCCCGGACGGTTCTTGTCTACATGGATTACCGCAGTGAGGTGATGACCACCGAGCTGGTGGAGGAGCTGCTTCTTCTGGGCACAAAACGTGTCTTTGCCCCCAGAGTGGAGGGAATGGACATCGAATTTTATGAAGTGCGTTCCATGGCGGACTTTGAAAAAGGATATCAGGGGATACGGGAGCCGAAGAGCGCGCTGTCCCAGGGGACTGAGAAAGATATTTTGGAGCGTTTCCGGCCCGGGGAATCGGGCGCTCAGGAGACGGATGGGGCGTGCCTGATCCTTGTGCCGGGGTCGGTGTTCGACAGACAGGGAGGACGGATGGGCTATGGAAAGGGATTTTATGACCGTTTCCTCGCCGGGGCGCCCTTTGTATACAGTGTGGGACTTGCCTTTGAGTGTCAGGTGGCGGGACGGGTTCCCACAGAGGCCCACGACAGACGGATACATATGCTGATCACGGAGGAAGGGGTGACAGGGATGCAGGAAAATGCTGTCGTAGCCGGCGGGCCGGCTTATTGTAATCTGACCAGGCTGGGAGAAGCGGCGGCGGTGGCGAAGTACGAGCTGCAGGGCCTTGAGACGGAGAAAAAAAACCAGGTTCTGCGCGCGGCAGCCCGGGCACTGGTCAGTGAAAGCGGTCTGATCCTTGCGGAAAATCAGAAGGATCTGGAGAGGGGCGAAAAAAGAGGGATGTCCGCCGGCCTGCTGGACCGGCTTCGCCTTAGCGGCGAGAGGATCGCAGGGATGGCTCAGGGACTTGAGCAGGTGGCGGCACTGCCTGATCCTGTGGGTGAGATAATGGAAACCATGGAGCGGCCGAACGGTCTTCGGATCGAAAAGCGCCGGGTTCCGGTGGGAGTGATCGGCATCATCTATGAATCCCGCCCCAATGTGACGGCGGATGCCTTCGGGCTCTGCTTTAAGAGCGGGAACGCGGTGATTTTAAAGGGGGGAAGCGACGCCCTGTGCTCCAATCGTGCGATCACGGGAGTGATCCGGCGGGCCCTTTCTGATGCGGGAGTCTGTGAGGACGCCATTTCCCTGATCGATTCCACGGACAGGGCTGTGACACAGGAATTCATGCGGATGAAGCAGTATGTGGATCTTCTCATTCCCAGAGGCGGCGCGGGTCTGATCCGAAGCGTTGTGGAGAACAGTACCATTCCGGTGATCGAGACCGGGACGGGGAACTGTCACATTTACGTGGATGAGAGCGCGGACATTGAGAAGGCGATTCCCGTCATTGTCAATGCCAAAACCCAGAGGATCGGCGTGTGCAACGCCTGTGAATCTCTGGTGATCCATGAAAAGATAAAGGACCGGTTTCTGCCCGCCCTTGCCGATGCGCTCAGAGCCCGAAATGTGGAGATACGGGGAGATGAACAGGTTCGCGGGGTGATCGACTGCACCCCTGCGACGCAGGAGGACTTCGGGACGGAATATCTGGATTACATCATCTCCATGAAAACGGTATCTTCCCTTAAGGAAGCCATCGCCCATATCAATCGTTATGGCACGAGACATTCGGAAGCCATCCTCACGGAGGATGCGGCCTGCGCGGAGGAATTCCTGAATCAGGTGGACGCGGCCTGTGTCTACGCCAATGCCTCCACCCGGTTTACGGACGGCTTTGAGTTTGGCTTCGGGGCGGAGATCGGCATCAGCACCCAGAAGCTCCACGCCAGAGGCCCCATGGGGCTTAAGGAGCTGACCTCCTATAAATATGTGGTCAGGGGGAACGGGCAGGTGCGCGGATAATCCGGGCGGGCCGCTGCGCAATTATACCTTGATTTCCCGGTAAGTTTGTGTGAAAATAAAACAACGGATATAAGAGAGTCAATTTCAAAGGGGGCAGACTATGAGAGGAATAGATACCCAGGTACGTAAAAACAGAAGACGTATTTTCAAAGAAGTGGCAAATCTGGCTTACACCTCGGAAAATCTTAAGGATGATGTGGAGGCCTTACCTTATAAGATCGTGGATTACGATGAATCGGAATATGAGAGCATTTACCGGGAGAGGGCGATCGTGAGAGAGCGGATCCGCCTGGCCATGGGACTGTCGCTTCGCCCGGAGAACGCTCCGGTCCATGTGACCCAGGGGCTTGAGGAGAGCAATATCGACGAGAAATACTACGAACCGCCTCTGATGCAGGTGATCCCTTCGGCCTGCAACGCCTGCCCGGAGAACAGGTATGAGGTGACAGACAGATGTATGGGATGCGTGGCCCATCCATGCCGGGAGGTGTGTCCGAGAGGGGCCATCAGCATGAAGAACGGCAAGTCTGTGATCGATCAGGAAAAATGTATCCGCTGCGGTAAATGTAAATCCATCTGCCCCTATGACGCGATTTCCCATCAGGTGCGCCCCTGCCTGGCGCACTGTGGGGTGAACGCCATCAAAAGCGATAAAAAGGGCAGAGCTTATATCGATACGGAGCTGTGCGTTTCCTGCGGACAGTGCATGGTGAGCTGTCCCTTTGGCGCTATCGCGGATAAATCCCAGATTTTCCAGTTGATCCGGGCCATGCAGTCCGGCAGGAAGATCATCGCCCAGGTAGCGCCGGCCTTTGTGGGGCAGTTCGGAAAGGGCGCGAGCCCGGACAAAATCAAGGGGGCTCTCAGGGAGCTGGGCTTCTACGATGTGTATGAGACCGCAATCGGCGCGGATATGGGAGCCATGGCGGAAGCGGAGCATTATGTGAAGGAGGTCTCCACGGGAGATGTTCCCTTCCTTCTCACCTCCTGTTGTCCCTCCTGGTCCATGCTTGCCAAAAAGTTTTTCCCGGAGACCATCGACAAGATCTCCAACGCGCTGACGCCCATGGTGGCCACCGCCCGGAAGATCAAGGAGGATCATCCCGATGCGTCCGTGGTGTTTATTGGCCCGTGCGCATCCAAAAAGCTGGAGGCCTCCCGCAGGACGATCCGCTCGGATGTGGATTTCGTCATCACCTTCGAGGAGCTGGCGGGAATGTTTGAGGCCAGAGGGCTTCTTCCGGAGGAGGAGGTAAACCCGGAAGCGATGAACGACGCCACCGGAGCCGGGCGCGGCTACGGCGTTGCGGGGGGCGTCGCCAGCGCCATCGAGGAATGTATCCGGGAATACTATCCGGATGTGGAGGTCAATATCGAACACGCGGAGAGCCTGACGGACTGCAAAAAGATCCTGATGCTGGCCAAGGCCGGCAAGAAAAACGGCTGTCTTATCGAAGGCATGGCCTGTCCCGGCGGCTGCGTGGCGGGAGCGGGAACGAACATCGCCATTCCCCAGGCCATGAAGGAAGTGGCAGGGTTCAAGGCGGCGGCGCAGCGGAAGATTCCCGACAGAAAATAAGGCAAATACAGAGGTAAGAAGAAGCCTGAGATTTTCGATCAGGGGACCTGTGCAGGTGAGAAATTTTTCAGGGCTTTGAAAGGAGCATAGCTGTAAAGATGAAAATAAGAACGAGATATGCGCCCAGTCCTACGGGGCGGATGCATGTGGGAAATTTAAGGACGGCTCTCTACGCCTATCTGATTGCCAGGCATGAGGGCGGCGATTTTATACTGAGGATCGAGGACACCGACCAGGAGAGGTATGTGGAGGGAGCGGTGGATATCATTTACCATACGCTGGCCGAGACAGGACTGAAGCATGACGAGGGGCCGGACCAGGACGGCGGCGTGGGGCCATACGTCCAGTCCGAGCGGCAAAGGCAGGGGATCTACCTGAAATATGCGAAAGAGCTGGTTGAAAAGGGAGAGGCCTATTACTGCTTCTGCGACAAAGAGCGGCTGGCAGGACTGAAAACGCAGGTGGTGGAGGGGAAGGAAATCAGTGTGTATGACAAGCATTGTCTTTCCCTGACCAGAGAGGAGGTGGAGGAAAAGCTGGCGGCAGGGGCTTCCTGGGTAATCCGGCAGAACAATCCCAGGGAGGGAAAAACCACCTTCCATGATGAGATTTACGGGGATATCTCCGTGGACAACGCGGAGCTGGACGATATGATCCTGATCAAGTCCGACGGCTATCCCACCTACAATTTTGCCAATGTGGTGGACGATCATCTGATGGGGATCACCCACGTGGTGCGAGGGAACGAATATCTCTCCTCCTCCCCCAAATATAACCGTCTGTATGAGGCCTTCGGCTGGGAGGTGCCGGTATATGTCCACTGTCCCCTGATCACGGACGAGCAGCACCAGAAGCTCAGCAAGCGCTGCGGACATTCCTCCTATGAGGATCTGATCGAGCAGGGCTTTGTGTCGGAGGCGGTGGTGAACTTTGTGGCGCTGCTTGGCTGGAGTCCGTCGGAGAGCACAAGAGAGATTTTTTCCTTAAAGGAGCTGGCGGAGAATTTTGACTATCATCATATATCCAAATCCCCCGCGGTATTTGACTATACGAAATTAAGGTGGATGAACGGGGAATATATCAAAGCCATGGATGAGGACGTATTCTATGAGAAGGCAGAGCCTTATCTGAAGCGGACCATCAGACGTGAGATGGACTTTAAAAAGCTGGCCTCCATGGTCAAAACCAGAATCGAAGTATTTCCGGATATCCCCGGGCTGGTGGACTTTCTGCAGGAGCTGCCGGAGTATGATCCTGCCATGTACCAGCATAAAAAGATGAAAACCACCCAGGAGTCTTCTCTGGAGGTCTTAAGCGAGCTCCTCCCCCTTCTGGAGAAACAGCAGGATTATTCTAATGATGCGCTCTATGAGCTGCTGGTATCCTTTGTGGAAAGGAAGGGCTGTAAAAACGGATATGTTCTCTGGCCTGTGCGCACGGCGGTTTCCGGAAAGCAGATGACGCCTGCGGGGGCCACGGAGATTATGGAGCTGCTTGGCAGGGACGAGTCCCTGCGCCGTATCAGGAAAGGAATCGAACTGCTTGAGAGCACCGTCTGAATCACAGAAACGGGCGATCTCCCATCTGTGGGGGCCTGCCATGGTAATTGCAGGCCCCGGCAGCGGGAAAACCTTCACCATCGTTTCGCGTATCTTATTTCTTATTCACCATCATCACATCCCACCGGAAAAAATTCTTGTGATCACCTACACCAGAGCCGCCGCCCAGGAGATGAAGGAGCGGTTTGAGAAGGCCGTGAGCGAGTCTGAGCAGACACGGTCCGGCGGCGCAGTAAACTTTGGAACCTTTCACAGTATCTGTTATCACATCCTGAAACAATCCGGAGTCGTCCATGAAAATTCCCTGATCGGAGAGAATGATAAGAGAAAGCTTTTGCAGGTAATCCTTGGAAATATGGGATTCTCCTCCCGGTGTAATTATGACGCGCTCACCGCGCTGGTAAATTCCATCAGCCGGTTAAAGAACTGTGCGCAGGAGGAGGCGGAAGGATTTGCCCCGGACGGATTTTCGGACGCGGAATTTGCCACAGTCCGCAGGGAGTACGACAGACATCTGGAGGAGATGGAAAAAATTGACTTTGACGACATGATCGTGAAATGTCTGCGCCTTTTTCACAGACCGGAGGTGGTGCAGGAATACCGGAAGAGATTTTCCTGTATCCTTGTGGATGAATTTCAGGATATCAATCCGCCCCAGTATCAAATACTGAAACGCCTGGCAGCCCCATCGGGAAATCTCTTTGTGGTGGGGGACGACGACCAGGCCATATATGGATTCCGCGGCGCCGCCCCCGGGATCATGCGGCAATTCGGAAGGGATTTCCAGGGGGCCGAACAGATCATGCTGACCGAAAACTATCGCTGCGGCGCTCAGATTGTGCGTATGGCTGAGAGGATGATCTCATGTAACGGGGAACGCTTCGCAAAAAAATTTGTTCCTGTGAGGGCGGAGGGAAAAGTGACCTTCCGCTGCTTTGACACGAGACAGGAGCAGGAGCGGGAGCTGATCCGGGCGCTCTCTGCCTGCGGGAGAGCGGCGATGGAGGACACGGCGGTGATTGTGCGCACGAACCGTGAGGCGGCTCTGTATGCAGGCAGCCTTAAGGAGGCGGGAATCGCTGTGAAGGGAAGCAGGATTAAGGAGGAGGACATTTATCACGGTTTTATCATGCAGGATGTGACGGCCTTTTTGTCCTTTCTCTATGAGGGAAGACGCCGGGATGATTTCATCTGCTTTATGAACAAGCCCGGCCGCTTTCTGACAAGGATGGCTCTGACCAGAGAGCGGGTGGAGCCGGAGCAGCTTGAGAAATACTATGAGCATAATCCTGAAATGCTGGGAAAGGTCAGACTTCTTTTCAGGCAACTTCATATTGCGGAAGGGCTGCGGCCTGATCTGGCGGTCTCCTTTTTTCGGAAAATGCTGGGTTATGACGGCTATCTTAAGGGGCGGGCAGGAGATGAGAGACATTATCAGAGCCTGCTTAAGACGGCGGATCAGGTTCAGAAATGCTTTGAAGCGTGCAGGCCTGGAGGACGGACGCAGTCCGGCGCAGATACTGTGAGGGCGTTCGTTCGGCAAAAGGCGGAAGCAAGCGGAAATCAGAACCCTCTGACCATCCAGGAGGAGGGAGTCCATATCCTTACCATGCACGGGGCAAAGGGGCTGGAGTTTGAACGGGTGTTTCTCCCCGACCTGAACGAGGGCGTGATCCCCGGAAAGAACGTCCGCAGCCCGGGGGAGCTGGAGGAAGAGAGAAGGCTCCTGTACGTCGCCGTCACAAGAGCCAGAAGGGAGCTGTATCTGTACTGTACCAGAGAGCGGGGCAGAAAGCCCTCGCGCTATCTTGGAGACGCGCAGATATCCGGACAACCGGTTCCCTCACGCGCCGCCGCAGGGCGGTCTTCGCAGCGTTATTCCTCCTCCACAATCTCATCAAATTCCACATTATCAAGGTATTCGTCAAAGGCGTCAGAAACGATCTCATATTCCTCGTCGTCCTCAATATAAGTCAGCTCCGGCTCCTCGTTGGGATCGTTTTCATTTTCGTGGTAACCGTAGAACCACACATTCCCGTCGTGGTTTTCCCCGTCCTCGGAGAGCGGGAGCAGGACGATGTAATCCTTACCCCTTACGGGAAGAATCGTGACGATGGAGCAGGTGACGACAGAGCCGTCCTCCAGATCCAGGGTGACGGTCATTTCCTCGTCATTTTCCTCCGGCTGAATGATCCGGTCATTGTCCGGACCGGGTGTGTTTTTGTTTTTCCCCATGGCAAATCCTCCATAAAATCAACTTAATTCATCTGAATCGGAACAGCTGTATCCTATTGTAGCGGCTGACTTTGGGTAATGCAACACAATCTTCATAAATATTGAGGACAAAAATACATATTTTATGCACACAGACGCAATTTTATGTTATGATATGGTGGGAATAAGTAAGTAGAGACAGGAGATTTTCAGATATACCATATGAAATGGCGCAGTTGGCTTACATTTTATTACAGGAGGGCGCATGAAATCAAATTGGAGGGTAACATGGTTTAAACCTGTCAGAGCGGGAGTGGTCCGCACAAAAAACAGCGTGAGCTTTGCCGCAGAACTGCCGGAGGGCAGGGATTTCGAGGAGTGCGGCGTTATTGTAGTCGATCAGAAGAAGGAAAGCCACCGGATCCCCTTTCAGCAGGAGGGCAGACGGGGGGCTCTCTATGGCCTTAAGCTTGAAGGGGAAGACCTTGAAGCTTTTTCTTATAATTTTTATCAGGGGGATGAGATTATCACGGACCCTTACGCCTGTCAGGTGCTGGGACTGGAAGCCTGGGGGGAGGAGGCGCCGCAGGAGGAAGGCCTTTATACAAGACGAAGAACCAGCGCCTTTCTGGGAGAGGACAGCTTTGACTGGCAGGGGGATGAGCCCCTTAAAATTCCCCTGGAGGAGAGTATTTTTTATGGCCTTAATGTGAGAGGCTTTACCATGCACAAAAGCTCGGGGGTGAAAGCGAGAGGTACCTTTGAGGGCCTGATCGAAAAGCTTCCCTATCTGACGCAGCTGGGCGTCACGGCGGTGGAGCTGATGCCCTGTTACGAGTATGACGAGTGCATGGCTCCCCAGGCCTGTTTCATGGGCCCGGAGGGGACGCTGCCGGTACTGGCCGAAAATTCCTCCGCCGATAAGATGACCGATGAGGGAAGGACGTCGCAGGAGGCGAAAGAAAAGAGGAACCAGGTCCGCCTCAACTGCTGGGGCTTTCAGAAGGGGTTCTATTTTGCCCCCAAGGCCTCCTACAGCGCCGTGGGGTCGCCGGTTATTTCCTTTAAGAGGCTTGTCCGGGAATTCCATAAGAACCGGATAGAGATTCTCATGCATTTTTATTTTCCGCCGGAGATCCGGCAGATGCAGATTCTGGAGGTGATCCGCCACTGGGTGATTGAATATCACATCGACGGCGTCCGGCTTGGCGGATACCATATCCCCTTCCGGCTGATTGCGGAGGATCCGGTGCTGAAAAATACCAAGATCCGGTGCAGCTTTGTGCCCGGGGAGGACCTTCCGGCGATAGAAAATCCCGCCTTTAAGAATTTTATCACCGATAACGGGAACTTCAGAAACGACATGAGGCGATTTCTCAAGGGGGATGAAGGCCTGATCAATCAGGCTCTGTTTTATCAGCGCCGTAATCCGAAGGCTCACGGCGTGGTGAACTGTATGGCGGATTATGACGGATTCTCCCTTTACGACAGCGTGTGCTACGAGCGGAAGCACAATGAGGCCAACGGGGAGGATAACCGAGACGGCACGGATGTTAATTATACCTGGAACTGTGGCGTGGAGGGAGAGTGCCGCAAAAAGGGCGTCCAGGAGCTGCGCCTTCGGCAGATCAAAAACGCCCTGTCCTTCGTGTTTCTCTCCCAGGGGGTTCCTTTCCTCTTTGGGGGCGACGAGTTTGCCTCCTCCCGGCAGGGAAACAACAACTGCTACTGCCAGGACAATGAGACGGGATGGGTCAACTGGAAGAAAAGCGGCTTTGCCAGGGAAATTCTGGACTATACCAGATTTCTCATCCGGCTGCGCAGGGAACACGCCATTTTGCACATGAAGGAGGAGCTTCTGGTGATGGATTCCATCGGCTGCGGCTATCCGGATATCTCCTACCACGGGATCGAGGCCTGGCGGCCGGATCTGAGCTTTATCAGCCGGATCGTGGGGATCATGCTGTGCGGCCAGTACGCGCCGGGAGGGAAGGAATCCCTCTATATCGTCTGCAATATGCACTGGGAAGGCCACAAGCTGGCCCTGCCCAGGCTCGGCAGAAATAAAAGGTGGGAGAAGATAGCGGACACCGCTCTGCCGGCCGGATGCGGCGCGGCAAGGCAGGAAGGGGAGGACGGCGAGGGGATTTCCCATGACGAATCTGTGATCAGCGTATGCAGCAGATCGGTGGCTGTTTTCAGGACGGTAAAAAGCGGCAGAGGCAGGAAAAGCAGGTCATGAAACCATGGAAGCATTTTAAGACGATATCCCGTCACAGGTATCTTGTAATGAAGGGCTGTTTTAGGGTGGGGTTATACAGACAGGGGCTGATGCATGATCTGTCCAAGTACAGTCCGGGCGAGTTTCTGGTCGGAGCCCGATATTATCAGGGAGACAGAAGTCCCAACAGTGCAGAGAGAGACAGGATCGGATATTCTTCGGCGTGGCTTCACCACAAGGGGCGCAATAAGCATCACTATGAATACTGGATCGACTACAGCGCCAAAGCCGGCGGGATGGCGCCGGTTCCCATGCCTGTGAAATATGTGGCCGAGATGCTCATGGACCGCATCGCCGCCAGCAAGGTTTACGAGGGGGAGAGGTATACGGATTCTTCTCCCCTGGAATATTATTTAAGGGGAATTGAGAAGGCGCCCATCCATCCGGATACCTGCGCGCTGCTGGAACGACTCCTTCGGATGCTCTCGGAAAAGGGGGAGAAGGAGACCCTGGCGTATGTGAAAAGGGAGCTTCTGGGGAAAAAGTAAGGCAGGATTCTGAACCGGTCGGCCTTCCGGCGTATTGTTTCAGACAATTGTGACAATCACTGTATCCTTTGCATATGATAAAGCATATGAAAAAGGAGTGATAAAAGCATGAATTGTCTGATTTTAGTAGCTTTACTTATGTGTTGCTCTAACAATTCCAACTGTAATAACGGAAGCTGCGGAGGCAGCTGGCCGGGCGGCTGTGGCAGAGAGGGAGACGGCGGCCGTAACAGGAGAGACGACGGCTGTGGCGATGGAAAGAACGGCTGCAGAAGAGAGCGTCCGGATCAGGACGACTGCGGATGCAGACCGGATTTTCGTCCGGAGCCGCGCTTCGAGCAGAGGCCCTTCCTCTTCAACCAGAACGCCGACTGCGGATGCGATGAGCCCCGCAATAACGGCTGTGGCTGTGACTGCGACAGATAAACATCGAATTTAACGAATGTTGTCACGCTTTAGCGACGATTCTTATGTCAGACAGAACGAGGGTACCGCAAAATCATCAAAATCAGATGATTGAGCGATACCCTCGTTCTGTATATCAAACGCTGCCACGCTCCGCGAGTCAGCTTATTGATGAAAAAACCGGATGAAATCCTTTTGCTTTTCAGTCCTGTAAAACGCCCTCTGATTTCTGTTTTGATAGGTGGCGGTCTTAATTGTAAACTATACTACAGAAAAAAATATAAGTCTATACTTTTTTCGAAAATATTCTTATAATAGACAGCGTCCGGACAAAAAACAGGAAAGGGAGGGTGATACAAGTGATCGAATGTGAAGGTCTTTCAAAAACCTACCGCGTTGCCAGGCGCGAGGCAGGCTTTGGCAATGCGGTGAAGGCATTGTTCTCCAGGGAATATGAGACGATTCAGGCGCTGCGGGATGTGAGCTTCAGCGTCCGGGACGGGGAGATCGTGGGCTATATCGGGCCAAACGGCGCGGGCAAGAGCACCACCATCAAGACTATGTGCGGAATCCTGACCCCCGACAGCGGTAAGTGCGTGATCAACGGAAGGGTTCCCTGGAGAGACAGAAAAAAGCATGTCCGGGAGATCGGCGTGGTGTTCGGGCAGAGATCCCAGCTCTGGTGGGATATTCCGGTGGCAGAGAGCTTCCGGCTTCTGCGGGACATGTATAAGGTAGAGCCGGCCGTCTACAGACGGAATCTGGAGGAGCTCACGGAGCTGCTCGGGCTTAGGGAAATCCTGAAAACGCCGGTGCGGAATTTAAGTCTGGGACAGCGGATGCGATGTGAGATCGCCGCCTCCCTGCTGCACGACCCGCGGATCCTTTTCCTGGACGAGCCCACCATCGGGCTGGACGCCGTGTCCAAACTGAATGTGCGCAGGTTTGTAAAGAAACGCAATAAGGAGCACGGCACCACGGTGATCCTCACGACCCACGATATGCAGGATATCGAGGCCCTGACCGGCCGGATCCTGCTGATCGGAAAGGGGAGGCTTCTTCTGGATGGAAATCTGGAGGAGCTGAAAAAACATATCTCTCCGAAAAAGACCCTTCATATTAAATATCAGGGGAAAACGCCACGGCTTTTTGAGGGAATCGTCCTTCTGGAAGAAAAAATGGACGACACAGAGGCGATGGAAGGGCAGATGAAGCTGAGCCTGGATCCGGGGGGTTTGTCCGTGTCCGCCGCCATAGAGGCCCTGGCTGAGCAGACGAACCTTCTGGACGTCTCGGTAACGGATATCACCGCCGAGGAGATGGTCGCGGCGCTTTATAAGGAGTATGAGATATGAGAGTGTATGGATCAATTTTTCGAATACGTCTGATAAACGGCCTGCAATACAGGTCGGTTGCCCTGGGCGAGGTGCTGATGCGGTTTTTCTGGGGACTGATGGAAATTCTGGCATATGCGGCGCTGTTTCGGACGGGGCAGGGGAACTTTTCCATGACCTTTTCCCAGACCGTGTCCTATGTGTGGATGCAGCAGGTTCTGTTTGTCCTGTTCCGGGTGGTTGTGGGGGATGGCGATATTTATTCCACCATTGAGGAGGGCTCGATCGCCTATGAGCTGGTGCGTCCTGTAAGTCTTTATGGCCGGTGGTTTTTTCAGTCGGCGGCGGGCAGAGTTGTTCCTACGGTCCTGGGAAGCCTGCCTCTGCTTCTGATCGTCCCATTTCTGCCGGGAAGCTGCCGGATGATTTTTCCGTCTCAGGCCGGGAGGATCCTGCTGTTTGTGGTATCCTGTGTTCTCGCCCTGGGAGTGGTGGCAGCCTTCGCCATGCTGATGTATATCTCGCTGTTTTACCTGACCAGCCAGAGGGGAATTAAGATTATTGTGACCGCAGTGACGCATTTTTTCTCGGGAGGGATGATTCCCCTGCGCTTTTTCCCTGACAGGGCGCGGGCTGTGGTGCAGTGTCTTCCGTTTGCGTCCATGCGGGATATGCCTTTGCAGATCTGGTGCGGGACGATGACGGGGCCGGAGGTCTTTTGGGGAATGATGATCCAGATTTTCTGGCTGGCAGTGCTGCTTCTGGCGGGATACGCGGCGATGGAGCATGCTTTAAAAAGAGTGGTGGTACAGGGGGGATGATGATGCGGGTTTATCTTGATTTTATTTCTGCCAACTTAAAGAGCCAGATGCAGTATAAACTGTCCTTTCTGCTGACGGTTGTGGGGCAGTTTATCACGGCCTTTACTTCCTGGTTTGGCCTGTATTTTGTTGTGCAGCGGGTGGGAGCCATCGACGATTTTACACAGGGACAGGTGACCATATGCTTTTCGGTGATCATGCTTTCCTTTTCCATCGGGGAGCTGTTTGGCGGAGGCTTCGCGGTTTTCGCCCGGATTCTGGGAAACGGGGAGTTCGACCGGATCCTGATACGGCCGGGAAGCGTTCTTTTACAGGTGCTCTTTCCCCACATGGATTTCACACGAATCGGCCTGCTGCTCCAGGCCGTGCTGGTTCTGGGCATTGCGATCCCCAAAAGCGGCATTACGTGGACAGGCGCAAAAGCAGCGCTCTTGTGCCTCATGATCCTAAGCGGCAGCGTGGTATTTTTTGCTTTATTTCTGCTGAGCGCCACCTTTTCCTTTTTCACCACGCAGAGCCTGCAGTTTCTGGATATCCTGACCTATGGCGCGCGCTCATTCGGACGGTACCCCTTCTGCGTTTACGGGGAGACGGTACTGAAATTCCTCACCTTTGTGATCCCCCTGGCGCTGGTCCAGTATTACCCGCTTCTGTACCTGACAGAGCGTAAGACCAGCCCCCTCTACGCGCTGAGCCCTGCCATAGCTCTGCTGTTTTTAGCTCCCTGCCTTGCCTTCTTCCGTTTCGGCATAAGCCGCTACAAATCCACCGGCTCATGACCGCTGATTTATAATAATGTAAATGTATTTTTGCCATCGGCCAGCCGGAGAACGGCCCTTGCGGCGGATCATTTTCGAGGAGCCCTTTCAAAAACATCGGTACTTAGCAAGGTTTTTCACGAGCTTAGTACCGCTATGTTTTTGTAGAGCGAAAGCGCGGCGACGAGGAACTGATCCGCCGCAAGGGCGTCCTCCCACTCTCCTGAAAAATACATTTCCCCGGGAACCTTTTGCCCATTTCGGCAATCTTATATGTAAAAGCCGGAAATAAACGGCTCTCCAGGAGGTGATAAACATCTGTTATGGATCATGAAACATTTACCGCACTGATACGGCAGTATACGCCGAATATGTACCGTCTTTCCTGCGGGATGCTCCGCTGCTCTGCGGACGCGGAGGACGCCGTCAGCGAGGCGGTGCTGCGGGCATGGGAAAATCTGGACAGACTCAAAAAGCCGGAAAGCTTTAAGGCCTGGATTATGCAGATCACTGCCAATGAGGCCCGGAAAATCTACCGCCACACAAGGAGAGTGAGCTGTGTGGAATCGGTGGAGGATGTGACGCCGGTTTTCGCGGATGATCATCATGAGCTCTGGGACGCTGTGATGAAGCTGGACGAGGGGTACCGGGCGGTCATCATTCTGTATTTTTATGAGCGTCTGTCCATCAGGGAGATCGCAAAAGCCCTTCACATTGCGGAGGGGACGGTGAAATCAAGGCTTTCGAGAGGGAAGAAGCTGTTAAAGGAGGTGCTTTCACAGTGAGCAGTCAGTGGGAAAGAAAATTATTTGAGATGGCAGAGGAGGAGCGGATTACGGTGCCGGATTCTCTCAATGGAAGGATCGAAGGGAATCTGCTGGAAACAAAAAGACAGGCCCGAAATACGGCCAGAAGGCGGAGCGGACGGCCTGTAAGGCTGAAAAAGGCGCTGATCCTGGCCGCGGCTATGACGATGCTGTTTTCTATCACGGCCACCGCCGCGGTGAGCGCGTGGCGCCAGAGGATGGAGGCCATGAATCAGGAGAAGCTGGAGGAGTATTTTGCACAGATTTATACCGCGAAGCTTCCATCTGACAATTACAACCGTCCCCTGTCCGAGTCGGAGCGTTCCCGGATGGAGACCCTTGCCGCGGACTATGAAGGACAGGGGCGTTTTCCGCAGGGAGAGCTTGTGATGCTGGAGGAGGCGGAAGACTATAAGGGAAAGAGTGTGGGATTTCTTGGAAGCACCGGAACCTTCTTTCTGCCGGAAAAGGAGATGAGCGACGAGGAGCTTTTGCAGATTGTGGATTTCAGGTATAAGAGGGATTACAGCCTGCAGAAAATGAATGAGATGATCGACTCAGGCCAGGCGCAGTTCCCGGAAGAGGCCGCCAGTGTGCAGGCGCCCAAGGAGAGCACGGAGAACGAAAAGGAGCGTTTTGCATCGGGAGATCCCGGGCAGGAGCTCACCCTTTGCTACACAGGGGATCTGTCCATCACCTCCGTGACGGCGGGGAACGACTGTCTTTTCTTAAGCGGATGGAATACGCTGCACAGGATGGAGTTTGGAAGCAGTGATTCCACAGTCTTCTTTGATGATTTTGAGAAAGAGAGCCTTGTGACGGCGCTCTGCCAGGATCAGGAGGGACAGATCTATCTGGGACTGGTGGAACTGCAGGAGGATGGAAGCTGGGAGAACGGTCTGTGGGTGCTGGATCGGGACGGAAATTTCCTGCGAAAAATCGACCTTGCGCCTTTCCGGGCCGATACGGTTTTCCATGTGGGAGGTCCGGAAGGGGCGAAAAGCACCGGCCAGATCTGGCACATGGCGGTGGACGGGGAGGGGTATCTGTATCTGAGAGGCTCAGGCTTTCAGGATGCGTCCATGATGCTGATCCTGGACCGGGACGGAAATCTCGTCTCCCGTATCGACAACGACGAATATCATGCTGGCCCGAGCTCAGGACTTGGAACCGGCGGGGATCAAAAGGTGTACACCGCGTTGTTTAACAGGGATCACCGGCTGGGCATCGCCAGTATCAATCCACAGGAAGGCACGCTGGAGGATATCTGTATGGAAATCGTACCGGAGGACACCATCAGCTTCGACGTGGTGGGCAGAGGGCATGACGCGGACTTTGTGATGTGGGGCTACAGCGGACTCTTTTCCTATAATAAAGGAGATCCGAAGGCCGAGCTGATAAGAGAAGCCTGGGAGACGCCCTGCGAGGTGGAGGGATCGCTGCGCTGCGCGCTGCCCGATGGAAGGATCCTGCTGGTCGCGGCGACAGAGTATCGACAGACGACTGACGCGGCAGGAACGGAGCGGAACGAGCGGGTACCGGAAAAGACATATTTTTATTATCTTCCGGGACTGCGGGGGCAGTGACTTTTCTCCTGATGATTTTTGAAATTTAATATTTATAATTGAGAATGTCATGTTATACTATACAGGAAAGCCTCTGCCTGTGGAGGATACATGGCATTCTTTTTGTGACGGACGCGCCCGCATTTCGCGGGATGGGCGGACGCCGGACGGCCGCTGTGGATGGGCGGGAGCCTTAAGAACATCAGAAAAGGAGTATGGAAAGTATGAAGAATCTGTTAAACCAGATCATGAAGTTCGGCATTGTGGGGCTGTTCTGCTTTTTTATCGACTTTGGGATTACCACGGGATTTACCAATCTGCTGGGCATTCATTATCTGGTTTCCAAGTTTCTGGGATTCGTGGTATCGGCGGTGGTGAACTATCTGCTGAGTATAAAATTTGTTTTTACCCAGAAAAAGGAGATGGACAAAAAGAAGGAGTTCAGCGTCTTTCTGATTCTGTCGGCCTTTGGGCTTCTCATCAATGAGGTGGTGATGTATGTCTGCATCGACGGGGTTTACGCCCACAGCCCGTGGCTTAAGGAGCTGGTGAGCGATGGAAATATGGTGGCGCTGAGCTCGGTGCTGGCAACAGGGATCGTCATGGTCTACAATTTCATCTCGAGAAAGCTTTTTCTGGAAAGAAAATAGGCCATGGATGCGAAACGGTTTGAGGAGATCAGAAACGCCGCGGTAAGCTCCGCCAGGGAGCGGCGCGGTATCGGTACATATAAGGAAAAGACGCTCCATGCCATTTTGAAGGATTACTATGCTCCGGATAAAAGTATGCAGGAGATTTCCGTGGACGGTTATGTGGCGGATATTTTTACCGGGAAGGAGATCATCGAGATCCAGACGGCGAACCTGAATCAGATGCGCGCGAAGCTGGATTGCTTTCTCTCCCGTTATCCGGTGACGGTGGTGTACCCCATTGCCCGGATCAAATATTTGAGCTGGATCGATCAGGAGAGCGGCGAATGCTCCAAACCCCGCAAAAGCCCGGTGAGGGGATCCGTCTACAGGGCCTTCGTGGAGCTCTACAAGATCAAGAGTTCTCTTTCAAGCGATAACCTGCGGCTGTGCTTTCCCCTGCTGGAGGTGGAGGAATACCGACTCTTAAACGGCTGGAGCCAGGACAAAAAGAAGGGCTCCTGCCGCTATGACAGGGTTCCCCTTGCGCTTTTGGACGAGATCCGGCTGGAAAAACCGGAGGATTACCTTCGACTGATCCCCCGGGATCTTCCGGAGCCCTTCACCGTAGTGGAATTCGGGAAGGCTGTGGGGGAGAAAAAGCGCATTGCAGGGATCGTGCTGCATGTTCTGAATTATCTGAAGGTGCTGGAGAGGGGTGAGAACAGAGGGCGATATTATACATACAGACGGGCCCTGTAAGAGGAAACCGGAAGTAATTCGCAGAACTGTGTGTGGAGAACAGGGGCAGAATGCCTGAGAAAGGGGATATAAAATGCAGAAAACAGAAAAAATACCTTATCGCCGTGAGAGAATGAGCGCGGTATCCATCAATTTACAGGAGCAGATCATGGAAAATCATGTGACCTTTTACATGGAAGGGGAAAAGGAAACCAGCGTTTTTCATGGGAAATTCCTGGAAAAATGGGCGGAGCTTTCCGGTCAGGGAGGCTTTCGGCTTCTGGTGGGGATGGGAAAGGACGAGGACAGGGAAAGCGGAAGGGTGCGGGAGATCTGCGCCTGCGCCGCCAGAGAGATGAAGGAGCGGGACATACGGGAATTTTCCTGCGATGTGGGTCCGATTGTGTCCGCATGGGGTCAGGAAGTCCTGAAGGAGGCGGCGGAGGGGATTGTGCTGGGCCTTTACAGCATGGAACGGCTCTCCGATCAGGAGGAAAAAACCTGGAAGGCGGCCTTTACCGGGATCCCCTGTGATGAGACGGCGCAGAGACTGATCCGGGAGGGGGAGGTTCTGGCGGGAGCGGTGATTTTTGCAAGAGATATGGTGAACCGCCCGGCAAACTGCCTTCGGCCGGAGGATTTTGCCGCGCAGATCACGGCCCTGATGGAAGGACTTCCGGTTGAAACGCAAATCCTTCCTCTTTCGAGACTCCGGGAGGAGGGAATGGGCGCTTTTCTGGCGGTAGGCGAGAGCAGCGCTTATCCGCCCTGTATGATGGTGATGCGTTATCTGCCGAAAAAGGCGGGCGAATCTGCCGGTGATATCACTGCGCTGGTGGGAAAGGGCGTGATGTGCGATACCGGCGGCTATTGTATCAAGGGAAGTCAGAGCATGGCGGGCATCAAGGGCGATATGGCGGGAGGAGCGGCCGTTGCCGCAGCGATATATGCGCTGGCCGTAAACGGCGTATCCGCCAATGTGATCGGCGTCATTCCCATGTGTGAAAACCGGATCGCTCCGGGCAGCATGATTCCAGGGGATGTGGTGCGGGCCGGAGACGGCACCCTGGTAGAGATTCTCAACACGGACGCGGAGGGGCGTCTGATTCTGGCGGACGCGGTAAGCTATGCCCTGCGCAGAGAGCATGCGGAGAGAGTTGTGGATATCGCCACCCTGACAGGCGCCATGGCGCGGATGTTCGGAAACAGCATCTCCGGCATGATGGCGCAGGGGGAGGAATTCTGCCAGAAATTCCTTGCGGCGGCAGAGTACACGGGAGAGCGTTTCTGCCGGGTTCCCTGGTACCGGGAGCATGAGAAGATGATTAAGAGCGAGATCGCCGATATCAAAAATGTCAGCGATTCCTGCCCGGCTATCACGGCAGGCCTTTTCATCCGCCACTTTGCAGGAGAAAAGCCCTGGATTCATCTGGATATCGCCGGAACAGCCGATGTGGACAGGCCCGTGTTCGCCTGGCAGGAGAAGGGCGCTACGGGAGTGGGCGTGCTGACCATGTATGAGCTCTGTAAAGGATGATTGCCGACAGGAATCCAATTTGGCAGGAATCAGAGAAAAGACGGGCAGAATGGCGATACATACTGACGGTTATGGAATAATAATGTGAGAGCGGGAGAGATCGATGGCAACCTGGGTAACGCATATGATGATAGCGGACGGAGTGCTGGAGAGTGTTTCAGAACTGGACAGGCGCGGTTTTTGTGTGGGAAACATAGCGCCGGATTGTAATGTGGAAAATGAAGACTGGACACGGTTTACGCCTTCACGCAGCATAACCCACTGGATGGATACGGAGAGAAAAAAAGCTTCCGACTGCGAGAAATTTTATGAGGAATATATTGAAAACCGATGGCAGGACATAAGATCCGAGGAGGAATATTCGTTTCTGCTGGGCTACTATTCTCACCTGATCACTGATGCTGAATTCCAGAGATTTATTCGTGATGAAAGCCGGATCGCTGATGTCTGGAGACGAATTAAGGAACATCCCGTATTGTCAGAAAAGGCATCCGGAATGTCGGAAAACTGGGATTCTGTGAAAAAGCTTATTGGCAAAAAAGAAAGAATGAAAGATATTTATACGATGGAGGCTGATTATCTGGCGAATCATCCTGGGGCCGGATACCTTACGGAGATCCTGAACCTGAAAAGCTTTCCTGACTATATCGATTATCTGCCGGAAGGTGCCATTGTGCGAAAGATCGCTGTCGTGGGATACCTTCCCCAAAGAGAAACCGGCGATTATTCCTGGATCGGAATGTCACAGGAGGAGTATGAATATTTTGTGGACAGGGCGATCGAGCTGGTTGTCAGAGCTCTCGAAAAGCATAAAATCCGTTCAGGCTTTTTGTTGAAAAAACAGGGGATTTGAAGTATAATAGCAGAGCATTTTTATAACCGGGATTAAGAGAGTAAAAAATAAACAAAGCAGAAAGATGAAAGATGAACTCCCATATTAATTTGAAAAATATCATGCCAGAACAATTAAAGCATACAGACCTGGACAGGGTCGATGTTCATTGCAGTCCTCCCGATTTTGAGCCGCAGCGCCAATATTATTTTATGGCGAAATGCAGGCAATATGTGAAAGAGGAATCGGAGCGTGTCGGACATATATTGACCGCATCAGTCATCACCTTCGGCTGCCAGATGAACGCCCGGGATTCCGAAAAGCTCTCCGGCATCCTGGAGGCGGTGGGCTATGAGCTGACGGAGTGTGAGGAAGCAGACTTTGTGATCTACAACACCTGCACCGTCCGGGATAATGCCAATCAGCGGGTGTACGGACGGCTGGGCCATCTGAATTCCCTGAAAAAAAGGAATCCGCACATGCGCATCGCTCTGTGCGGCTGTATGACGCAGGAGCCCTCTGTAATCGAAAAGCTCCGAAGGAGCTACCGCTTTGTGGATCTGATTTTTGGCACCCACAATATTTTCAAATTCGCGGAGCTCCTCTGCGATATGTTCGAGGCAGAGGGGATGACGGTAGATATCTGGGAGGATACCACACAGATCGTGGAGGATCTGCCGGTGGAGCGCAAATATCCCTTCAGGTCCGGTATCAACATCATGTTCGGCTGCAACAATTTCTGCAGCTACTGTATCGTACCCTATGTGAGAGGCCGGGAGCGCAGCCGGGAGCCCGGGGAGATACTCAGGGAGATCAGAGAGCTCGTATCGGACGGTGTGGTCGAGGTGATGCTCCTGGGACAGAATGTGAATTCTTACGGTAAGAACCTGAAAAATCCCATGAGCTTCGCGCAGCTTCTTAAGGAGGTGGAAAAGATCGAAGGGCTTAAGAGAATCCGGTTTATGACCTCCCATCCAAAGGATTTGTCCGATGAGCTGATTCAGGTTATGAAGGAGTCAGAAAAGATATGCAGGCACCTTCATCTGCCTTTGCAGTCTGGTTCAACCAGAATCTTAAAGGCCATGAACAGAAAATACACGAAGGAGCAGTACCTGGAGCTGGTGGAAAAGATTCGAAGGGAGATTCCGGATATGGCCATCACCACGGACATCATCGTGGGCTTTCCGGGGGAGACGCCGGAGGATGTGGAGGAGACCATCGATGTGGTCAGGAGGGTGCGCTACGACAACGCCTTTACCTTTATCTACTCCAGGCGAACGGGAACCCCTGCCGCCGCCATGGGGAACCAGGTACCGGAGGATGTGGTGAAGGAAGGGTTCGACAGGCTTCTTAAGGTTGTTCAGGATACCGCCAGGGAGCGGGTGGCAGAGCTTTCCGGGCAGATTCACAGGGCGCTGGCGGAGGAGGTGAACGGGCAGGATCCGGCTTATCTCACGGGGCGGCTTTCCAACAATACCATCGTACATTTTAAGGGAGATAAGAGCCTGATCGGTAAAATCCTGCCGGTGTACCTGAAGGAATGCCACGGGTTTTATTATATCGGAGAAATATCACAGGAAAATACGGAGAAAGCCGGCGTTTAACATCCCTTGGGACGGCTGCGCTGAAGAAGCGGAATGAGAGGAGAAATGGAAGAACTGACACCCATGATGCAGAAGTATCTGGAGACCAAAAAGGAGCATCCGGACTGCATTCTTTTTTACAGGCTTGGGGATTTCTATGAGATGTTTTTTGAGGACGCCCTGACGGCGTCCAGGGAGCTGGAGATCACGCTGACCGGAAAAAACTGTGGGCTTAAGGAGCGTGCGCCCATGTGCGGCGTGCCCTACCATGCGGTGGATAATTACTTAAACCGGCTGGTGGCTAAGGGCTATAAGGTGGCGATCTGTGAGCAGGTGGAGGATCCGAAGCAGGCCAGAGGACTGGTGAAGCGTGAGGTCACAAGAATTGTCACCCCGGGTACCAATCTGAACGTACAGGGGATGGATGAGGAGCGCAACAACTATATCATGTGCATTGCCTGGTTTCAGGGAAAAAGCGGGATATCCATCGCGGACGTCACCACCGGCGATTATTACCTGACGGAGGTGGAGGATAATAAAAAGCTGCTGGATGAGGTCATCAGATACAGCCCCAGGGAGATCATCTGCAACGACGCCTTTCTGGTGAGCGGTATCGATATGGAGGATCTGAAAGGACGGCTTCACATTGCGCTTTATACCCTTGAGCCTTATTTTTTTGATGAGGACAGATGCAGAAAGAGTCTGCTTAAGCATTTTCATGTGACCACCTTACAGGGGATGGGGATCGAGGATTTCCCGGCAGGGCTCATCGCGGCCGGAAGTCTGATGCAGTATCTCACCGATACCCAGAAAACCTCTCTGGAGCATTTTACCCATCTGTATCCCTATCTCACCAGCAGATATATGCTCCTTGACAGCGCAACCCGAAGGAATTTAGAGCTCACGGAAACCCTGCGGGAAAAGCAGAAACGGGGCTCGCTTCTCTGGGTGCTTGACAGGACCGGAACCGCCATGGGAGCCCGGTTCCTTCGGCAGATGATCGAACAGCCTCTTCTGGATAAGGGACAGATTGAGCGGCGTCTTGACAGTATCGAGGCCCTTGGCGGGCAGTCCATCACCAGGGATGAGCTTCGGGAATATCTGAGCTCCATCTATGACCTGGAGCGGCTTCTGGGGAGGATCAGCTACCGCACCGCCAATCCCAGGGATCTGATCGCATTCCGCAATTCCCTGCGGATGCTGCCGCCCATCAAGCTTCTTCTGGGAGACTTTGAACAGCCTCTCTTAAAGGAGCTGGATGCCCACATGGACGCTCTTTCGGATGTATGCGCCCTGATTGAAAGCGCGATCTGCGAGGAGCCTCCCATCGCCGTCCGGGAAGGGGGGATAATCCGGGAGGGCTTTGACGAGAATATCGACCGCCTCCGGCATGCCAGAACGGAGGGAAAGGACTGGCTGGCCAGGCTTGAGGAGGAGGATCGGGAGCGGACCGGTATCAGGAACCTTAAGATTCGATATAATAAGGTATTTGGTTACTATTATGAGGTGACCAATTCCTTTAAGGATATGGTTCCCCAGGACTATATCCGCAAGCAGACCCTTGCCAATGCGGAGCGCTACACCAATGCCCGCTTAAAGGAGCTTGAGGATACCATCTTAAATGCGGAGGACCGGCTGATCGCCCTGGAGTATGAGACCTTCTGCCGGATCCGCGACGCCATCGCGGGGGAGATGGAGAGGATCCAGAAAACCGCCAAGGCGGTGGCCCGGCTGGATGTGCTCTGTTCCCTCTCCCTTGTGGCAGAGCGGAATCACTATGTGCGCCCTTCCATCAACGAAAAAGGCGTCATCGACATTAAGGAAGGCCGCCATCCGGTGGTGGAACAGATGCTTACCGGGGATATGTTTATCTCCAACGACACCCATCTTGACAACAAAAAATACTGTGTGTCCGTGATCACCGGCCCCAACATGGCGGGAAAGTCCACCTACATGCGGCAGGTGGCACTGATCGTGCTGATGGCCCAGATCGGCAGCTTTGTGCCCGCCTCCAGTGCAAATATCGGTGTGGTGGACCGGATTTTTACCCGGGTAGGGGCCTCCGACGACCTGGCCAGCGGCCAGAGCACCTTCATGGTGGAGATGAACGAGGTGGCCAATATTTTGAGGAACGCCACCTCCGAGAGTCTTCTGATCCTGGACGAGATCGGCAGGGGAACCTCCACCTTCGACGGGCTGAGCATTGCATGGGCGGTGATCGAGCATATCAGCAACAAAAAGCTGCTGGGAGCCAAGACCCTTTTTGCCACTCACTACCATGAGCTCACTGAGCTGGAAGGCAAAATGTCCAATGTGAACAATTACTGTATCGCCGTCAGGGAAAAGGGGGACGATATTGTCTTTCTGCGCAAGATCATTAAGGGCGGCGCGGACAAGAGCTACGGGATCCAGGTGGCCCGGCTGGCCGGCGTGCCGGATATGGTCATTGACAGAGCCAGGGAGATCGTCAGCCAGCTCAGCGACAACGATATTCTGGAGAAGGTGCAGGGCATCGCCGCGCCCGTGAAGGAGGGCAGGCAAAAGCCCGTCATCTATGACGAGGTGGATTTGAGCCAGATGTCCCTGTTCGATACGGTGAAGGATGAGGACGTATTAAAGGAGCTGGAGGAGATCGATATCTCCAATCTGACGCCTCTGGACGCCTTAAATACCCTGTACCGTCTTCAGAATATGCTGAAAAACCGCTGGCAGGGATGAAAATCGCGGGCAGAGCCCCTGGACGAAAGCCATTGGACTTAAACGTGTTGAACATAATAACAGCGAGCTCTTGTCTGGAAATGCTGAAAGGAGTCTGGATATAGCATGTCAGCCATTCATGTACTGGATCAGAGTACCATTGATAAAATCGCCGCCGGTGAGGTGGTGGAACGCCCCTTAAGCGTGGTGAAGGAGCTTACCGAAAACGCCATCGACGCGGGCGCGTCCGCCATCACGGTGGAGATTAAGGAGGGCGGAATCTCCCTGATCCGCGTCACCGATAACGGAAGCGGAATCGAGAAGGGACAGGTACAAAAGGCCTTTCTCCGCCATGCTACCAGCAAGATCACCTCCATAGAGGACCTGTGCCTGGTGGAGAGTCTGGGCTTTCGGGGGGAAGCTCTCTCCAGCATTGCCGCTGTGGCCCAGGTGGAGGTCATCACCAAAACTGCGCAGGAGCTCACCGGCATACGCTTTTCCATTGCCGGGGGCGTGTCAGAGGCGCCGGAGGAGATCGGAGCTCCCACCGGAACCACCTTTCTGGTGCGGAACCTTTTTTTCAATACGCCGGTCAGGAAAAAGTTCTTAAAGCAGCCCCAGACGGAAGGGGGCTATGTGGCCGATCTGATGGAGCGGCTTTCCCTGTCCCATCCGGAAATTTCCGTGAAATTCATCCAGAACGGGCAGCTGAAATTCCACACCTCCGGCAACGGCAGCTTAAAGGAGATCATCTACCGGATCTACGGAAAGGACATGGCGAATGCCCTCCTTCCCTTTGCGCTGGAGGGGAGCGGGTTTTCGGTGAAGGGCTTTCTGGGAAAGCCCCAGATCAACCGGGCGAACCGGAATTTTGAGACCTGTTTTGTAAACGGACGCTATGTGAGGAACGATCTGATCAACAGGGCTATGGAGGAGGGGTATAAGGCGTATCTGATGCAGCACAGGTTTCCCTTCTATGTGCTGCACTTTTCCATGGAGCCCGGCACGGTAGATGTAAACGTACATCCGACCAAGATGGAGATCCGCCTGATCCACGGGAGGGAGGTATATGAACAGCTCTCGAGAGCGGTGCAGGAGCGTCTCCATGAGGCAGAGCTGATTCCGGACGTTTCCCTGGAAGAGCCTGGGAAAAAACAACGGACAGCAGACTCCGTGAACTGTCCTTATGTCAAAAACGGTGTGGACGGAGAGCCTGCGTCCACGCGTCCCTCTGGCGGCGGGGCGGCTCCCTCCGGCGCCAGGGCGGCGGCTCTCTCCAAAGGGATGCCGGAGCCCTTTGAGGTGCGGCGGATGGCGATGGAGAGAGGGGTGGAAACGCCCCTGACAAACGCCGTCATGGAGGAGGGCGTCGTTTACGGGGGAGAAAGGGACGAAAAGCCGTCCAGTGTTTCGGATTTCCTGCATAAAATGACGGGAAATAAGATAATCGGCGGCGAAAATGGCAGAAAATTCACTGAAAATGCAGGCATTCATTCAAATGTTGTGAAGGCGGGGGAGTATGCGGTTGTGGAGAAGCCCGCCCAGTTAAACCTCTTTGACGAAAAGTTCTTAAGCCCCCAGGCCAGAAGGGACTACCGGATCCTGGGCCAGATTTTTGACACCTACTGGCTGATCGTCTTTCAGGACAGACTCTTTATCATCGACCAGCATGCGGCCCATGAGAAGGTAAAATATGAACGGCTTGTGAAAGATCTTGAAAGCCGGGGCATGGCCGGCGGCAGTGCGGACAGCGCTCTTTCAGAGGGCGATTTTACAGATCGCTCCGGGGCGGCGGTTCCCTCCCAGACCCTGAACCCTCCCATTATCATCACGCTTACGGGCAGAGAGCAGGATGTGCTGAAAAGCTACAGGAGTTTCTTTGAAGAGCTGGGCTTTGAGATGGAGGATTTCGGAGGGAGCTCCATCGCCTGCCGGAGTATCCCTCTGGATCTGTACGGCTGTAATGAGAAGGAGCTTTTTACAGATATCCTGGACGAGCTGGCCGAAGCGCCGCTCCAGGGAGCGCCGTCTGTGGTTCTGCAAAAGCTGGCCTCCATGGCCTGTAAGGCCGCGGTGAAGGGGAATCAGAAGCTCACCGCCAAAGAGATGGAAGCGCTCATCGACGAGCTGCTCACCCTTGATAATCCTTATCATTGTCCTCATGGACGGCCTGTCATCATTTCCATGAGTAAATATGAAATCGAAAAAAAGTTCAAACGTATTGTATAAAGAAGTGAGCTTATGAATCAGAAGAACAGACTTATTATCCTTGCAGGCCCCACGGCGGTGGGGAAAACCGCTCTGTCCATCGCGCTGGCAGAAAAAATTGACGGTGAGATTATCTCCGCCGACTCCATGCAGATTTATAAATATATGGATATCGGCTCCGCCAGGATCACCAGGCAGGAGATGGGGGGGATCCCTCATCACCTCCTTGATGTGCTGGAGCCCTTCGAGGAATTCAATGTGTTCCGCTTTCAGCAGATGGCCCGGCAGGCCCTTGAGGGGATTTATCAGCGGAGACATGTTCCAATCGTGGTGGGAGGAACGGGATTTTATATCCAGGCCCTTCTGTACGATATTGATTTCTCCGAACAGGAGAGCGGAGAGGCGCTTCGGGCAGAGCTGGAGGAGACCGCCAGAAAAAAGGGCAGCGCCTGTCTTCACGCACAGCTGGAAAAGGTGGATCCCCAGTCGGCCAGGGACATTCATCCCAACAATGCGAAGCGAATCATCCGCGCGCTGGAATTTTACCATCAGACCGGCCAGCCGATCTCCCTCCATAACCGGCAGGAACGGGAAAAGCCCTCCGCCTACGACAGCCGCTATTTTGTGCTGAACGATACCAGAGAGCGGCTTTATGAGGGGATCGGGCAGCGGGTGGATCAGATGATGGCGGCCGGCCTTCTTGAGGAGGTTGTGCGGCTGCGTGAGATGGGCTGTAAGCGTGAGATGGTTTCCATGCAGGGACTGGGCTATAAGGAACTGCTTTCCTGTCTGGACGGGGAGCGCACCCTGGAACAGGCTGTGGCGGATATCAAACAGAACACCCGTCATTTCGCCAAACGCCAGCTCACCTGGTTTCGCAGGGAGCGGGATGTGATCTGGGTCAACAAGGAAGAATTTCATTATAATAAGGAAGAGATACTGAGCTTTATGCTGGAGCGGTGCAGGCAGGATGATTCTGGTAAAGGACGGGAGGCAACGAATAAATGACTTTTAAATACTGTGCGGAATGCGGCCACAGACTGGACGATATCAGGTGCGGTGACGACGACTGTAAAATCTGTCCGTCCTGCAAAAGGATATACGGGAGCACTCCCTTTCCTGTGGTGGAGGTTCTGGTAGTCAACGAGTTTAACGAAATTCTTCTGTTAAAGCAGAATTACATTTCAGAAACCGGATGGACTGTGGTATCCGGTTATATGACGGACGGGGAGACCATCGAGGAGGCTGTGGCGCGCGAGGTAAAGGAGGAGACAGGACAGGACGTCATGCATTGTCAATATATATCCAGCTATTACTTTGCGCCCAGGCAGCTCATTATGATCGGCTTTCTTGCGTATGTGAGAAAGTCTGATTTTATATGTTCTGACGAAGTGGATGATATCAGATGGTACAGAATAGAGGAGGTAAATGACGTCATAGCCCGTGAAAATAATTGTTCCGGGATTCATTTTGACCGATGCAGAGAGTTGCTTAAAAAAGAGGAGTAAGAATATGAACAAATCACAACAGCGAATCTACGAACAAATGGGCATCTCGCCGCAGGTATACGCCTTCTGCGAGAATATCTGGGACTCCTTAAAGGACAGATGGCAGGAGATCGACGCCCTCTCGGAATACAATCAGCTCAAGGTGATAGGGGCCATGCAGAAAAACAGAGTCAGCGAGGCCTGTCTTCTGGGAACCACAGGCTACGGCTACAACGATCTGGGCCGTGAGAGTCTCGAGCGGGTTTACGCGGATGTTTTTCACACGCAGGACGCCCTGGTGCGCCCGCAGATTACCTGCGGTACCCATGCCCTGGCGCTGGCCCTTATGAGTAATTTAAGGCCGGGAGACGAGCTCTTATCCCCGGTGGGAAAGCCATACGATACGCTGGAGGAGGTGATCGGTATCCGTCCCTCCAGGGGCTCTCTGGCGGAGTACGGAATCACCTACCGGCAGGTGGATCTTCTGCCGGACGGCAGCTTTGATTACGAAAACATTCGAAAAGCCGTCACAGAGAAGACACGGCTGGTGACCATCCAGCGCTCCAGGGGATACCAGACCAGACCGACTCTCTCAGTCAATCGACTGGAGGAGTTGATCGCCTTTGTGAAAGGGATTAAACCGGATGTAATCTGTATGGTGGACAACTGCTATGGAGAATTTACAGAGACGCTGGAGCCTTCGGACGTGGGGGCCGACCTGGTGGTGGGCTCTCTGATCAAAAATCCCGGCGGCGGACTTGCGCCCATCGGCGGGTATCTGGCGGGAAAAAGGGAGTGTATCGAAAACGCCGCCTGCCGACTCACATCCCCGGGACTTGGCCGGGAGGTGGGCGCTTCCCTGAACGCCCTGGGGGCCTTTTACCAGGGATTGTTCCTCGCCCCTTCCGTGACGGCCAACGCGCTCAGGTCCGCCATATTTGCCGCCAATATTTACGAGCGGCTGGGATTTTCGGTGACGCCGGGCAGTGAGGAGTCAAGGCACGATATTATCCAGGCCGTGACCTTCGGAACCCCCCAGGGGGTGATCGCCTTCTGCGAGGGGATTCAGCAGGCGGCCCCGGTGGACGGCTATGTAACGCCCGAGCCCTGGGATATGCCGGGGTACGACAGTCCGGTGATCATGGCGGCCGGCGCGTTTGTGTCCGGTTCCTCCATCGAGCTCTCGGCGGACGGCCCCATCAGGGAGCCCTACGCCGTGTATTTTCAGGGGGGCCTGACCTGGCAGCACGGGAAATTCGGAATTATGAAAACAGTACAGAAATTAGTGGAAAAAGGTGTTATCCTGAAAGATTTTGGCAAACAAAACTTATAAAAAATCCATGAAATTGGTATACATAAATTTCCAACTGTGTTAATATAAATGATGGTTATGGTTTTATTTTCCGACCGGTTCCAGCTGAGAGAAGGGATTGGAAAGGAATGAAATGACAAAAAACGCTGCAGATCAGCCGATGCTTCCCTACGAGAAGTTTCTGGCGCTTGGTTCCTGTGCCCTGACGGAGGCGGAGCTGATCGCAATCATTTTAAGGACAGGCACCAGGGACTGTCCGGCGCTGATGACGGCGCAGAAGGTTCTTGCCCTTGCAGGCGGGAGAGAGCCTGGGCTGAACGGACTTTATCATGTCTCCGTGAAGGAGCTGATGGAAATTCCGGGAATCGGGGAGGTCAAGGCCGTGAAGATCAAATGTCTCACGGAGCTGGCCATGAGGATGGCCCGGGAGAGGGCCCTGCGGACACGGAATTTCAACCACCCGGATACGGTGGCGGAATACTATATGGAGCGGCTTCGCCATGAAGAAAAGGAAGTCATCTTGCTTTTGCTGCTGGATAATAAATTGAATCTGATTGAAGAATATATGGTATCTGTCGGAACGGTGAGGGCGTCCCTTTTGTCCTCCCGCGAGGTTTTCATCGAAGCGCTCAAGCACAGGGCCAGCAACCTGATGCTTCTGCACAATCATCCCAGCGGGGATCCCCGTCCGAGCAAACAGGATATCGCGATCACTCGAAAGATAAAAGAAGCCGGAGAGCTGATGGACATCCCCCTGATCGATCACATCATTCTGGGGGATATGTGTTACGTCAGCCTGAAGGAGGAAGCTTTATTATAGAAAGAGGGGTATTTGATTTGTCTAACAACGCATTTGGTATTGACCTTGGCACCTGCAACATTAAGATTTACAACCACTCGGACGACTCCATCATGGTTGAAAAGAATATGATCGCCATCGAGAATAAGAACACCTTATTCGCCTATGGCGACTCCGCCTTTGAAATGTATGAGAAGGCTCCGGGAAATATCCATATTTCCTATCCGCTTTCTAACGGCGTCATTGCAGATATCAAAAACATGGAGCTTCTGGTTAAATATTTTATCAGCAATCTGAGCAAGAGCAATCTGAAGGCGGGGGATTACTATATCGCGGTTCCCACCGACGTGACCGGGGTGGAAAAGAGAGCCTTTTACGATCTGATCCGGGACGCCGGGGTGAAGGCCAAAAAGATCATGGTTGTGGAGAAGGCCGTGGCGGACGGCCTCGGTCTGGAGATTGATGTCAAGAATGCGCAGGGAGTCCTGATTGTCAATGTCGGCTTTGACACCACGGAGATCTCCATTCTTTCTCTGGGAGGAATCGTATTAAGCCGTCTGATCAAGGTGGGCGGGCAGAAATTTGACGACGCAATCCGCGCGGCGGTACGCCGGGAGTTCTCCCTGATTATCGGCGGAAAGACGGCGGAGAATGTGAAGATGGCCCTGTGCGATCTGGAGAAGGAGGGAAAGGGCGCGGTTGTCTACGGAAGAGATATTGTCACGGGACTGCCGGTGGAGAGAGAGCTTCCCACCAACTTAATCGACGAGTCCCTGATCGAGCATTTTTATACCATCATAGACAACATCAAGGTTATCCTGGAGAGGACGCCCCCGGAGCTGGCGGCGGATATTTACCGCCATGGTCTGTACCTGACCGGCGGGGCATCCACGGTGAACCATCTGGCGGAGCTGATCCAGTCCGGAACCGGACTGAAGGTGAACGTATCCGAGAATCCGGTCACCAGCGTGGCCCTGGGCCTTTCAAAAATCATCAAGGATGATAATTATAAATCGGTTGCCTATTCAATTGAGGAACTTAGCAAATGAGTCCAATCGTGAAAAAAAAAGGAGAGAAGTTTACATTACCCGGTAAATATCTCCTTTTTATTTTAACATTGTTGTGTACGGGTCTGATCGTAGTCACATTCAACACCAATTTTTTAAGCGCCCCCATCAGCGCGGTGGGCGGCGCGGTGATCGCCCCCCTGCAGGAGGGGATCAGCAAGGCCGGGAGCTGGCTTTCTACCCGTTCCCAGGAGCTGGTGCAGATCCGTTCGCTTCTGGAGGAAAACGCAAAATTAAAGTCCGAGATCGACGATCTCACCATGGAGAATATCCGCCTGCAGCAGGACCGATATGAGCTCACCAATCTGAGGGAGCTTTATGATCTGGACGCCCAGTACGATGAATATGAAAAGATCGGGGCGCGGATCATTGCGAAGGATTCCGGGAACTGGTTTCATTCCTTTGTGATCAACAAGGGATCCGACGACGGCCTGTCCATCGATATGAATGTGATGGCCGGAAGCGGGCTGGTGGGGAGGGTGGTGGACGTTGGGCCCGGATGGTCCAAGGTCATGTCCATCATCGACGACAACGCCAAAACCAGCGGCATGGTGCTTTCCACCTCTGACAAGCTGATTGTGAGCGGTGATCTGGAGCTCTACGCGGACGGACTGATCCGGTTTGAGAAGCTCATCGACAGCGCGGACCGCGTGGTGGAGGGGGATAAGATTGTCACCTCCAATATCAGCGACAAATACCTGCCCGGCATTCTGATCGGATATATATCCAGTATCAATGTGGATTCCAACAACCTTACCAAATCGGGGCAGATCACGCCGGCGGTGGATTTTGAGCATCTGGAGGAGGTTTTGGTTGTGACGGAATTAAAGCAGACGGTAGGAGATTCTTAAGTGAAGCGATTAACAGTGTCCATCTTGCTGATCATCATATGCTTTTTGCTGCAGACCACGGTCTTTAAGGGGCTTGCCTTCGGCGGGATCGTGCCCAATCTGCTGATTGTGCTGACGGCCGCTTTCGGCTTCATGCGGGGGGAGCGCACGGGACTTCTGGTGGGTTTTTTCTGCGGGCTTCTGGCGGATATTTTTTTCGGGAACGTGCTGGGCTTAAATGCCATGATCTATATGTACATAGGGTATTTCAACGGTAAGTTTAACAGAATCTTTTTTCCGGACGACATTAAGCTGCCGCTTCTTCTGATTTTCTTAAGCGATCTGGCATATGGTTTTTTATATTATGTTACCCTGTTTCTGATGCGGGGGCGTTTTCAGCTTGATTATTATTTTCTGCATGTCATTCTGCCTGAAATCGTTTATACCCTGCTGATGACGCTGCTGCTATATCCTCTGATCCTTCGCATCAACAGAGGGCTTGAGAATTCGGAACAAAGGAGTGCTAAAAAATTTGTTTGAGGAATTATGGGAAAATTTTATCAATACGATCACATCCAGAGCCTTTGTGATTATCGTGGCGCTCGTGTGTGTGAGCGCGGTTCTTATCAACAGGGTATTCGACCTGCAGATCGTCCACGGGGAGGAGTATCTTGAATCCTTCAGGATGAAAATCATGCGGGAGCGTACCATCAAGGGCAGCCGGGGCTGCATCTATGACCGCAACGGAAATCTCCTGGCCTACAATGAGCTGGCCCATTCCGTCACCATAGAGGACGTCTATGAGAGCGGTAAGATGAAAAATCTGAACCTGAACACCACCATATACAGGCTGATCGGCATGATCGAGAGTAACGGGGATACGCTGGTCAGCGACTTTAAAATCATTCTGGACAAAAACGGACGTTATTCCTATACGGTGGAGGGAACCCAGCTCTACCGTTTTCTGGCGGACGTGTACGGTCATCTCACCATCGATCAGCTCGAGGAGAAGGAGCGGACCGCCACCGCCGCCGAGGTGGTGGATTATCTGTGCGGCTGGAACCGTTTCCGGATCGGGGAATATACCCAGGAGGACGATAAGGACTCCTTTATACCGGGAAACGGATATACGAAGGAGGAGGCCCTTAAGATCCTCACCGTCCGCTATGATATGAGCAACAACAGCTATCAGAAATATATGCCCACAACGGTGGCCACGGATATCTGCGAGGAGACGGTGGCGATCGTGATGGAGAACAACATGGATCTGCCCGGCGTCTCCATTGAGGAGGACACCATAAGGCGTTATGTGGACAGCGTATATTTTTCTCATATTCTGGGCTATACCGGCAAGGTGTCACAGGATGAGCTCGCGCTTCTCCAGGAGGAGCATGAGGAGATGGCGTACGACTCCAACGATACCGTAGGAAAGCTGGGCATCGAAAAGTCCATGGAATCCTGGCTGCAGGGGACCAAGGGCAGCGAGACGATTTTCGTGGACAATGTGGGTAAGGTGACGGAGACCACCAATTATGTGGAGCCTGTGGCGGGAAATAACGTATATCTTACCCTGGACAAGGACTTACAGATTGCCGTTTATAAGATTTTAGAGCAGAAGCTGGCGGGAATTCTCTGTTCCACCATCATCAACGCCAGGGAGTTCAACACGGCCGAGAGCAAGAGCAGTAATATCAAGATTCCCATCTATGACGTATATTTTGCGCTGATCAACAACAACGTGATCGATACGGAACATTTTTCCGACTCTGCGGCGGGGAGGAACGAAAAGGATGTATACGCGGCATTTCTGGAGAGAAAGGCCACAGTTTTTGAGACTCTGCGGACAGAGCTCACACAGACCCTCACCCCATACGACCAGCTTGATATGGAATATCAGGTTTATGAGAGCTATATTGCGGAGATGCTCTATGAAAACGGGATCATCGTAAGAAGCAGGGTGGATACCACGGATGAAACATACATTGCATGGACCAAAAACGAAGTGATCAGCCTGAAGGAGTTCCTCACCTACTGTATTGCCCGGAACTGGATCGACGTGACCAGGCTGAATATGGAGAGTCAGTATTCCGATTCGGAAGAAATTTACTCCCGGATTGTGGATTACGTTTTTGAACAGCTGCAGGAGGATCAGAGCTTTACCAAAAGCATATACCGCTTTATGATCAAAAAGGACGTGATCTCCGGCAATCAGATCTGCCATATCCTTCTGGAGCAGGGGCTGATCGATCTCACGGACGAGGAGAAGGATCAGTTCGAAAGAGGCGCGGTATCCTCCTATAATTTTATCATGGAGCGGATCAGAAAGCTGGACATCACCCCGGCCCAGCTTGCCCTGGATCCCTATTCCGCATCCGCCGTCGTCACCGATTCCAATACCGGCGACGTTCTGGCGCTGGTGACGTATCCGGGGTACGACAACAATATGATGGCAAACGGCGTCAATGCGGAGTATTATTCCAGGCTCCTGAACGATCTGTCCAGGCCGCTGAACAATTACGCCACCACACAGCTTACGGCTCCCGGCTCCACCTACAAGATGGTGAGCGCCACTGCCGGCCTGATGGAAGGTGCGATTACGCCTTACACCACCTACACCTGTAACGGGATCTTCGAAAAGATCGATCCGCCGCCCACCTGCTGGATTTACTCCGGACGGCACGGGGCGCTGAATGTGACGGAGGGGATCCGCCATTCCTGCGACGTGTTTTTTTATGAGCTGGGATACCGGCTTGGGACGGTGGGAGAGAGCTACTCCTCCGACGCGGGACTCGACATTCTGGCGAAATACGCGGATATGTACGGACTCACGGAGCTTTCCGGTATCGAGATGGAGGAGTCGGCGCCCAATGTATCCACGGAGGATGCGGTGCGTTCTTCCATCGGACAGGGCTCTAACGCCTTTTCAACGGTGGGACTTGCCAGATACCTGACCACGGTGGCCAACAGCGGCACCTGCTTTGATCTGACGCTGATCGACAGGATCACGGATCACAGCGGCGTCCTTGTGAAGGATAACAGCGCGCAGATCCGAAATATCATTGAGATGGATCAGGAGAACTGGGACGCCATCCACCAGGGAATGCGTCAGGTGATCGAAAACCGGTCGGATTACAGAGATCTGACCATCGAGGTGGCGGGTAAGACGGGTACGGCGGAGGAAAATGCCAACCGGGGTAACCACGCGCTTTTCGCCTGTTACGCTCCCTACGAGAATCCGGAAATCGCCATTGTCACCAGGATCGCCTATGGCTATACAGCCAGCTACGCCGCCAAAACCACCAAGGATATTCTCAAATATTATTATAACCTGGAGGACAGGGATACGCTGATCACCGGGGAGGCCACACCCATGACGGGAGGAACGGTAAGCGGCGATTAACAGGTTCAGAGGGAGTGAAATCCTCATTTGTACGCCCGCCGGGAGCGGGCAGATGGGAGTCAGATTGAAAAATTCAGTTATCATAAAAAGCTTTCCAAACGGTATCGTACTGTATCTGGACGAGGAGCTTCCCTTTGAGGAGCTGCTGGCCGATATCGGAGAAAAATTCAGGGATTCCAGCGGCTTTTTCAAGGATGCCCGTATGGCTCTCTCCATCCGGGGGCGCGCTCTCTCCGAGAAGGAGGAGCGGCAGGTAATCCACGCCATCAGCAGCAATTCCCGGCTCCAGATTCTGTGTCTGGTGGGAGAGGACGATGCCACCAACCGCAATTTTGTAAAGGCCCTGCAGCTCACAGCCTCCGCCAACGAGGCGGCCGCGGATCAGGAGGGCCAGTTTTATAAGGGGACTCTGAAAAACGGGCAGACGCTGGAGACAGAGTCCAGTATTGTGATTATCGGGGACGTTTATCCCGGTTCCACCATCATTTCCGCAAGGGATATCATCATCCTGGGAGGCCTGTACGGGAAGGCCTACGCAGGAGGCAACGGCAGGGAAGGGCATTATATTGCAGCGCTTGAAATGTCACCGGAAAAGCTACAGATCGGTGATTTCAAATACAGAGCCAAAGACAAAAAACCGAAGTGGTCCATCAAACCCAGGGTACAGCCGAAAATTGCATACATAAAGGATGAAATAGTGGTCATCGATTCTCTCACAAAAGATTTACTGAGTGAATTGCCTGTTTAAGAGGTTTTTCTCAGGGGACGATAATTCATTAACAGCAGGCCGCCATGCGGCAAAACGGAGGTAAGCATGAGTGAAGTAATTGTCGTCACGTCAGGGAAAGGCGGAGTGGGTAAGACCACCACATCCGCAAACATTGGAACAGGTCTTGCAGCAATGGGCAAAAGAGTGGTGATGATCGACACGGACATCGGCCTTCGAAACCTGGATGTGGTCATGGGACTGGAGAACAGGATCGTCTACAATCTCGTGGACGTGGTGGAGGGAAAATGCCGGATCAAGCAGGCGCTGATCAGGGACAAGCGTCATCCCAGCCTCTATCTGATGCCCTCGGCCCAGACAAAGGATAAATCGGCGGTCAGTCCCGCCCAGATGGTGGAAATGATCGGCCAGCTCAGGGAACAGTTCGACTACATCATACTGGACTGCCCGGCAGGGATCGAGCAGGGGTTCCGCAACGCGATTGCCGGAGCGGACAGGGCGCTGGTGGTGACTACGCCGGAGGTGTCCGCCATAAGAGACGCGGACCGTATTATCGGCCTTCTGGAGGCCAGCGATTTTTCCCGCATCGATCTGATCATCAACCGCCTGCGCTATGATATGGTCAGACGGGGGGATATGATGAGCGCCGCAGATGTGGTTGATATACTGGCCATCAGCCTGATCGGCATTGTGCCGGACGATGAGAACGTGGTGGTTGCCACCAATCAGGGGGAGCCTCTTGTAGGGAATAATACACTGGCAGGAAAGGCATATCAGAATATATGCTATCGGATAACCGGAAAAGAAATCCCGTTTCTGGAATTTGAAAAGGGCGTTTCCTTCTGGACCAGGGTGTCGGGTATTTTTCATAAAAATTAGGAGGTGGGCCGTATGGGGATCAGGAGTTTTTTTGGCAGAAGAAAATCGAGGGAAATCGCAAAAGACCGCTTAAAGATACTGCTCATTTCCGACCGGGTGAACTGTTCCCCGGAGATGATGGAGATGATCAAGACAGACATAGCCAAGGTTATCTCAAAATACATGAAGATTGACACGGAAAGTATGGAGATACAGATCGCCAAAACGGACGCCAGAGGACGGGACAAGACTCCCATCCTTTACGCCAATATACCGATTCTTGATTTACACAAAAATGCGAACTGACGCATTCCCCTCCCGGGAAAGCCCCGCCGGGCGGCCGGGGGATGAGGGGAGCGCCGGTTAAAGGTGAGAAACATGCTCAGACACTATAAAATACGTCATTATAACTTCAAACTTGTCCTGCTGGTGACTGCCCTGGCGGTGATTGGGATCATCGCCGTGGGCAGCGCCGAGCCGGAGTTAAAGAGCAGACAGATGGCCGGCTTCGCCTTCGGTCTGTTTCTGATGCTGGTGATCTCGCTGTTTGATTATTCGGTGCTCCTGAATCTTTACTGGGTCATGTATGTGGTCAATCTGATTCTGCTGGTGCTGGTAATTTTCATGGGGAGAACCGCCAACAACGCCCAGAGATGGCTGCAGATTGCGGGGATCCGCTTCCAGCCCTCCGAGCTTGCCAAGATCCTGCTGATCCTGTTCTTTGCCCAGCTTATCTTAAAGCACCAGGAAAAGCTCAATACCTTTAAGTACATTATGCTCTGTCTCGTCCTGTTTGCCGTACCCGCGGGCCTTGTCCTGAAACAGCCCGACCTCTCTACCACCATCGTCATCTGTGTGTGTTTCTGCATGGTCATGTTTGTGGGCGGCCTGAGCTGGAAGGTGATCGGCGGTATTCTTGCGGTGGTAGTTCCGACCTTTCTGATTTTCCTGTATCTGATCCTGCAGCCGGACCAGAAGCTGATCCCTCAGGACAATTATCAGCTTCTGCGGGTGGTCGCCTTCTTTAATAAGGAAGAATATGCAAATTCCCTGGGCTATCAGCAGGAGTACGCCGTCATGGCCATCGGCTCCGGACAGCTCACAGGAAAGGGCTATCAGAACAACCAGATCAGCTCCGTAAAGAACGCCAACTTTATCGCGGAACAGCAGACGGACTTTATATTTGCGGTGATCGGGGAGGAATTCGGCTTTGTGGGGGCGAGCGTGGTGATCGTGCTGGTTCTTCTGATCAGCATAGAATGCCTGCTCACGGCAAGAAGGGCGAAGGATATTGCGGGAACCATCATTGCGGCGGGGGTTGGCTCCATGATCGGCTTTCAGGCCTTCATCAACATCGGGGTTGTGACTTATCTGCTCCCGAATACGGGACTTCCGCTCCCTTTCGTGAGCTACGGACTGACCTCCCTGGTAAGTTCTTTTATCGGAATTGGATTTGTTTTAAATGTGGGGTTACAATGCAGAGAAAAATGATGTATAATAGTAACAGTTTTTTATATAAGGGTATAAACAGTAAATGTAGGAGGGCTTAGAATGAATATTGCATTAATAGCACATGATGCGAAAAAGAAATTAATGCAGAACTTCTGTATTGCTTATCGGGGGATACTGAGCAAGAACGAATTGTATGCGACAGGCACGACGGGAAGACTGGTGGAGGAAGTGACGAACCTGAATATCCACAAATTCCTGGCCGGGCATCTTGGAGGGGAGCAGCAGATCGGCGCTCAGATCGAGCACAACGAGATGGATCTGGTTATTTTCCTGCGCGACCCTCTGACAAGCAAGAATCACGAGCCGGACGTCAACAACGTGGTCAGGCTCTGTGACATGCACAACATTCCGCTGGCAACCAACCTTGCGACGGCGGAACTGCTGATCAAGTCTTTGGACAGAGGAGATTTAGAGTGGCGTGAGATGTACAAGTAAAAAAACTTTTCCCGGGAAGATTTTTTCCGTGTTTTTCTGCCTCATGTTTTTGCTCACCGGATGCGGACAGGCCCAGTTTGCCATGCCCTACACGGTAGATTCCGAGGTGAGCAGCTTTCGTGTGGTGAGCCGGGAGGAGAGGAGCGAGACGGCGGAGCCCTTTGCGGAGGGACTCTGTGTCGTAAATACCAATATCGTACCGGAGAGCGTGGATATGTCAAACGCTTCCGCGGCAGGGCTGTTCGATTTAAACAGGCGAAGAACCCTTTACGCAAAAAATGTCCATGAGCGGCTTTATCCGGCCAGCCTTACCAAGGTTATGACGGCGCTTGTGGCGTTGGAGCAGGGATCGGTGGATTCCATGCTCACCGCTACGGCAAATGTGAGAAATTTAGAGTCAGGCGCACAGGTCTGCGGGATCCGGGAGGGGGATCAGATGACTCTGGATCAGGCGCTGCATCTGCTTCTGATCAATTCAGCCAACGACGCCGGCGTGATGATCGCGGAGGGGCTTGCGGGGTCTGTGGAGGCCTTTGCGGAACTGATGAACGAGAAGGCGGCTGCTCTGGGGGCGACCAATACGCATTTTATGAATCCCCACGGCCTTTCCGACGAGGAGCATTATACAACAGTCTACGACATGTATCTGATCATGGACGCGGCGATGGATTATTCTCTGTTTAACGAGATTATCGGGATGGATTCCTATACCACGGTGTATAATGATTCCTCCGGCAATCCAAAAGAGATCACGGTGAATAATTCCAACTATTATCTGAGAGGAGAGGCCCAGGCGCCCAGCGGGATCACTGTGCTCGGGGGCAAGACAGGCACCACCAGCGCGGCGGGTTCCTGTCTGATACTTGTGTCCCGGGATTCGGGCAGCAATCCCTATATTTCTGTCATTCTCCGGGCGGATAGCAGGGACGTCCTGTATACGCAAATGACAGATTTGCTGGAGGAAATAAACAAATAGGAGTTGTTTTTTATCCTGTTATCACTTATAATAAAAATATCTTTTGATTACATAGAGCAAAATATATATACTTCAGGAGGGTTTACCAATGGTTCAATTAGTAGCGGGCAAAAAGGGGAAAGGCAAGACCAAATATTTATTAGATAAAGTAAATACTGAGGTACAGAGTGTATCCGGCAATATCGTATATTTAGACAAGAGCACCAAGCATATGTATGAGCTGAACAACAGGATCCGTCTGATTGATGTTTCTTCTTATCTTGTGAGCGATTCGGACGAGTTCGTGGGCTTCGTGAGCGGAATCATCTCGCAGGATCATGATCTCGAGAAGATGTATTTCGACAGCTTCCTCAAGATTGCCTGCCTGGAGGAGGGTGGTGTGGAGCCCGTGATCCGCAAGCTCGACAGCATCAGCGAGAAATTCAACGTGGATTTTGTGATCAGTATTTCCCTGGATGAAGAGGAGCTCCCCGCATCTCTTAAGGACAAGATTATTGTCTCCTTATAAGAGTTTTTTCAGGGCAACTTCTAAAATGGTAATTGCATAAACGCCCCCGGAAGGATTCCGGGGCGTTTTTCGCATGCGCGGGGGATGCGCAGAAAAATTCATTAGCTTAAGGATGTCTGGCGGAGCTTGGCATCCGTTGTTTTAGTATGCAGGAGTCGGGCGATTGGACAGAGATGGAAATGAAAAGATCGTAAAATACAGAAGGCCTTTAAACGTCAATATCGGTATGGTGATCTTTGCCGTTATTTTTGTTTATATCGTGATCTGTGTCTTTACGTATTTTACCCAGAAGCATATTGAAGGATATCAGGTGAAGACGGGCTCTCTCTCCGCCAACAATATCTATAAGGGCATCGCCCTGCGGGATGAGGAGATCGTGAACGCAACGAAGGCGGGATATGTAAACTACTATGCCCGGGAGGGCGAGAGAGTGGGAGTCGGGAATCTGGTCTATACGCTGGATGAGTCCGGCAGGCTGGCCGACTATATGAATGTGGAGACCTCCGGCAGCACGCTCACAGGGAGCGATCTCACGGAGCTTAAGAGCGAGATCCTGGGTTTTGTGAACAATTTTGACCCCAGGTATTTTTCCTCCGTCTATGATTTTAAATACAATGTGAAGGGAACCGTATTAAAGCTCGCCAATGCGAGTATTCTGGATAACATCGATAAAATCAACAGCTCCGGCTTATCGGAGCTGGTCGCTCTGTGCAATGCGCCCGCAACGGGGATCGTGATCTATTCAGTGGACGGTTTTGAGACTCTGACATTCGAGGAGTTTACCAATGAGCTGTTCGACGTACAGAACTATGAAAAGACCCAGCTTATCAGCAACGAGCTGGTGGAGGCCGGCCAGCCGGTCTACAAGATCTCCAAAAGCGAGGACTGGTCCATCGTGATCCAGTCCGATCAGGAGAAAGCGCAGGAGCTGCTGGACGCAAAATTCGTCAGGGTGAAGTTCCTCAAGAACCAGGATACGTCCTGGGGGGAGGTGTCCAGCTATACCAATCCGGAGGGGGAGATCTTTGTAAAGCTCACCTTTACCAATTCCATGGTTACCTTCTGCAGCGACCGTTTTATCGATATCGAGCTGATCCTGGAGGAGGAGTCGGGGCTTAAGATTCCCAATTCCTCCATCGTGGAAAAGGAATTTTTCATCGTCCCCAAAGACTATGTCACAAAGGGCGGCAACAGCAGCAACGACGGCGTGATGAAGCAGACCTACAAGGAGGACGGAACGCCCACCACGGAGTTCATCGAAACCACCATATACAGCGAGACGGAGACGGAATATTATCTGGACGATATGACCCTGCGAATCGGGGACCGGATCGTGAAGCCGGATTCGGACGAGATCTTTGATGTGAGCAAGCGGGGGAGCCTCACTGGCGTGTACAACATCAACAAGGGCTATGCGGATTTTAAGCAGATCAACATTCTGTATCAGAATGAAGAATATTCCATCGTGAAATCCAACACCCAGTACGGACTGAGCGTCTATGATTATATTGTACTGGACTCTGCAACGGTGGTGGACGACGAGCTGATTTATGAGTAGAGGAGGAGAGTCATGATCAGTGAAAATCTGGTTCAGGTCAGGGAGAATATAGTCAGAGCCTGTGAAAGGGTCGGGAGAAATCCGGATGAGGTCCTGCTGGTTGCGGTCAGCAAGACGAAACCCGTTTCCATGCTGAAGGAGGCTTTTGACGCCGGATGCCGGGATTTCGGGGAGAATAAGGTGCAGGAGATTCAGGATAAATACCCCGCTATGCCCGGGGAGGCGAGATGGCATATGATCGGCCATCTGCAGCGCAATAAAGTGAAATATATCATCGATAAGGCGACTCTGATCCACAGCGTGGATTCTCTGCGTCTTGCCCGGGAGATCAGCATGGAGGCGGTGAAAAGGCAGATCCGGGCGGATATTCTGTTGGAGGTGAATATCGCCGGGGAAACCTCCAAGTTCGGCCTTCTGCCGGAGGATACGCCAGGGCTGGCCCGGGAGATTTCCCTGCTTCCGGCGATCCGCATACAGGGGCTCATGACGGTGGCTCCTCTCGCGGCAAACCCGGAGGATAACAGGCAATATTTTGCCCGTCTGCGGCAATTATCTGTTGACATTGGCCGGAAAAACATTGATAATGTTAATATGAATGTCCTTTCAATGGGAATGACAGGTGATTACATGGTCGCTGTGGAGGAAGGCGCTACGATCGTCCGTGTAGGGACTGGCATCTTTGGAGAAAGACAGTATCCGGTAAAGTGAGGAGCATTTTGATATGGGAGTAATGGATAAATTTCTCAATTACATGAAACTGAATGAAGAAGATGACGACTTCTACGATGATGACTATTACGATGAACCTGTAGAGGAAAAGCCCAGAAAAATACCGGCAGTAAGAGAAAAGGAAGAGACCGTGACGGAGGAGGATAAGGCTGTGCGCAAGGCAGCGCCCGCCAAGGTCACTCCCATGCGGCAGACCAGAAAAAACAGCGCGGGAATGGAGGTCTGCGTCATCAAACCCACCTCCATCGAGGACGCCAGAGAGATCACGGAGACATTGCTCGCAAACAGGACGGTGGTTCTCAATCTGGAGGGACTGGATGTGGACATTGCCCAGCGGATCATCGATTTTACATCCGGCTCCTGTTATGCCATCAACGGAAATCTGCAGAAGATTTCACACTACATATTTATTATCACGCCCGCGATTGTTGATATATCAGGCGATTTTCAGGAGATACTCTCAGGCTCCTTTGACGTTCCCATCAACAACGGCATTTAAACTGAATTGACATGTGGAAGCTTCCTGTGAGGGCAGGAAGTTTTTTACCTTAAGGGAAAGCCGCTCAGGGTCTGGGCGGCTGTAGAATTACGGAGGATATATGAGCAGTCGATTGAATATTCTTTATAACAGGAAGCCCTGTTATGATATCGTATTTTCATCGGATTTCCAGGAGCTTGCCGGGGAGCTTGCGGCGCTTGAAATCGAAAACAGAAAAATCTGTGTGGTGACTGATTCCCATGTATCAGCCCTCTACGGGGAGGAGATTATGGGCATTCTGGAGGGGAAATGCTCTAAAAGCGTCCTCTTTACCTTTCCCGCAGGGGAGGAGAACAAGACCCTGGATACGGTGCGGGGGCTTTACACCTTTCTGATCGGGGAAAAGTTTGACCGCAGGGATCTTCTCATCGCCCTGGGGGGCGGCGTGGTGGGGGATCTCACCGGTTTTGCGGCGGCCACCTATTTAAGAGGGATCGATTTCGTACAGATTCCCACTACGCTCCTGGCCCAGGCGGATTCCGCCATCGGCGGCAAGACAGGAGTCGATTTCGACGGATATAAAAATATGGTCGGCGCCTTTTATATGCCCCGTCTGGTGTATATGAATGTCAAAACCCTGAAAACACTGGATGACCGGCAGTTTTTCAGCGGCTTTGCGGAGATTATGAAGCACGGGCTGATCAAAGACGCGCTTTTCTACGAATGGCTTCTGGATCATATGTATGAGATCTGCGACCGGGAGGAGGAGACGCTGCTGGAGATGGTGGAGCGGAGCTGTACCATCAAAAAGCTGGTGGTGGAAAAGGATCCCCTGGAAAAGGGCGATCGTGCGCTTCTCAATTTCGGCCATACCATAGGACATGCCATCGAAAAGGCAGTAAACTTTACCCTCACCCACGGAGAATGCGTCACTCTCGGAGCCGTGGCGGCAGCTTTTATCTCCTGGAAGCATGAATGGCTCTCCATGGAGGAATACTATGAGATAAGAGATATGTTTGTGCCCTTTAACCTGCCGATCTCCATCGAGAATATCGATCCGCAGGAAGTCTTAAGACTCACCAGATCCGATAAGAAGATGGAGGGAGACAGTATTAAGTTTGTCCTTCTCAAAAAGGTGGGAAAGGCGCTGATCGACAGAACTGTCACGGACGAGGATATTCTGAACGCCATCTCTGAAATCCATTATGTGGAGGATGATGAATAACGGGGAAAGGAGCCCGGCTGCAGCTATGGAAAGACGTAAAGCCAGATTACTGCTTTTTGATTTTTTAGTGACAACGGCGCTGGTGCTGTTCGACCAGCTCACCAAGTATATGGCCGTGGAAAGACTGAAGGACCAGCCTGCCATTTCCCTGATCGACGGCGTTCTCTCGCTCCAGTATCTGGAGAATAAGGGAGCGGCCTTCGGCCTTCTGCAGAATCAGAAGTATTTCTTCGTGGCAGTGGCAGTATTGTTTCTCTGTGTGATTGCCTGCGTCCTGGTCAAAGCGCCTGCGGAGCGAAAATATGACCGGCTGAATATCCTTCTTGCGGTGATTGCCGCGGGAGCGCTGGGGAATCTGATCGACCGGCTGCGCCTTGACTATGTGGTGGATTTTATTTATATTGTGTTGATCAATTTCCCCATCTTCAATGTGGCGGATATGTATGTGACCTTTTCCGCCGCGCTCCTGGTTATTCAGGTGTTGTTCGTATATCAGGATGAGGATTTTACCTTTTTAAGTTTTCGAAAAAAGAAGGTATTTGAGAATGGAAAAACTTGATGATTTTTCTTTCACGGTAACAGAAGATCTGCTTCCCCCCGGCGGGGAGGATGAGAGAGTGGACAAGGTGGTAAGCAGTTTTGCAGACGCCCTGTCCCGTTCTTATATTCAGAAGCTTCTGGCGCAGGGAAGCATCACGGTAAACGGGAAAAGGGTGAAATCCAGCTTCCGCGTGGGGGCGGAGGATCAGATTTCGATCCGCCTCCCGCAGGCCGTCACACCGGACATCGAGCCGGAGGATATACCGCTCTGTGTCCTCTATGAGGATCAGGATGTGATCGTAGTGGACAAGCCCAAGAATATGGTGGTACATCCGGCTCCCGGTCATTACAGCGGCACGCTGGTGAACGCGCTTTTGTATCACTGCCGGGGGAATCTGAGCGGGATCAACGGAATCCTGCGCCCCGGGATCGTGCATCGGATTGACCGCGATACCACGGGTTCCGTGATTGCGTGCAAAAATGACAGGGCCCATGAGAGTATCGCGAAGCAGCTTAAGGCGCACAGTATTGTGCGGCGGTATCACGCGATTGTACACGGGGTTCTAAAGGAGGACGGGACCGTTCATACCCTGATCGGCAGGCATCCCACGGATCGCAAAAAAATGGCGGTTCTCTCCGGCGGCGGGAAGGACGCCGTTACCCATTACAGGATACTGAAGCAGTATGACAGGTTCACCTATATTGAATGCGCTCTGGAGACCGGGCGCACCCATCAGATCAGAGTCCATATGGCACATATCGGTCATCCTCTGCTGGGAGATACGGTATACGGGCCAAAGAGCTGTCCCTTTTCGCTGGAGGGGCAGACCCTTCACGCAAAAATACTCGGGTTTTTGCATCCGGCTACGGGAGAATATGTGGAGGTGGACGCGCCCCTTCCGGCATACTTTCAGGAATTGCTTCGCAAAATCTGATTGAAACGATTAATATTTGTGAATATGCTTAAGGATGATTGAATTATTCCCCCTTTTTATGTATAATAATAACATAAGATAAGTTTCTCTGAAATAAAAAAGACAGGAGGCGTTTATATGAATACAGTTGTGACGATTGGCCGTCAGTTTGGCTCGGGCGGGCGTGAAATCGGCGAAAAGGTTGCGGAGTATTTTGGGATTAAGTGCTATGACAAGGAGCTCCTGAGCAGAGCCGCGAAGGAAAGCGGATTCTGCGAGGAAATGCTGGAGAATCATGACGAGAGGCCTACCAGTTCCTTTCTCTATAATCTGGTAATGGATACGTATTCCTTCGGCTATAATGCGTCGCATTTTGTGGAGATGCCTATCAGCCATAAGGTTTTTCTGGCACAGTTTGATACCATCAAGAAAATCGCTCAGGAGGAGCCCTGTGTGATCGTCGGTCGCTGTGCGGATTATGCGCTCAGCGAAATGAAAAACTGCGTACATTTGTTCATCTATGCGGATGAGGAAAGCAAAACCAGGCGGATCATGAAAAAATATGATCTGGATATAGCCAGGGCCAAGGACATGTGCATCAAAAAAGACAAACAGCGCCAAAGCTATTATAATTATTATTCCTCCAAAAAATGGGGACGCGCCGACAGCTACGACCTGTGTATCAACAGCGGAGTTCTCGGCGTGGAAGGCACGGCGAAGCTGATTATCCAGTATATAGAGGATTTTGAAAACCGAAAATGAGAGCCGGATGAGGCGATGCGGGCAGCCAGGTATGGCATCCAACTATTCGCAAAACACAAGTTTAACGAATAGTTGGCACGATAAAGCAGTTTTGAGTTTATATTATTTCTTAATAACGTTTGCTCTTGCCCGTTGAACCTGAGCTTATAATAACGGTTATGAAAGGAGCTATTTATTGTCATGAAAAGATTATTTGCATTCGCCCTTGCCGCAGTAGTTTTTGCGTCGTCCCCGGTCAGCGCGCTCGCGGCTCCGGAGACAATGCCCGGCGGGGAAACCTTCGACGCGGAGTTCTACGCCCGCAACAATCCGGATGTGGTAGCCGCCCTCGGCACGGATACGGCGGCTCTTTACGGACATTACGTCAACCATGGTAAGGGGGAAGGCAGAAAGCCTTTTGCAGATGCGCCTGCAAAGACTTCGCAGGCCGTACCCGCAGGGAATGAGAACTTTGACGCCGGATATTATGCCCGCAACAATCCGGATGTGGCAGCCGCCCTTGGCACGGATGAGACTGCTCTTTATAATCATTATATCAATTATGGTCGCGCGGAAGGACGAAAGCCCTGTGGAACCGCCGCCAATACGCCTGCTCCTGCGCAGACCGCGCAGCAGACTGTGGTTACGGATCAGTTCCTCAAGGATGCCGTAAGGGTTCATAATTACTACAAAAATATTCCCGCAGAAGGGATTGATACGGCGGACGCCGTGGCAAAGCAGATTGCCGATTCAATTATGGGAAACGCCGCATATACCACAGACCTGCAGCGTGTGAGCGCTGCGGCCGAGACAGTGGCCGGTTATTGTAACAGTTGTATTTATGGCTCTGACAGTCAGAAGTATTACCGCTCTCCCTTCGGCGTATTTGTGGCGGGGGTCTATACCTGTGCCGGATCCACAAGGGCTCTTGGAAGAGTTCTGGATTATATGGGATTTACCTGGCAGCACACGAATGAAAACCAGAATCGTCATCAGTGGTGTATTGTGACCATGGACGGACAGACCGGTTTCGCAGATGGCATGGGCGGAATCGCGGGATATGGCGCCATGGAAAACGGAATGATATTGCCGGACGGCAGAATGATCTTTTTTGCTGAATAAAGTCTGACAGTCCAAAGCCTGGCAGGCAAACGGAGTAAGTTTACATAATAATATTATGTAAACTTACTCCGGATATACCGGCGGCTATCTGTCCTGCCCTCTCTTCCGCTTTCCCGGCGGATCGCTTCCCTCCTTCAAAAACTCGCTTTTCTCCACAAAATCAACGGAACTGTTGTATTTACTCTGGTATCTGGTATAACCCTGGGGCAGATCTGTTTTTTCCTGTAAGGATTTTTCCAGATATCTCTTTCGAAATTCCTTTACCGTATCGATCTGATTATTCTTTTTCCTTCTGTGCCTGATAAATGTATAGGCGTATACGACAATCAGAAAAGCGCCGACTCCGATCAGGGCATATTTCATACAAATTCTCCTCTCCAATGCTATGGCATATTACCGGTCAGTTCATCCGAGTCCAGGGTCACTGTGAAAGGCCCGTCATTCACAAGAGAAACCTCCATGTGTGCTCCGAAAACGCCATGGGCCACGTGAGGGATTTCCTCCCTGCATTTTCTGAGGATATATTCGTACATTTCGTTGGCGAAATCCGGCCTGCCTGCCCTGATAAAGGATGGCCGGTTTCCCTTCCGGCAGTCCGCATATAAGGTAAACTGCGAAATAATCAGCAATTCGCCGTTTACAGCCCCGATGTCCAGGTTGGTTTTTCCGTTCTCATCTGAAAATATCCGCAGATGAAGCAGCTTGTGTATCATTCTGTCCGCAATTTCCTGTGTGTCGGTGTCGCAGATCCCGGCCAGAACCAGAAGCCCTGCGGAAATCTCTCCCACACTCTCTCCCTCCGCGGCCACTCTGGCCTGACTGACTCTCTGTATCACAAATCTCATATTTATAACCATGCTCCTTTCCAAAGTGTGGGGACAAAAAGTCTTTCAAAACAGAGTCCTTCAGACTGACCACCGGATCCATTTATGTCCTTCGGGGTACATAACTGTCAGGGCGTCATTCAGCCAGCTCCTCTGCCGGCTGCTCATGGCGGCAACGGCATTGTCATAGTCGCTCTGATACCCTTCCCTTTCGGTATCTGTGGACTTATAAAGCAGACACATCTCCGGCGACAGATACGGCAGACTGCCGTTATATAATACAGCGTCGGATACTGCCTGTCGGATCGTATGATTGCGCGCATACAGCAGGTCCTTATCGTCTCTGTCGTTGAATAAGAATTCCATAAAATTCAGCTTTGTCAGTCCTGTGTGCCTGAAATCGAGGAAATACATATCTGCTTCATCCGCCGCATTTAAGCATACCAGCTCACAGTCCTGCGTACAGCAGAAAATGTTTCGTTTAAGTCTGATCTGATTGCTGATATCGGTAATATGATGGACCTTTCCGCCTCCGAGCATTTCATATACCTGAAGCCCCAGCGATTGCATATACTGAATAATTGTGTCGCGTTCCGGCCAGTATGCAAGAATATCGATGTCACCATGTTTTCGCGTCTCTCTTCCCAAAAATAAATCAATGGCCCATCCGCCACAGAAGGCATACTCAAAACCGTGATTCTGCAAAAGCTCATTTGCCTGGATTAGAAGATTGTTCATGCTGTCACCTCACTTTTTTCAGGTTATGATTTCCTCTGTTCAGAATTTCGTCCGGCGGAAATGTTCTTTTTCGGGCGACCGAAAATTTTCAGGCGTCTGAAAAGAGAACCGCCTCCGACCTTTTCTTCTATGGGGACGAAGACATCCTCATCAATGTAATCTACTTTCAGATAACGGTCGGTCTCCACCGGTAACCCTCTCCTCTCAAGCATATGATTTGTCATCCTGCGGATCATGGCATAAAGCACCGCAAAGAAAGGAACACCGATAATCATACCGGGAACCCCGAGGATTCCGCCAAAGATGGTGATGGAAAAAATCACCCAGAAGCCTGACAGGCCTGTGGACTGGCCAAGAATCTTGGGCCCGATCAGGTTTCCGTCCACCTGCTGAAGAACCAGGATAAAGATTACAAAGTAGATCGCCTGAACGGGATTTACCATCAGAATCAGGATCGTGCTCGGAACCGCCCCCAGGTAGGGGCCAAAAAACGGGATTACGTTCGTCACGCCGATAATCACGCTGATCAGCAGAGCATAGGGCATTTTAAGGATGGTCGTTCCCGCAAAGCAGATGACGCCGATAATGATGGAATCAATGATCTTTCCGCTGATAAAGCCGATAAAGGTATCGCTGATGAAACGGATATCCTTAATAAACTGATTGGCTGTTTTCGTGTTAAAGAGCGCGAACACGATTTTTTTTGCCTGTCCGGCATGGAGCTCCTTGTTATAGAGTACATAAATGGAGATAATCACCCCGATAATAATATTCCAGAGCGCTTTGAGCACGCCGATCATACTCATTGAGAGCTGCTTTACCAGCGTCTCCATCTGCGGAATGATACTGCCGTTCAGATACCGGGTAAACTCCTCCGAATATTCGTCCAGAATCCGGATCACCATTTTTTCAATATCCGGATTGTCCTCCAGAAAACGGGCGGACCAGTTGGTCAGATTCTCAACATAGTCAGGGAACTGACTGGCAATGCTTCGTATACTCGTGATAATATTGGGAATCAGAATGGAAAAAAATCCGTAAATCAGCCAGATCACAATCAGTACCGTGATAAAAACAGAACATGCGCGCATATATTTTTTCTGTTTTGGAGGGACAGAGTCTTTATCCCTCTGCCAGAGGGGTAACAGAAGACGCTTTTCGATTCCGTTGACCATTGGGGTCATGAGGTAGGCAAAGATAATTCCGGAAAGCACCGGGCTGATCACCCTGAAAAAAGAGTCAAGCTGGGCGGAAAACCGGTCTCCGTGGAATACAAGATAATAAAAACAGATAGACGCCGCTACAACTGTAAAGGCGGTGATACCGATACGAAAGTATCTTTTGTTAAATGGAAATTTCATGGGAAAGCTCCTTTGTGCGTTTAAATCCTCTCCTTTTAAGTATAGCATTTTTTTCAAAAAGATACTATGTTATTTGGCGGGAAATGTGGTAAAATTAAGGGCGGTTCCACACAGAAGGAGCCTTATGTCAAAAGAAATACCTCCGGGAGGAAGAATATTGAATCTGCAAAAGGTACTGAGCTTCGTCCGCCGCGCGGTGGATGATTATCATATGATAGAAAAGGGCGATCACATCGCGGTGGGAATTTCGGGGGGGAAGGACAGTCTGACGCTTCTTTATGCCCTGCACGGTCTGATGCGTTTTTACCCGGAGGATTTTACCATTCACGCTGTGACCGTGGATCTGGGGTTTGGCAATCAGGATCTGACGAAAATCGAAGCGCTTTGCGTCCGGCTCGCCGTTCCCTACACCATTGTAAGGACGGATATTGCGGACATTGTTTTTCAGGAGAGAAAAGAAAGCAATCCCTGTTCTCTGTGTGCGAAGATGCGCAAGGGCGCGTTAAACGAAGCGATCAAAAAGGCCGGCTGTAACAAAGTCGCCTATGCCCATCACAGGGATGATGTGGTGGAAACCATGATAATGTCGCTGATTTATGAGGGAAGATTCCACACCTTCCGCCCGGTCACCTATCTGGACCGAATGGATCTGACGGTGATCCGGCCGCTGATCTACATGAATGAGGCGGATGTGATCGGTTTCGTCAATAAGATGCAGCTTCCTGTGGTAAAGAGCCCCTGCCCGGCGGACGGCAGCACCAAACGGGAATACGCCAAAGAGCTGGTGAGAAGGATCAATCAGGACAGCCCCGGCGCAAAAATGAGGATGTTCACAGCCATTCAGAGCAGCGGCATCGACGGGTGGGAAACAAACGCTGTCACGCTCCGCGAGCCAGCTTATTGTAATAAATGTCAGCGAGCCGGAGACTCCTCTGCCGCCCTCTCCCGCAGAGCGGGATCAAAGAAAGGCATAAAAGATGGAAAACAGCAAAAATTATCATGACGAACAGAATAATCTCAATACATTGAAGATGAGGGAAGTGGTGGCTACTCTCCCATCCTTCTGTAAGCAGTTTTTCCGGGGAATACAGGAGTATACCTCCTCCCGCACCAGGCTTGCCTACGCCTATGATATCCGGGTTTTTTTTGAGTTTATACATACCGCCAACAGTGCCTGCAGGAGCATGAATATCACAGATTTCCCGCTGTCGATTCTGGACATGATTACCCGCGAGGATATCGAGGAATATCTGGAATATATCACTTATTATGTGAAGGACAACAAAGAGTACAGTAACAATGAGCGCGGAAAAAAGAGAAAGCTCTCTGCTCTTAAGAGTTTTTATAATTATTTTTTCTGTGAGGAGCTCATAAAGACCAATCCGGCTGCTCTGGTGCCTCTTCCCAAAGAGCACGAAAAGGAAATCGTCCGCCTGGATATCGACGAGGTCGCTATTTTGCTGGATCAGGTGGAGGAGGGAGATAAACTCACCAAAAGCCAGCTCAAATATCATCAGAAAACCAGGCTGCGGGATGTGGCTCTTCTGACGTTACTTCTCGGGACCGGGATACGTGTCTCAGAGTGTGTAGGCCTTGACATAAACGATGTGGATTTCCGGAATAACGGCATTAAAATAAGAAGAAAGGGCGGCTATGAAACCGTCGTCTATTTCGGCGGGGAGGTGGAGGAAGCCCTCGGCGATTATCTGGAAAAAAGAAGCCATATGATTCCGCTGCAGGGACATGAGGACGCTCTGTTCCTTTCCCTGCAGAACCGGCGGATCAGCGTCCGGGCCGTGGAAAATCTGGTGAAAAAATATGCTTCCACTGTGACGAGCCTGAAAAAGATCACCCCGCATAAGCTCAGAAGCACCTATGGCACTGCGCTCTATCGCGAGACCGGAGATATCTACCTGGTGGCCGATGTATTGGGCCATAAGGATGTTAATACGACCCGGAAGCACTATGCCGCGCTGGAGGATCAGAGGCGCAGAAGAGCGGCTAAAGCTGTCCAGCTCCGGGAGAAACAGGACTGACAGCAACGTTTCCGGCCGCTGACAGAGGGCGATAATAAGGAAGAATCAGGTACTGCCCTGCGGCGATATTCTCATCCCGCAGGGAGTTGATCTCCATCACCTCCTCTATATACTCTCCATTGCTTTCGTAATATCGGCGGTCGCCGTATTGGCAGGCATAGCTCCACAGCGTATCCCCTGTCTGCACCTGGATACTGGTGTAATATTTGGACAATGCTTTGTTTTCGTTGCCCTGAGCCCTGATCCGAAGGCTGAAAAATGTGGACAGAAAAAGCGCTGTCATCAGCAGGATCAGCGCCCCTGCTCTCCTGCGGCGTTTCAACTCTCTTCTTCTGCGGATTCTGTTATTTTGTATCCTCTGTTCACTCAGACTGGTATTCATCCTGTGTATCTCCCCATAAAACGAAATATTTGTTTTGGGAACATGTGTTGCGAACATTTGTTTTTATAACTGAATTATACCGAACACACATTCCTGTGTCAATAGATTTTCAGTAAAATATCGAACAAATATTTGGAATATACGTTTGTCTTTTTGGAGGAAATGTGTTATACTGAATAAAACCCAGATTACATACGCAAGGGAGGAATACCATGGGATATGGAAAGATAAGCAGTAAACAGCAGGAGATCCTCGATTATATTAAGGAAGAAATTTTAAAACGGGGATATCCGCCCTCAGTCCGGGAAATCTGTGAGGCGGTCCACCTTAAGTCAACCTCCTCCGTACACTCTCATCTGGAGACTCTCGAGAAGAACGGCTACATCCGCAGGGATCCCACCAAGCCCCGCGCCATCGAGATCTGCGACGACAATTTCCAGATGGTCCGTACCGAAATGGTCAGCCTTCCGATTATTGGCCGGGTTGCCGCCGGCACGCCGATTCTCGCGGAAGAGAATGTGGAGAGCTATTTTCCGGTTCCGGCGGAAATGGTTCCTCACGGCGAATCCTTCATCTTAAATGTGAAGGGCGATTCCATGATCAATGCAGGCATCCTCAGCGGGGACAGGATCTTTGTCAACGCCTGCTCTGCCGCGCACAATGGCGATATGGTGGTAGCGCTGATCGATGATTCGGCGACGGTTAAGACCTTTTACAGGGAGGATGGACATATTCGCCTGCAGCCGGAAAATGATACCATGGATCCGATTATTGTGGACGACTGCCAGATCCTTGGGAAGGTTTTCGGCGTATTCCGCCTGTTTCATTGAAATTTTAAGCGAAACCTTTCAATAAAATTTTCAATGAAATAATAACCTGAAATCCCATTTAGTGGACAACTCCGCCTCCGTATAATATCTTCAATATGGGCGAAAATAAAACTGATGGCTCACAGCCTTAAAAAGATTTATGGAGGTGCAGAAAATGAACAATAAATGTCTCGACTGCATCGCACTTACAATCGCCATTATAGGTGCGGTCAACTGGGGGTTAATCGGATTCTTTTCCTTTGACCTGGTGTCCTTTATCTTTGGTAATATGTCATGGATTGCAAGAATCGTCTATGCGCTTGTGGGAATCAGCGGCCTTTACCTGCTTACATTCTATATGTACGCGGGAGGCACGGCCCGGACACGGGAAGAAAGCTAAAGGATTTGAAATGGATCTGCAAATCCGGCAAAGAGAAATCCGGCAGAGATACCGTTCTTTGCCGGACGGATTCTCTGTCGGGTTTGTGGCAGATCCGGATTGTTATTTTTTCAATTCTTCAATATCAATGGTTTTTCCATCGAACCAGAGTCTCTCCAGATCATAAAAGAGACGGTTTTCCTTATCGAAAATATGGATGATGATATCCCCGAAATCCAGCAGCACCCAGTTGGCGTTGTGATAGCCTTCCTTCTGCTTCAGGGGATAGCCTGCCCTTCCCAGGGTTTCCTCCACCTCGTCTGAGAGCGTCTGGATCTGATTTCTGTTGTTGCCGTTCGCAATGATGAAATAGTCTGCGATCACGGAAACCTGGCTGATATCAATGACGCGGATATCCTCCGCCTTCTTCTCCTCCAGCGCATGGATGGCCGTCCGGGCCATCTTCTTTACCTGTGTATGCAGTGAATCCGAAGGGTGCTCTATCGGTTGGTTTTTTTCGGATGATTCTGACATTTTTTACCTCCTGCTTTCGCATCTTCAATCTGATCGGTTACATAATAGTCGTAGGTCGCCTGCGTCATGGGATCAAAAGGGAAATCCATACCCTGCAGGTAATCCAGCGTATCCTTAAGGATCTGTAAAAGCGCCCTGTCGATATCCTGAAAGGCGAGTCTGCGTATGGCGGACAGGCCCGGGGCCTGCTTTCTTCCGGGTTCGATATAATCGGAAATATAGATAATCTTCTCAAGGCGGGACATTCCCGGCCTTCCGGTCGTGTGATTTCTGATCGCATTCAGAATATCCTCGTCATGGATGTGATATTTTTTCCGGGCGATATAGCTTCCCACCTTTGCATGCAGAAGAAAGGGGTTCTGACGCTCCACCTCAGTTACGGGGATCCGGTGCTTTTCACAGATTTCCAGCTTCTTTTCATTACTCATACATTTGGCGCAGTCGTGCAGCATTCCGGCCAGAAGGGCCCTCTCGGCATCCTCCTGATGACACATGGCAAGGGAGGATGCCGTGTAGGCCACCCCCAGGGTGTGTTCAAAACGTTTCGCATCCAGTTCCTTTTCCAGCCTGTGACGGATTTTTTTCAGATCGATCTCTTTCATAACGCCTCCCACCCTTATCGATAAAGTCCGTTTTTATTGATAAATTCCAGCACGTTTTCGGGGAGCATATAGCGGACAGACCTTCCCTCCCGAAGCCGGGTTCTGATTTCCGTGGAGGAAAGATCAATCCGCCTTCCCGGAAGAAGCCTGATATCGGCCTGATATTTCTGCCGAAGGTGCGCCGCCATGCCCTCCACCGTATTTGGCGCTTCCTTCTTACCGCCGCCCTCCACCCGCATGGCGGCCGCAATCGCACAGTTTTGAAAAATAAATTCCGGATTCCTCCACTTTTCCAGGATAAAGAGATTGTCCGCCCCGAGGATCAGATAATATCGGATATCCGGATTTTCCGCCCGCAGTCCGGCAAGGGTATCGCATGTATAGGTGGGTCCCTCTCTCTCGAGCTCTCTGGCTGAAAAGGAAAAGCATGGATTCCCTTCTATGGCCAGTCTGGTCATATGGGCCCGTATCTGTCCGTCCAGAATGGCGGAGGCATCCTTCATATACGAGTTCCCGCTGGGCATAAAAATAATCCGGTCGAGCCCTAACGCCTCCCGGGCCATCTCGGCAAGCAGCAGATGGCCGTTGTGGACGGGATTGAAGGTTCCTCCCATAATTCCCACGTTTCTGACGGCGGGGATATGCTGAATATCGGTTTCAGGACAGACCTGCCAGGCAGGCTGTGTGTTATTGCGGATCGCCTTATTCTGGCAGTTCAATTTTTTTGTGCTCCCTGCTTTCTTTATATAATACGATTTTACGGCCGATCACCTGCACCACCGCAGAGCCTGTCCGGTCGGCGATAAAGCCCGCAATCTGCCTGGGATCCTCCATACAGTTTTTAAGCACGGAGAGCTTGACAAGCTCTCTGGTATTGAAGGTTTCCCGGACCGCCTCCGTCACCTCCGGCGTCAGCCCGGATTTGCCGATCGCAAAGACCGGCTCCAGGCCCGCGGCCAGTCCTTTTAAATATGCCCGCTGTTTTGTCGTCATTGATCTCTCCTATTTGTAATAGTCAAAGGATAAGCCATACATTCTGACCGTATCCCCCTCTGAAATTCCCAGCTCTTCAAGCTGATCGAGAATCCCGTTTGCCTTCAGAAAATTCTGGAAAAACATGAAGCCCTTTTCGGATTCAAGATTGGTATAGCCCAGCATTTTTTCGATACGGGGGCCTTCCACCACATATTCCCCGGCCTTCTCGTCGTAGCTGACCGTGTAGGGCTCGTTGGATGCCGCCAACATAAATTCAGGGAAAAACTCCTGTTCAAAGGTGAGGGGCTGCTCGTTGATCTCATCCAGCATATGCCTCACATGGTAGAGAAGCTCCCGTATTCCCTGCCCGCTGATGGCGGAGATGGGAAAGACGGAAATTCCCCTGGGCTCAAACTCAGCCCGCAGAAGCGCCACAGGATCCGGCTCTCCCTCCTGTGGAAAGATCATATCCACCTTGTTGGCGGCAATCACCTGGGGAAGCTTTGCAACCGCCAGGTTATAGCTCTCAAGCTCTCTGTTGATTGTGCGGATATCCTCCAGCGGATCCCTCCCCTCCGTTCCCGCCGCATCCACGATATGGATGAGCACTCTGGTTCGTTCGATATGACGCAGAAATTCGAAGCCAAGCCCCACGCCCTCGGACGCGCCCTCGATGATTCCCGGAATATCCGCCATCACAAATCCTTTTGCGTCCGGCAGATCCACCACGCCAAGATGCGGAGTCAGGGTGGTAAAATGATAATTGGCGATCTGAGGCCTTGCGTTGGAAACTCTGGTGAGCAGGGTTGATTTCCCTACGTTGGGAAAGCCCACCAGACCCACATCGGCGATGACCTTGAGCTCAAGGGAAAGCTCCAGCTCCCTGGCGGGCTGGCCGGGCTGCGCATATTTGGGGGCCTGCATGGTGCTGGTGGCATAATGCTGGTTTCCGTTTCCGCCCTTTCCTCCGCAGAGAAGCCGAAAGCGCCTGTTTTCTCCCGACATGTCCACAATGATCTTTCCGCTCTGCGCTTCCCGGACCACGGTTCCGGCGGGAACCTTCAGGACCAGATCCGTCCCGTTTTTGCCCCGGCAGTTACGTTTGCTGCCGTTCTCCCCGTCTCCGGCCTGGTATTTGCGTACATGGCGGTAATCCGAGAGGGTGTTCATCCCATCGTCCACCTCCAGGAACACATCCCCCCCGTGGCCGCCGTCTCCCCCGTCGGGGCCGCCGCTTGGAACATATTTTTCTCGCCGGAAGGATACGTGGCCGTCGCCGCCCTTTCCGCTGCGTACATAGATCTTTGCTCTGTCTGCAAACATTCTGATACCTCTTGAACAAACGCCGCCACGCTCCGCGGACCGGCTTATTTATTGTAAAAAGAGGCTTCAAACAAGAAATACTGTTTGAAGCCTGCCCGTTGCTTAACCTGGAAATATCCGGAAAAGCCGGATCTCCATCGTCTGTTATTTTTCTACAGGATATACGGAAGCCTGTTTCTTGTCTCTTCCTTTTCTCTCGAATCTGAGAACTCCGTCAACCAACGCAAACAATGTATCGTCGCCGCCACGTCCTACGTTTGTGCCGGGATGGATCTTCGTTCCGCGCTGCCTGTACAAAATATTTCCTGCCTTTACGAACTGGCCGTCGGCTCTCTTGGCGCCAAGTCGCTTGGACTCGGAATCTCTGCCGTTCTTGGTGGAACCAACACCTTTTTTATGAGCAAAAAATTGAAGGTTCAGCTTTAACATGATTTACACCTCCTTAAATTTCAGTCTTAAAAACTTTTTGCCGTACTGCTCTGCGACGCTCTGCAATCCCAGAACCATGGAATCGAGAAGAAGTCTGCCGCCTGCGTCGGGGCCGCCTGTAAAACGGCACCGGATCAGTCCACGCTTCCGGTCGCTTACGGTCTCCATCTGCGTATCCGTCAGCTTCTCCAGAGAATTGACGGTATTGATCACCAGCACGGAGACGGCGCTGCACACAATGTCGCTCCCCGCCTGTGCAAATCCCGCATGGCCCTCACAGATCATCTCCCTGTATTCCCCGTCTGTGGATCTGATTATGGTAATAACAGTCATACTCTTTTAAGCGTTGATCTTTTCAATCTTAACCTGTGTGTATGCCTGCCTGTGACCGTTTTTCTTATGATAACCGGTTTTTCTCTTATACTTGTAGACAATAACCTTGCGGCCTCTGCCCTGCTCGATCACAGATGCAGTCACGCTGGAATTGGCTACGTCGCCGGCAACCTTAAGCTCATTGTCGCTGATTGCGACAACCTGATCAAATGTCACAGTATCTCCCGGCTGTGCGTCGAGCTTTTCAACCTTAAGCACATCGCCCTCACAAACCTTATACTGCTTTCCACCTGTTGCAATGATTGCGTACATATGGCACCTCCTATACTAACCAGCCAAAGCCGGTTTTACTCGCTGACTGCGGCGGTTTTCGAAAAACGCCAAAAACACTTAAGCCCCGTCATGCGGCATACTCATAGAATATAGCATATTACAGTATATTCTGTCAAGAAAATTCCCCGGAAAAAACCTCTTTTTGCCAAAAGTTTTCCGGGGAATTGTCAGAACCCTTCCCATTCATCTGTTGTTCTCAGGGCAGCTCTCCTGGTAGCTGAAGCAGGCCGGTATCACCTGCATGGAGGGCATCTGGGCGTCGTTCTGGCCGTTGATTTTATCCAGTACCATTTTCAGACAGGCGGCCATCATATCCTCCACATTGATGTGGAGCATGGTCTGGCTTGGATAGAGCTCTCTTCCCAGTCTTTCGTCCCCATATGTCACAAGCTCTATCTGCTCCGGAATCCTGATTCCCCTGCGCAGCAGAATGTTCAGAAAGCCCATCAGGATATTGGAGTCCGTTATGAATACAGCTCCCGGAAGACCTGCCTCCATCATCTGCACACAGGCGGCCTTTCCGCCTTCGATATCAAGCGGGTCCTCCCTGATATACTCCTGTCTGACATTCAGGCCGCATCCCTCGCACCCGTCGAGAAAGCCTGCCGCCAGCAGCGTATCCGCCTTGCTTCTCTTCTGATTCTGCAAAAGGCCGACCTCATGCCAACCATGCCTCGCAAACAGATATGCCACCTTTTTTCCCGCCTCATAGTTATCCACATACACGGAGCTGTACTTTTCGTTGGGCCTGTTAAAGAGCACCACCGGCACGTCAAACTCGCTCTCCAGCAGGAAAAGCATGTCCTTCTCGGATAAACCGTTCACGATCACGCCGCCGCAGTATTTCCTGGAAAAGAGCTCCCTCCTGCCCTCCAGATCGTTCAGCAGATAGTGCTGCATCACAATATCAATCTGCAGCCCCTCCTCCAGCAGAACGCGCTGTAACCCGTAGATCACTCTTCCCATTACAACCTTTGTCCGCTCCTCAAAAGGGCTGAACACATATATTTTCAGCCGCTCAGTCTGTCTGCGGTTTACGATCTGTTCCCTTCTGAAGCCATACGAAACGGCCTCCCGCAGGATTCTCTCCTGCGTCGCCTGCGAAATACGTAAAACATCCCCTTTTCCATTCAATACCATAGATATCGTCCCTGAGGACAGATTCATCCGTTCGGCAAGCGCTTTCACACTGATGGTCATGCCATTTTTTTTGGACATTATTATACCTGCCTGTTCCTATATGCTATGAATCAGGAACGTCTCATAATCAACAATCCCGTAGTCCTATTGTAAGACATACAGCAGATTTGTGTCAAGTTTCATCCTTCTTTCGCCCAAAATCTGCCGATTTCATAAAGTGAAGCAAATATATTACACAAATCAGAGCCATCGGGGCGATATAGCACAGATACATTCCTCCATAGCCACAGCGGGCGATGAGACGGCCGGCCGCCACGGTGGACACGCCCTGCCCCAAATCCGTCCCGATATAATAGGTGCTCGAGGCCGATCCTCTTCGTCCGCTTTCCACAGACTTTAAGCAGTTCGCCTGAATCGCCGGCTGAAGAAGCCCTACGCCGGAGGCCTTCAAGACAGCCGCGGCGGCAAAGCACAATGCCGCAGGCAGTATAATCTCTCCGGCGTTTGCGAGAAATATAAGCGCCAGAATAATCAGAAGCGATCCGGGATAAAGCGCCCAGGCAAAGCCATGCGCATCCGTCACCCTGCCGAAAAGAATCCGGGAGAAGAAAAGGACGGCGGCGCTGAGCGTGAAATACCACCCGATGCCTGAAAGCGCAAGCTCCCCCGCGTAGCTGGCGATGTAGCTCGTCTCGATTCCGTTGACGGCGGACAGGGCCACCGTCATAAGCGCATAGGGCAGAGCCTCTCGTGCAATCAGCTGGCCGGGAGAAAATTTCTGGTTTCCCCGCGTTTTTGCCCCGCCCGCTCCCGGCAGCGCAGAGAGAACCAGAACCGCCGCCAGGAGCAGAAACAATGCCGCCCCATAAAAAGGAATCGCACTGGAATGTGCGCCGGAGAGGGCAAGCCCGATTCCTGGTCCAATGGCGGCCGCGAGGGACTGACCAACCCCAAAATAGCCAAGCCCTTCTCCGATCCGGTTCTGCGGGATAAACTCAGACACATAAGCCATTGTAACCGTAGTTACAATGCCGAAGGAAATTCCCTGGAGGATCCGGAGAATATAAAACACAGGGATGGACGATGAAAAGCCGTATCCCAACATTACCGCCATGTAAAGCCCAAGGAAGCATAAAAGCAGTCTTTTTCTGGAGAAATAATCGCTCACAAAACCGCTGAAAGGACGGATACACATGGAAGCAATGGACATTGTCCCCAGGATATTTCCCACCGAAACCACAGCGATATTTTTCTGCGCCAGAAATCCGGCCATCAGCGTGTTCGTCATATATAAGGTCATGGAAACCAGCAGATTAACCAGAAAAAGCGTAATATAGCAGGCATTCCACAGCCTGCCGGCGTCGGGATTGCCGCCCTGGTTGCTGTTTGTCGCTGTCAAATTCACACTCTGATCTCCTCCTTGTGCTCAAGGAACCATATCATAAATTTTTCCAGTTGCGGATCCCACAGGTCATAGCTGTGCCCTCCCGGAAGGGACTGCCACAGCACCCTCATGCCGAGCTCCTTACAATATTCCACCGTCTCGACCATGGCGTCGTAGGCGATCGCATCCTCCGTTCCGCACAGGGTATAGAACACCGGAAGATCCTGTCCGGATGCGGCGGCCTGCCTGGCAAGGTGGAGCAGATCGTACTGCGTGCCGGCGAGCTTTGTCAGATTGGCCGTCCCAAACCTTCTTTTATGGGGCTCGTCAAAAGACGGTCCGAAATCCGCTTTTAAAATACTTCCCCCGGAGAAGGGGGCGACGGCGGCGTAAAGCTCCGGATGGGTAAAACCCAGCTTCCAGGAGCCGAAACCGCCCATGGAGCCTCCCGCCGCGATACTGTTCTCCTTTTTAAAGACCAGTCCCAGCAGATCGCTCAGATACGCCGGCAGCTCCAGGGTAACATAATCCAGATACCGTCCCATCTGCATATTGGAGTAAAAGCTCCCTTCCACAGAGGGAAGCACCACGACAAAGCCGTGTCTGACGGCGTAGCTCTCCACATTGGTGCAGCGCAGCACCTTCTCGCTGTCTTCTCCTCCCGCATGGAGAAACCAGAGCACATTGCACTCCTTCTGTCCGCTCTCGAGGAGCCGGTCCGGTATGATTACATGGAATTCGTTGGATTTTGCCAGCATTTTTGAATAATAATTAATTTCTAATAAAGCCATATCTCTCCCCTTTCTCAGATCATGGCAAGAAATCTGCCAATCCATTTGTCGGCGAACTCCCAGCAGTGAGGCGCCACCTCAGAATAAAACTCAAAGCCATAGGGATTTCCCTCCAGACTCAGGAAGTGCTGCCGCAGGGCCAGACAGACCTCGAAGCCGTGATCCTGCGTGCCCACCGCCAGTCTGATTCTGGGAAGGGGCTTTCCCTCCCTGACATTCTGTTCGGACTGCCAGAGCACATCATACCTTGTCCCCTTCATCTCGCCGCTGTCCGGCGTCCCGAAGGTGAGCTCCGTGGTATCCATACATCCCTCCGGGACCCAGATCTTTCCCACCGCCTGCCGCAGATGCTCCAGGGGGATCACGGAGCTGGTGGATATGATCAGGGCCTGGGAATATTTCTCAGGGTACATCATTGCATACGTCAGCGCCCCGGAACCGCCCATGGAAAAACCGGTGATCCAGGTTTTTTCCCGTTTCGTGGACAATTTGGGAAACAGCGTATGGAGAAATCCGGGAAGCTCCTCCACCACAAAATCCTCGATCAGCTCTCCTCTCTTCTCGTTATACCATCTGCTCATTCCGGCGGAGGGCATGACGGCCACCAGATTGTTTTTCCTGGCATGCTCTTCTATGCTGGAATTTCTGAGCATATCCGTATAGTCCGCGCACCCGCCGTGCAGACAGTACAGCACCGGGATTTCCCCTTCCCCGGCCTGTGCCATATAGTCTCTCTCAGGCATGGCCAGACAGACCTTTGTCTCCCGCCCCAGCGCCTTCGATGTCATACTTAACTTAATCAACGCCATTTTTACTCCCTCCTGTCAGCCCTTGATGGAGCCTATCATGACTCCTTTGGCAAAATATTTCTGTATAAAAGGATAGATACATAAGATCGGCAGTGTGGATACCACAATGGTACAATACTGGATCAGAAGCGTATAAATGGAAAACTGGGAGGAGACGTCGCTGGAGGCGTTGGTCAGACTCATGTTCCCCACGATGAGAATCTCCCTCAGAATCAGCTGCAGCGGGAACAAATCCCGGTCGTTGAAGTAGAGCGAGGGCAAAAACCAGGAATTCCACTGTGCCACAGCGATAAACAACACCACCACGGAGATGGTCGCTTTGGACAGGGGCGCGATGATTCTGAAAAAGATGCAGAAATCCCCCGCCCCGTCCAGCCTGGCCGACTCCTCCAGCGAATCCGGTATTCCCATAAACGCAGTTCGCAGTACGATCAGATTAAACACATTGATCGCCCCCGGAATGATCATGACCAGACGGCTGTCGATCAGCCCCAGTCTGGATATCAGGATATAATTGGGTATCAGCCCCCCGTTAAAGAGCATGGTAAAGGAAATCAGAAGCATACAGAAATTTTTGGGCGCAAAATATTTTCTGGAAAAAATGTAGGCGGCCACGGAAGTGGCAAAAATACCGACGATGGTCCCCGCCGTCACATAAAAAATCGTGTTCCCGTAGCTTTTCCAGATACTTTTGTTTCCAAATACAAGCTCATATCCCGAAAGCGTTATCTCCCCCGCCGGCCAGAACAGCATGCTTCTGCTGTTGATCAGGGAAACCGGATCCGAAAAGGAAGCCATAACCGTATACAGGATCGGCGCAAGGCAGATAAAGGATATGGCGGTCAAAAACAGGACGTTGACAACACGGAATATTTTTCTCCCCGGAGTTTCTTTTACCTTCATTCCATCTCTCCTAAAACAAACTGGTTTCTGAAAACTTTTTACTTATCATGTTGGCGATCAGGATCAGGATAAAGCCGATGACAGAGTTGAACAATCCCACCGCCGTACTGTAAGAGTAATCTCCGCCCTGCAGGCCTGCCCTGTATATATAAGAAGAAATAACATCCGCCACGTCATAGGTGGAAGGGGCGTAGAGCAGGATAACCTTTTCATAGTTGACATTCATAATCTGCCCCATCCGCAGGATCAGCATGATAATGACGGTGGAGGAGATTCCCGGCAGGGTGACGTAAAGCCACTGCTTCCAGTAACCCGCTCCGTCGATCTTCGCCGCCTCATAAAGCTCCTGATCCACCGACGAGAGCGCCGCCAGATAAATAATACTGTTAAAGCCGATCGTCTGGATGATGTTGGTGATAATGAAGATCGGGATAAAGGCCCCCGTATCCGTTATCATGCTTTCATAGCTGCCCCCCAGACTGTTGACGATCTGTGTCACAAAGCCGCGGGAATCCGTAAAGTTTCTGATCAGCCCGCAAAATACCACTGTCGAGAGAAAATAGGGCATATAGGTGATCGTCTGTACGGTTTTCTTAAATTTCTGCCCCCGCAGCTCATTGAGAAGACAGGCCAGAATAATCGGGGCCGGAAAGGAAAACAAAAGATCCAGCAGACTGATGCGCAGGGTGTTGATCAGGGTTCTGAAAAAATAAGGCCCCTCAAAAAACCTTTTAAAGTTATCCAGACCCACAAACCTGCTTCCAAAGATTCCCTTTACGATCTTATACTTCTGGAAGGCCATAATCAGGCCTCCCATCGGCAGAAAACTGAAGATCAGAAAGTAAATCATAATTGCCAGGGCGGCAAAATACATCAGCTTATGCCGCCTGAAATTTTTCTTCAATCCTTTCACGCAAAACCTCCCTGGGAACGCGCTCTTCTATCTCGCATTATATCGGTCCAATGCGGACTGAAACGCGCTTTTGCATTCTTCAACGTTCATATCCTTAACTGTCTGAATAAAATTGTCGAAGCCGTCGAAGGATTCCTGACCCGTGATGTATTTAACGGTCATTTCATCCAGGTACGTATTGATATCCGGCATATAACGGTTGTAAACGTCCAGCTCATCCTCCAGCAGACTGATGTTGCCGCTGATACGCCATTGATTATCTCCCTGCTCTCTGTAGAGCCGGTCGGCCGCGATATTAAACTCATCCACCATGGTGGAGCCCACGTCAAAGCTTCCGGGATATCCGGTTCCCACCGTGGCGTAACGCATGTTGATAAAGTTTTCGTTGGGATTGTTGGTGATATTGTCCATCCAGGTTTTGGTCCCGTCTTCGGCCACCTCGTAGGTGGTTCCCTCCACGCCCCAGCAGGAGAGATCGCTGGCTTCCCGGGTATAATACTGATCCCAGTACCTTAAGGCGGATTCAAGATCCTCACAGTCCGCAGAAATAATCACCGCGTTTAACTGAATTTTACCGTTTTCGTAGTATTCATGCGTCACTGTCCCCTTTTCCAGAACAGGCATGGGAGCAACAACATATTCAAAGTCTTCCTTAAACTCCGAACCGATGGAGGCAAGCATCCCGGCCATGGAATAAGCCGTCACGCAGGAGCCGCAGTCAGCCGAAGAATAGGTGGAAATCTGCGCGTTGATATCCGTCACGGACTGGAAATCCGGATCAATCAGGCCTTCCTTATACCACTGTTCCATCATCTCCAGATAGGCCCGGAAAGACTCCGTCGCATCCACGGGGGCATAGAGCACCTTTCCGTCGATCTGATAAAAGGGAAAATCACTGCCCCAGTAATCGCGGTAGCCAAAACCGTAGCCGATGGTCCACATATTATTCTGGGACATTCCGGTGGTTCCCGGAACAAAGCCTTTGGTAATTCCGCACTGCTCCTTAAAGGCGGTCAGTACATCGTGCCATTCATCATAGGTCTCGGGCACGTCCATCCCCACATCGTCAAGAAGATCCTTCCGGATCAGAACGCCTGCAAAGATCTCTGTCTCCTCGTCATCCTCAAAGAAAATCGGCAGTCCGGTAATCCTTCCGTCGTCCGTATAAACTTCTTTCTGCCGGAACTCGGAGGCTTCAAGCTGTTTCTTAAAATTCGGCATCAGATCCAGATACTCGGCTATATCCACGGATATCCCGTCATTTAACAGCCCCACTGCTCCCCCTTCATAGCCGCCCACGCCGCCGCTTATAAAATCCGGAATACTGCCGGAGGAGATCAGAAGATTGAGCTGCGTGTTCTCCTCCCCCAGAATGGGAGTGGTAAAATCAATATGTACGCCCGTCTTCTCTTCCATCTGCTGAGCCGTCAGCGTCTCATTCCAGTCGTCGATGAGAATTCCCATACAGGTATGAGATCCCTTAAACATATTCCAGGTGATCCCTTCCTCTGAGATCCTCTCAATTCCGGCGTCTGCCTGTACATCCGCATTTTCATCCGTACCCGTATCGGCGTCAGCACTGTCCCCGCCGTCTGTGGTCTTTGTTCCGGTATCCGCCTCCCCTGTACTGCCGTCCTGCGGCGTCGAGCCACAGCCGTTTACAAGAAACGCTGCCGTCAGCGCCAGGGCAAGCACTGATAAAACCCTCCTTTTCATTTACGCTCCCTCCTTCATTTATTTAGCAATATTTTAGCTATAAAGCTATTATAATATGCTTAAATTATATTATTATTTAGCTTTAGTGTCAATATATATTGCTAAATAATATCCGGTCCTTTACACATTTTTAACAGGAAAGCATGAAAGAAAAGGATAAATATATGCATAACGTCAAAAAATCACCTCCGCCCGTTTCTGGCGGGCAGAGGTGATCAGAATACCTTTGCTTGAAAATCAGATTTTTATGCTGTCTTTTTCTTCCCAAACAGCGTCTGAACGCCCTCAATCACAAGCAGGACCGCAAGGATGATCAGAAGCACTGCCAGAATGGTCTGCGCGTAAGGGCCCCAGTCGGCGCCGCCCGCAGAGATCAGGCCAACCTGATTCTTAACGGTGATGATCAGGGAGGCGATGGTAACAACCATCATGAAAGCCATGGGGAATAAGAACATCTTATTGTTCTTCCCGATATTGCCAAGCCATGTGGCGACAGCCAGAAGTCCAAGTCCGGCCAGCAGCTGGTTGGCGGAACCGAACAGACCCCAGATCTTGGCGTATCCGGTCATACCAAGGACGATACCGATCACAACCGTGATGGCAGTTGCGAAATAAGGATTTACCAGCAGCTTTTTGTAGCCTTCCTTCACATCGCCAACCGTCTGTCCCGGCTCAAGCCAGAACTCCTGGAACATGAAACGCGCAAGACGCGTGGCCGTATCCAGAGAGGTCAGGCAGAATGCGGAGTAGGTGAGGATCAGCAGGGTATACAGGATATTCTCAAGCCCTGCAAGACCGGGAATCGCAGCCACCATTGCGGCGATTCCGCCTGCAAAAATGTCGGTGGCTCCCGCCGTATGACCGGTCTGTCTCGCGTAGGCGATGGCGCATACGGTGAGTACCGCCAGCACACACTCAAGAAGCATTCCGCCGTAGGCGATGGGCTTTGCATCCGCCTCCTTATCGAGCTGTTTGGAGGTGGTTCCGGAGGAAACCAGCGAATGGAAACCGGAGATGGCGCCGCAGGCAACCGTCGTAAACAGGATCGGGAACAGGTACTGCATCCCGTTTCCGTTGTCCACCGCAAATCCGGTGAAGGCCGGGAAAAGCTCGGGATCGATATTGGGATGGGCTCCCACCACGCCGATGAAGGCCACGGCCAGCATGGCATAGAGCAGGAAGGAGCTTAAGTAATCGCGGGGCTGTAACAGGATCCACACGGGAGCCACCGACGCGATGGCGATATAGATTCCCACGATGATCATCCAGGTGTTGGTGGAGAGATAGAGCGGATGGAAATTCATACCGATCGCCATGATGATCACGATCGCCACAATGCCCAGAACCGTGGAAATGCCCATGGACAGGTTGCGGCGGTATACGCAGAAGCCGAACACGATGGCGATCACGATAAATAACAGGGATACCATCGCAACGGACGCGTTGGATGCGCTCGCCGCCATATCCAGAGCGCCCGCCTCGTCATACTTTGCGCCGAAGGTGGTGGCCACGATGGAGGCAAAGGCCGCTACCACCAGAAGCAGCGTCAGATAGGCGAAGATCAGGAAAAGCCTTTTGGCTCTCTTGCTCATGTTGGCGGAAATTACCTCGCCGATGGACTGTCCCTTATGGCGCAGGGATGCGAACAGCGCGCCGAAATCGTGGACGCCGCCGAAGAAGATACCGCCCACTAAAATCCACAGGACAACGGGCAGCCATCCGAATAAAGCCGCATTGATGGGGCCGGTGATAGGGCCTGCCCCGGCGATGGATGAAAAATGATGGCCCATAAGAACGGGCGCTTTGGCCGGGACATAGTCAACACCATCCGACATGGTATGCGCAGGCGTCTTTTCTTTGCTCTCACCCACGCCCCACTGTTTGCAGAGCCATCTTCCGTAGAAGATATAACCGCACAGTAAAATGGCCACAGAGATGAGAACCAGTAATAATGTGTTCATAAAAATCGTCTCCTTTTCTTGTTAGAGTTGAATAAAACATTTTTCAGAACTTTCTCCACACATCTTCCGCTGCGGTTGGTGGTGATCCGGTTATCCGAAACCTCCAGAACCGCCGTGTGGAAGTCCATCCATCCGTGCAGAGAAAATCGAAAACTTTTGTAGATGCGGCATTTCCTCACAGCCGCCCTCGCCTCCCCCTGACAGGTATCGCAGATAAAGACAGGGGTGATATAGGTGTACATATGCCCCGGCCCGATGTGGGCCCGCTTCATGCCGTCCTCATGGGCAAAATCCCTGCATTTCTCAAAAATATCTTCTGTGAGCTGTTCCACGTTGAATAAATATACAAACTCTTCGCAGTTGGCCGTCCAGAGATTCGCCTGTCTGGAAAGGACATATTTTTCGGTGTGTTCAAAAAACTCACAGATTGCTGTGAGATAAGGCTGTTCCCCGTCGGACATCGTTATATCGAAGTAAGCCCCGTATCCTCTGAGGAGCCGGTCAGTCGCCGTTTCTCTGTCGTATTGCATAAAAATACAGAATCCTTTCATAAATTGAACACATTAAACAATTATAGCACTGTTTTCGTGTCTTTTTCAATAATTTTTTATAATTTCTTATGAAATTCCTTATAAATCTAAAGATTTATTTATAAACAGGCAAAAAAGGCTTCCGGCGTGGCCGCCGCCGAAGCCTTTTGAAAAAATTCAGAGCGATTTCCGGATAAACTCCGAAAGGGGCCTGCTGATCTTTTTGCGGGTGATCTCCACGATTCCCAGCGCCGTCATGTCCACCAGCCGGGTTTCCACCTTATCCTCGCGCAGATACGCCGCCAGATGCTCCATCAGAAGCTGCTTATCCTGCTCGGAATCCATGTTGATGAAATCCACCATGATCATTCCGGAGTAATTGCGCAGGCGAAGCGCCCTGGCGATCTCCTTTGCCGCCTCCAGATTGATCTGAAGGTAGAGATTTTTTCTTACAATACGTCTGTCCCCGCTGGCTTTCCCGGTGTTGACGTCGATCACCACCATGGCCTCGGTGGGCTCGATCACCAGATAGCCGCCGCTGGGCAGCCAGACCCTTTTTTCAAGCGCCCGGCTTAAATGGGTCTTAAGGCTGTAGAGCGCGCTCAGGGACACCAGGGGATCCTGATAATACCGGATGGGGACCGGTACAAAAGGAGAAAAAAGCTCTTTTATTTTTTCATCGTCCGTGATAATTTCGTCGTAATCCGAAAGGGGAATGCTCCTGATCACACCGGTCAGCTCCGGCTGCGAGCAGTACAGACAGGTGTGGCAGATGCGGGTTTTGTATATGCCCAGCAGCCTGTGGAAGGTCCTGATAAACTCCTCCATCTCCTCGAAGAGAGGCGCTGAGTCCGCAAGGGCTCCGGCATTGGTGCGGATGATAAAGCCGTAGTCCTCACAGCCGGCAAGCTCTGCGCTTTTTTCCCTGCGCAGTTCCCTGGCGGCCTGCCTGAGCTCCCTGGCCTTATCGGTGGGAAGCTTGCCGGAGCAGGTAATCTTCGGGCTGTCCAGGCGGCAGACACAGTAGGTTCCCGCCAGGGAGAGCCTGGCCGTGGCGGCAGGCAGCTTGGTTTTCAGGGCTTTTGTGGCGATCTGGACCGGAAGCATATCTCCGTGCTTTAGCCGTCCGTCGTATTCCCGGTTGATCACAAGCGGCTTTGCACACTCGTTCAGGGGCAGAAAGACCTTCTTGCCGGGCGCGATGGAGACAAAGGCCGCCCCGATGCCGGGGACAATCTCCTCCACACGTCCGATGTAGATGTTTCCCAGGTTCTCCTCCTCCCCCGGCCAGGGACTGACCCGGATCATCTGGGGATGCCCGGCGTCGTCCATCTGAAACAGCAGAAGGACCTGTTCCCACTGGGTAACGATTATTTTTCCCATATCAGCGGCACCAGCCTTTCTTCCTCGCGCCGGTACAGCTCCAGCCTGTGAACCATAAGCGCGTAAGGGGGAAGCTCCCACTTAAGGGTGGCGAAAAAGCGCTCGAGTACGAAGGAGGGCCTGATATTCCCCCCGCTGCTGGCGTTTAAGAGCATACAGACCGCCGGGCAGGGATTCGTATCTATATGCAGGTCATAGATGCTCTCCTTCAGATTGATTTCCTTCTCGCCCTTTTTCGTCTTTTTCACCACAGGAATTTCTTCCTGCTCATAGAAAGCCGCCAGCTTTTCCTGCCAGTGATCGGGCAGGGAAATCCCGGGGCGGAAGGTGACCCGGTAGGAAGCCGCGGCCACGCTGGCCATGGCGTTGCCCGCCCCCGCAGGAAGAAGCCGAACCTTAAGGATCTCGATTCCCTCCGCCATCACCCCCTGCAGACGCTCCCGCATCTCGTCCTCCCCCAAAAAGGAGGTCACCTCGATGTCCATATATTCTCCCTGGCTTGTGTGTCCCACCGACAGGGGAGAGGCAAAGGACATGATCTGATGGGGGTTAAAGCCCTCCGAGTAGGCGATGGGAATGCTGCTGCGCCGGATGGCCTTCTGAAAATAACGCATCACATCCAGATGCCCGATGAATTTCAGCGGGCCGTTTTTTGAAAATTTGATTCTCACCTTCATAGTTGCGCCCCCTTTCCGCTCTCCGTACAGATCCCGCAGCCATACCGGGAGGCGCCGCAGCCATTGCACCGCTCCTTACAGTTGGGCGTGACCTCTCCCCTGCATGATCTGTGCCACTCTCTTAAAAGAAACGCCCTGCTCACGCCGCAGTCCAGGAAATCCCAGGGAAACACCTCGTCGTCCGCTCTCTCCCGGACCGTATAAAAATCAGGATCCACCCCGCATTCGGAGAAAGCCGATAACCACACGTCGTTCCGGTAATACTCGCTCCAGGCGTCGTAGAGACAGCCCTTTTCGTAGGCTCGCAGGATCACCTGGTTCAGACGCCTGTCCCCTCTGGCGAAGACTCCCTCCAGCACGCTGGCGTCCGCCTCATGCCAGTTGTATTTGATGCTTTTCTGATTGAGCTCTCCCGCAATAGATGTTCTGGTCAGGTAAGCCTTTTCCAGGAACTGTTCCTTCGTGTTCTGGGCGGCCCACTGGAAGGGGGTAAAGGGCTTGGGGATAAAAAAGGAGGTGCTGGCCACGATCTGCACCCGGCCGTTTCGTTTTTCTCTGGGAACCGTATCATAAAACAGGGCGGCAATCTTGTTGCACAGATGGGCGATCTCCCGGATGTCCTCCTGCGTCTCCATGGGAAGCCCCAGCATGAAGTAGAGCTTGACCCTTGTCCAGCCGCCCTCGAAGGCCAGCCGCGCCCCCTCCAGAATGACTTCTTCGGTCAATCCCTTGTTGATGATATCCCGCATGCGCTGGCTTCCCGCCTCCGGAGCAAAGGTAAGGCTGCTCTTTTTTACATCCTGCACCCTGTTCATCACATCCAGCGAAAAGGCGTCGATCCGCAGGGAGGGCAGGGAGATATTGATCTTCTCCTGTCCGCACTTTTCAATGAGATAATCCAGAAGCTCCGGCAGACGGGAATAATCGCTGGAGCTTAAGGAGCTTAAGGAAATCTCCTCATGCCCTGTATTTTTGAGCATCTCCACCGCATAGCGCTTTAAGGTATCCACATCCCGCTCCCGCACCGGACGGTAAATCTGTCCGGCCTGACAGAACCGGCAGCCTCTGATACAGCCTCTCTGGATCTCCAGAACCACCCTGTCCTGGGTCACCTGGATAAAGGGGACTACGGGCTTTAAGGGATAATATGTGTCCGTCATATCCTTAACCAGCTCTTTTTCGATGATCTGCGGGATTCCCTCCTCCAGAGGGATCCGCTCACGGATGGTCCCGTCCTCCCTGTAAATCACCTCATACAGGGATGGCACATAGATACCGGGGATCAGGGCGGCCCTGCACAAAAACTTCCGGCGCGTCCATCCCCCGGCCTTATACTCTTTGTAAAGATCCAGAAGCTCCCGGTAGCGGGTCTCCGCCTCGCCCACATAGATCAGATCAAAAAAGTCGCAGAAGGGCTCCGGATTGTAGGTGCAGGGACCGCCCCCGATGACAACGGGATCCTGCTCCCCTCTGTCCCTGGCAAGAAGCGGGATGCCGGATAAGTCCAGGATCTGCAGAATATTCGTGTAGCACATTTCATACTGGATGGTGATGCCCAGGAAATCAAAATCGCGGACCGGATCCTGGGATTCCAGCGCAAACAGAGGGATCTTCTCCTTTCTCATGATCTGATCCAGATCCACCCAGGGAGAATATACCCTCTCGCACCACACGTCCTCAAACTGGTTCATCATATCATAAATGATCTGAATCCCCAGATGGGACATGCCGATTTCATACACATCCGGGAAGCACATGGCGAACCGCACCGCCACCTGCTCCTTATCCTTCATCACCGCGTTTACCTCCCCGCCGATATAGCGGGCAGGCTTTTCCACCTGCAGCAGTATATCATCTCTTAAAGCAAGTTTTCTCATTTTCTTTTATGTCCTCTTAAAAAGCTCCGTCAGATCCGGGCTCTCCACGATTTGCCCGAAGATGGACTGTGTGGTCTGTCCCTGATAGCTCACCTGATTGATATCGCACAAAATAAAGAAAAGAAGCAGCGCCATGGCGATCACGAAGCGGATCCGAAAGCTCCCGGCGATGGAGCCCTTTCCATTCAGGGACTTTTCCATGGGATCCCCTGCTCTGTCCATGTTCTCCAGCCCGTAGAGCTCTCCCCGCCCATCCGCCATATCGGAGTATAAAAGCCCCTCCCTGGAGCGGAAGAGCTGTCTGTCGTAATGATTCTGCATCCGGATCGCCCGCACCAGCTCCAGCTTTTTGTTTGTGGTTACCTTACCCATAATATTCGTTCCCGGAAATCAGCCTTACTAAAGGCTATGCAGGAGCCCTGGAATATATGTCTGGCGCTGCACGCCCGTTCCTCCACTAAGCGGGATATTCCCGGAACATGTCCTACGGACATGTTGTCCTGCGGACATGTTTTTCATCGTCTGGCCAGCTCCTGTGTGATCTCCTCCCAGCTCACGCCCTTCTCCGCCATCAGAACCATCATATGGTAGAGGAAATCCGCGATCTCATATTTGATCTCATTGGCATTGGGGTTTTTGGCGGCGATCACGATCTCCGTGGCCTCCTCCCCAAGCTTTTTCAAAATCTTGTCAATGCCCTTGTCAAAAAGATAATTGGTATAGGACCCTTCTCTGGGATGAACCTTCCGGTCACGGATCACATCAAAAACGGTCTCAAACACCGTAAGAGGGTCGGTCTGTGCGTACTCCTTTTTCAGGATCTCCTGGAAAAAGCAGCTGTGATTTCCGGTATGGCATGCCGCCCCCACCTGGGAAACCTTCGCAAGAAGGGTATCCCGGTCGCAGTCCGCGATCAGCTCCTTCACATACTGGAAGTGGCCGCTTGTCTCCCCCTTGACCCACTGCTCCCTGCGGCTTCTGCTGTAATAGGTCATGCGGCCGCTGTGGACGGTGTGGAGATAGGCCTCCTCATTCATGTAGGCCACCATCAGCACCTCCCGGGTCTGGCAGTCCTGCACCACCACCGGGATCAGGCCGTCGGAATTTAAGGTGAGCTCCTCCCAGGCGATGGCAGGGGTAAAGGTCTGTACATGAATGTTGTTTTCCCCGCAGAGGGATTTGATGGAGTTGATCTCCATGGCGTTGGCGTTGACGGCTGCTCCCGTGATCCCGGCAATGGAATCCAGGGAGAGCAGCGCCATGAGCCTGTCCAGAGACACCTCGGAAAGCGACGCAATCACCGGAAGCTCCGATGCGCAAACGGCCTGTCTGATCTCCTTTTCTCCCAGCAAAATCACCCCGCCGGCGTATTCCATAAGCAGATCCCGGTTGGCGGTGATCTCAGCCGTACTGCGCACACAGGCGAGAATTTTTTCCTTCCCGAATTTCAGGGAGACCTCCTGCGTCAGGGCGATATTTTCCTCTTTGGAATAGTTCAGCGCCACCTTCTGGCACCCGGCATAGAGAAGCTTTTTCACATCCTCCATGCGGCGTACGTTTCCGGCCCCGATGACGGGGATCTGTGCCTCGCTGCAGATCAGCCTGATGGCATCCAGCGCCGTTTCATGGGCGGTATCATCCGTGGAAAGATCATAGACGATCAGCTCATCTGCTCCGTTCTCCCCGTAAAACCGGGCAAGACCCGCCGGATCGTCGCTGACCGGGGCGGGATCCTTAAAGCCCGCCGTCGCCTTTTCCTTTAACAGATAAATACATGGTATGAATTTTTTAAAATTGTTCATGATTTCATTATGTCCTTTTTGAGGGAATCCCCACATATTTTACATTTGTACTTCCAGACTTATCCCCCGCATATCACAGGCTTCCCTTGGTGCTGAGCACGCCGCCGATCCGGGGATCCAGCCCTGTGGCCGTATCGAGCGCCCTGCCAAAGGCCTTGAAGATGGCCTCGATCATGTGATGGCTGTTCAGCCCGGAGAGCATTTTAATATGAAGGTTCATCCCCGCGCTGTAAGAGAGGGCGTAAAAGAATTCCCGCACCAGCTCCGTGTCCAGTTCTCCCACCCTCTGCGTGGGAAATTCACAGTCAAAGGCAAAATACGGTCTCCCGCACAGATCAATGGCGCACAGCACCAGGGCGTCGTCCATGGGAAGAACGCAGGAGCCGTAACGCCGGATCCCCTTCTTGTCGCCGAGCGCCTCCCGCAGCGCCGTTCCCAGCACAATCCCCCCATCCTCAACACAGTGATGTCCGTCCACCTCCAGATCCCCCCTGATTTCCATGGAGAGATCAAAGAATCCATGCCTGGAAAACCCTTCCAGCATATGATCCAGAAATCCGATCCCGGTGCGGGCCTCACACTTTCCGCTCCCGTCCAGATCAAGCTCCGCCACGATATCCGTCTCCTTTGTCCTGCGCGTAACATGCGCCGTTCTGCTCTCTGTCATCTCATATCCTCCTCATGGTGTAAAACGCACCCGCACAGAATTCGCGTGGGCCGTCAGCCCTTCCCTGTCCGCAAACATTTCAACCTGTTCATGAACCTTCTCAAGGGCATTCCTGGAATAAGAAATAATACTGGTTTTCTTCATAAAATCATCCACATTTAAGGGGGAGAAAAACCGCGCCGTGCCATTGGTGGGCAGGATGTGGTTGGGGCCGGCAAAATAGTCTCCCAGGGGCTCGGAGGAATACGCTCCCAGGAAAACAGCCCCCGCATTTTTAATCCGGGTCATCACCTCGAAGGGATTTCGGGTGAGGATCTCCAGATGCTCCGAGGCGATCTCGTTGGCCGCCTCTATGGCCGCCTCGATATCCTGCGCCACCAGAATATACCCATAATTTTCCAGCGATTTTTCGATAATCTCCTTTCGGGAGAGGGTTTCGCAAAAGGCCTCCGCCTCCCTGGAAACCGCCTCCGCAAGCTCTCTGCTGGTAGTGATCAGGATGGCGCTGGCCATCTCGTCGTGCTCAGCCTGGGAGAGAAGATCCGCCGCCACATACCGGGGATTGGCGCTCTCGTCCGCCAGCACCAGAATCTCGCTGGGCCCGGCGATGGAGTCGATGCTCACATAACCGAAGCATGCCTTCTTGGCCAGGGCCACAAAGATATTTCCAGGGCCCGTGATCTTATCCACCCTGGGGATACTCTCCGTTCCAAAGGCCATGGCGGCGATGGCCTGCGCGCCTCCCGCCTTATAGATCTCGTGAACCCCCGCAATGTCCGCGGCCGCCAGAATACCGGGATCGATCTTCCCGTCCGGGCCGGGAGGGGTGGTCATAATGATCCTGGAAACCCCCGCCACTCTTGCAGGCAGCACATTCATAAGGACGCTGGAGGGATAGGGTGCCTTTCCACCGGGCACATAGACGCCGGACACGGCGATGGGGGTGAGCTTCTGCCCCAGGATCGAACCGTCCTCCTGCGGCTCAAACCAGCTGTTGCGCCGCTGTTTTTCATGAAAACGGATGATATTGGCGGCGGCGTTCTCCATCACCTGTAAAAACGCAGGGCTCACCTCATCCCTTGCCCTTTGGATCTCCTCCCCGCTCACCCGCACGCTCTGAGCGTCCAGGGAGCATTTGTCGAACCTCCTGGTGTATTCAAACAGAGCCTCGTCCCCGCGCTCTCTCACATTCCGGATGATCTCGCTCACCGTCCGCTCGTATTCCCCGTAGCTGACCGGACTTCTTTTCAGAAGATTTTCCAGAAGATTTTTTGTGTTCTGTTGGTTTAACTCTACAATTCTCATCTGATACCCGTACCTTTCTGCTGCTCTCTGATCTGCGCGATCAGACTCCTGATCCGCTCCGTCTGCATCTGCATACTGACCTGATTGACGATCATTCTGGCGGATAAGGGACAGATCTCCTCCAGCACCATAAGCCCGTTCTCCCTTAAGGTGGAGCCGGTCTCCACAATATCCACAATCACATCGGAAAGCCCCACGATGGGGCCAAGCTCCACGGAGCCGTTCAGCCTGATGATATCCACGGTCTGATGCTTCTGATTGTAAAAATAGTCTCTTGCGATCACCGGATATTTGCTTGCCACGCGGATTCTCTCGTGATGGAGCAGAAGCTCTCCCGCGCTCTGCGGGCCGCACACGCACATGCGGCATTTCCCGAAGCCCAGATCCAGCACCTCATAGACCCGTCTGTTTTCCTCCAGTATGGTATCCCGGCCGGCCACGCCGATATCCGCCGCGCCGTATTCCACATAGGTGGGCACGTCCGAACCCTTGGAGAGGAAAAACTTCATCTTCCTTTCCTCGTTCACGAAAATCAGCCTGCGGGAGCGTTTATCCTTCATCTCCTCGCAGGTGATACCGATTTTTTCAAGAAGGGAGAGGGTCTGCTCCGCAAGCCTTCCCTTTCCCAGGGCAAATGTCAGATATCTCTCCTCACTCACAGTCTGCCCCCTTTCTCCCCGCCTGCCTTTCGGGGATCAGAACAGTTTCCTGCCCCTTTCTTCGCAGCTCCCTGGCCTGTGAGAGCTTTTCCTCATAGTCGTCGGGGCTGTAGATAAGCCGGACTGCCTTCCTGCGCGCGGGAAGAGCGGCCTTCTGACGCTTTAAGGCCGCCAGAAGATCGTCGATCACCACCGCAAAGCCGATGGCCGGGGCGTTCTTCCCGAAATGCCCCAGCAGACGGTCATAGCGTCCGCCCTTGACCACAGGCTCCCCCACCCCGTAGGTGTAGACCTTGAAAATCACGCCGGTGTAATAATTGTATTTGCTCAGCATCCCCAGGTCGAAGGAGACATACCGCTCCACCCCGTACTGGCAGAGCACATGATACAGCTTCTCAAGGCGCTCCACCGCCGCCAGGGAGCGCTCATTCCCGGCCAGGGCCCTGGCGTCCCCGAGAATCAGGGCCGTGCCGAAGTGCTCCGTCACCTTCAACAGGGTTTCGGAGAAGGCCTGCGGGATCCTGCGCTCCTCCAGAAGGGCCCTGGCCCCAAAGAGATTCTTGGCGGAGATAAACTCCCGCAGCTCGTTTTCCGTCTCCTCCTCAAGACCTGCCTGGGCGCAGATCCCCTTGAAATATTCCACCTGGCCCACGCTCACCTGAAAATCCTTAAGCCCCGCCCCAAGCAGGGACTCCGCCACCAGGGCGATCATCTCGCCGTCCGCCTCGGGACTGTCGTCGTTCATCAGCTCGGCCCCCATCTGGGTCACCTCCCGCAGCCGCCCCTGGAGACTGCCCGTGTTGGCAAAGGTATTTCCCATATAGCACAGGCGGATGGGCACATCCTCATCCAGATAATACTTTGCCACACATCTGGCGATGGAGGGCGTAAAGTCCGGACGCAGCACCAGGGTATTGCCCTCCTTGTCAAAAAACTTATACAGCTCTCTGGAGGGGGTGGTTCCGATCTCCCTGGAAAAGACGTCGAAAAATTCAAAGGTAGGCGTCTGGATATCCTGATAACCGTAGAGGTTTAACTGTCTGTGGATGGCCTCCTCCACGGACAGCTTTCCGGCATACTCGTCGCCGTAGATATCCCGCACGCCCTCCGGCGTGTGCAATAACTGTCGATTCATGTACTGTGATGCTCCTTTGCTTTAATACTTTAAAGTGATAATTCGCTACCATGTGAAACTACCTGATAGTATATAAAAAGAACGGCTTCTTGTCAAATGTTTTTGTTGACATAAGGATGTCTGGCGCAGCCCTGCATCCGTTGCTCTGGTATCCTGCGGAAAACGCTCAGCCCTCAAAGTATCCTCTCTCCTCCAGATCCTTACTGAGCATGTCCAGATAGGGGACGAACACTCCGTGCTTTCTGGGAAGGATATATTCCGGGTTGAGCTCCTCATAAAGAAAGCTTTTGCGCCCCCCGTTCAGGGCCCGTTCCCAGAAAAAATGAAAGATCTCAAAGGGCAGATAATAAAATTCATCCCGGTGGGAAAAGTAGATGAGGAAAAAGGCCACTCCCTTCTGCTTTTCAAACTGATCCATGAACGCCACCTGGTGGGCGTGGATATTCTGAAGGGCGAAACGGTCCACCGCGCATTCCTTGGCGTCAAAGCACACCGGAATCCCCTGAACCACGCCGATATAGTCCACCGTGCTCTTCTGCTCGAAGTATGCCAGCGTGATATGCCGGGATTCCTTGTCGATATTGATGGGGGTGATGGGGGTGGGAATTTTCTGGATCAGAGCCAGCCCGCTCTCCAGATATTTTTCGTTGGTTCTGTTGACCAGATCCTCCAGTGTGGAGCCGCGAAGCCCCCTGGAACTCCATGTAGCCATTTTTTACCTGCTTTCTTTTTAAATAAGGACAGTCATACCGGGAGTTTACGGCGCCTCCTCCAGCCGTTTGAAATGATCAGGGGCAGGAACCGAGAGCGCTCTCCCGCTGAGTCCCTCAAAGGGAGCCTCCATCTGCGGAAACTCCAGCCGGCACGCATAGAGAAGCTGACTGCCGATCTGATACCGCTTTTTGTATTTTTCATTGAAATTTCTGTCGCCGTATTTGTAATCCCCGATCAGGGGATGCCCCGCCGCGGCCAGATGGATACGGATCTGATGGGTTTTTCCCGTGATAAGCTCCGCCTCCACCAGCGTTCTGTCCGAAAACTGCCGGAGGGGATAATATCTGGTCTTTATAAAGACGGCCTGCTCCGACTCGCCCTTCTTTACCAGACGCACGGTATTGCTCTCCTCATCCTTCACCAGATACCCCTCCAGCAGAACCTCCTGCCTGACCTGTCCCTTTACGAACATGCGGTAAAACTTGCGGATGCTGCGGCTTTTCAGGAGGGAACCGATCTTCTGGCTCCCCGCCAGGGTCCGCGCCCCCATCACCAGACCGGCGGTGTTGCGGTCAAGACGGTTGCACACGGAAGGGCGGTATGTATCCAGGCAGGCCTGCGCGCCGGGATCTGTAGCCAGCAGATAGCCGATCATCCACTCGTTCAGGGACTGATCCCCGCCGGCGGCTTTCTGGGAGAGAACCCCTGCGGGCTTGTTCATCACAATCACATGGGCGTCCTCATAGACCACCTGCACCCCCTTCAGGGAGCGGTAGGCCTCCTCATATTCTGAGGCCTGCTTCTGATTTCCCGAAAATTTCCCGATGGTCTCCTCCGAGAGATAAAGGCTGACCTCATCCCCCGCCTTAAGCTTTTCTCCGCCCTCGGCCTTTTTGCCGTTGAGGGTGATATTCTTTTTTCGAAGCATCTTATAAAAGAAAGAGGAGGGCGCGGCGGGCAGGAGCCTGTGAAGGAATTTATCCAGCCTCTGTCCGGCCTGCCTCTCCCCGATGGATATCTGTCGCATTTCTTTTTCCTTTCCCGCGAGTCTTCAATGAGCGCGGCCCCCGTCCGTTCACGGCGCTTTTACACGGCCCTCAGAAAGCTACAGGGTAATATCGTAGAGCGCCACCCGGACCTCGTCGTCCCTGGCGGGATCGCTCTGCGCCTTTGACCGGTTTAAGCTTTCAAGCTGTTCAGCATATTTCGAAAGGGAGTCGGTTACCGCGATGGTCATGTGGTTAAAGCCTGCCTGCTTCAGCATGGAGCTCAAATGGTCCCTGCAGGCGTTTTTGTCGCAGGTTTTGCTCTCCGTGAAGGCCAGGATCACATTCCCCTCCACGATCATGTGACTGATGGCAAAATTCTTCTGATAGGAGGTAAAATACATGTCGTACATCCCGATCAGCCTTCCCTCCAGCGGCTGAATCGTTTTTTGGGCCTGCCTGCTGCACCCTGTGGCGCGAAAGAGCATGATTGCGCCGACCAGGCTCTTGCAGGCCGGGAGACACCCTAAAACCGCGATCACTGTCAGAAGATTTTCCTTTTTTCCGGTGGTTATGTATCCGGCCGCGAACAGCGCCAGAGAGATCCCGAAAAAGAGGATCGTCCGAAGCGACACGTTAAGCCTTTTCGTCTTCAGATATCCAAAGTTACCCTTCACTGCCTTCATGTTACAGAGCATATTTTTCCTCCCTTTTTTCATAAACATTATCATAACACAAAACGGAAAAAGAGCCTATGTCAAAACTGAATAATCCTTTCAAATTCTCTCACAAAGTATACCTGTATTCCCTGGCAGCCCTGATCCTTACCGCAGTCATCCTCCTGTTTCCCGCGCAGTGCATGGGGCTGGCCTTAAACGGCCTGCGTCTGTGGTATGAAAAAATGATCCCCGCCCTCTTTCCCTTTATGGTGCTCTCCGGGGTGATCATCCGCATGGATCTGACGGAAACCTTTGTAAAGGTCCTGGATCCTGTTCTGGGACGGCTGTTTCAGGTCCGCAACGCCTGCATCTACGGGATGACAGTGGGGTTTCTGTGCGGCTTTCCCATGGGGGCCCACACAGCCGCACAGCTCTGCGGGCAGAAAAAAATCTCCTGGCAGGAGGCCTCCTTCCTGCTCTTCTTCTGCAACAACATAGGCCCGGTTTATTTTCTGAGCTTTGTAATGCCCACGCTCTCCCTGAAAGGCGCGGCCCCTTTTCTGGCTGGAATGTACGGCCTGCCCTTTCTCTACGGCCTGTTTCTGCGCTATACCCTTTTTCGGAATACGCTATGCCGAAACGGGCAGGCTCCCGGGCGGGCGGTGCTTCGGGCGGCGGAGCTCAAAGCCACTTCCGAACCGGTCTCAAAGGTCAGGATGGGGAAAACGACGGATCAATCCGCTCCCCCGTCAGCCTCTTCCCTGCTGGCCGCGCTGGATGAGTCTGTCTTTGCATCCCTCGCAGGCATTGCCCGGCTGGGCGGATATATGGTCTTTTTTAATCTGCTCTTTATCCTGCCCACCCTTCTGGCCGGCGCGCTCCCGCTCTCAGCCGAAGAAAGCTCTCTCTTTATCGGAGGAATCGGGTGTCTGCTGGAAATTACAGGGGGGATCGGCATAATCGGAAACCGTGCGCCCCTTCTGGTGCTCTGTGTCCTGCCCTTTGGAGGGCTCTCCTGCATCGCCCAGACCTACAGCATGATCCGGCGCAGCGCTCTGTCCATCCGGGAATATGTGATGCACAAAATGATCCTCACTGCCGTCACTGTTTTTTATTACCTTTTGCTCTCAAAAGCTTTGTGCTCAGGGGTTTAATAAGCAAAAATATCATTCTGGCCATGACGAAGGACAAAACCAGAATGAGCAGCAGGATCAGACCGATGGCGGCTCCGAGCTGCCCTGTGTTTAAGCCGGACAGGCTCAGAAAATCATCCTCCGCCTTCTGCAGTTCATCCCCGTAATGGATTTCACGGTATCCCTTCTGCGCCTCCTGGAGGGCCTTCTCCCGGTCAGACTGCTCCTGCCTGCGTATCCTCTCCGGATCCGGAATGGAGGGAATGGACAGCGTCTCGCTGCGCGTATCCAGATCGAAACCGTTGAAGACCTTTACGCAAAGCTGCAGCTCCCGGTCAAAGGGGGCCGTGATGGTAAAGGTATGCTCCTTCGCAGACTGGTTCCACGCCTGCGGCCGGGGCCATTCTTCCAGGGGAGAATATGTCTCGCCCCCGTCAAGGCTGTATCCATAATAGAGAATATAGCTCTCCGCATCCTGCGCCTCCACGCAGACGGTGATCTCCCCTGTCTCCTCACTGACCTGCGCGCTTTTTATCCGGCACAGCTGTGGCGGCGTCCTGTCCGGCTTCACACTCTGCGCGGGGACATCCGTCTGCGGGGCGCCATAGCCGCCGAAATCCATTTCAGGAAAATCTGAGGACAGGCCGAAATATCTGGCCGCTGCCCTGGCGTCCAGCCGTCCGAACTCCCGAAGCTGCTCCTGGCTCTGCTGATAAAACGGTTTGTCCTTCTCATGGTCCAGGTGGCAGTGCTCGATCAGGGCGGAGGGGACGCCCTCCCGGGAGCAGTATCTGAGGATCCCGTAATAATCGTTCCCCAGCTTATCCAGCCGGGTCTTAATCCCTCTGGAATATAAACCAAGCCCTGTCAGCTCCTGCATCTCCAGCTGGGCAAAGGAATACCCCCGGGCGTAATATTCCCCTTTCGAGGGAACCCACACCTCCGCCCCGTAATAATTGCGGTTTTCGGAGGTATTGAAGTGAAGGCAGAAGAGAAAATCCGCATTCTTCTGCGCGGCAAAGGCAGCCCGGTCTATGATCTTCATATCCACGTCGCTCTCCCGGGTGAGCCACACCTCCACGCCCTCGCACTTTTCCAGCTCCTCCTTCATGGCCCTGGCCACAATGAGGGTCATCTCCTTTTCCGTATAGCCGTCGTAGATGGCTCCCTCGTTCTCTCCGCCATGTCCGGGATCGATCACAATCACCAGATTTTTGGCGTGGACGCTCAGGCGCAGAGCAGGTGAAAGAAGTACCGCGGCCAGCGTGAAAACCAGCGCCCGCAGTACCGCCCCGGCTGTTTCTGAGAGGATTCTTTTTTTCAGACAAATGTGCTGCTTCAAATCGGGAACTCCTTTTACTGAAAAGTTCGTATAAAGACCCGGCTTACGATTCAGACAGGTAAGCCGGGTCAAACTCTTGTTCACACAAAGACAGTCCGCCAGGCGCGCCTGTCCCTGTGTATTATTCCGATTGTCCGTTTTTCAGTTGATGAGATCCAGGTTGATGCCGTCCGCGCCGGAGCCCTCCTGTGTGGACGGCGGCAGATCGTCCGCATATTCCCCGTCCGCCTCGGGCGGATTTAACTCGATACGGTTGGCGTTGACCACATCGCTGTAATGGTTTAACGCTCCATAGAAGCTCTCATAATGCTCGGTGGTGGTCCGCATGGTCTGGGAGATCAGATTCTCGATGCTGGCCAGGATATCGTCCGTGTACTGCATGGCCGCCATACGCATGTTGTTGGCCTCCGTGGTAGCGTTATCCAGGATTTCCTGGGCCTGGAGGGTGGCCATCTTCACCACCTCGTTGGCCTGGGCATAGGCCTGCTGCATGATCTCATGCTCGTTGATCAGCTCGTTGGTGTGCATGGTGGCGTCGTTAATGAGAGCCTCCGCTTTGGCCCGTGCATCGCTTAAGATCGCCTCCTTGTTGCTGATGATCTTCTGATACCGCTTGATCTCATCCGGGGTCTTCATACGCAGCTCCCGCAGAAGCTCGTCAATCTCTTCTTTATTTACCACGATTTTGGTATTGGAAAGGGGCTGGTATTTACAGCCGTCTATGTATTCCTCTATCTCGTCAATTAACGACTCTATTCTGCTGCTCATGCGCTTTCCCCCGTTTATTTCTTTTCTACCCCATACTTCTGATACACCAGCTCAGCCACAAACCCGGGTACGCACAAGGAAATATCTCCGTGAAAGCTGGCGATCTCCTTCACGCTGGAAGAACTTAAATAGGCGTATTCCAGACTGGTGGTGAGAAAGATGGTATCCAGCCCGCCGTCGGAGAGCTTGGCGTTGGTCTGTGCGTTCTGAAGCTCATATTCAAAATCCGTGATGGCCCGCAGTCCTCTGATCACCACGTGGACTCCTCTGCTCCTGGCATAATCCACCAGAAGGCCGCTGAAGGATTCCACCTTTACATTGGGAATATCTCTGACCGCTTCCTCTAGTATCTTAACACGTTCTTCCACAGAAAACAATGGAGTCTTGAGTTTATTATTCAAAACGCTCACCGTTAATCCGTCGAAGATTTTCGCGGCCCGCCGGATCACATCCAGATGTCCGAAGGTCACAGGGTCAAAGCTTCCCGGATAAATTGCTGATTTCATAGACACACCCTCCTTATAAAGACATGCTTGTTTGTCTTATATTTCTTTTCTCTGACCACCTCAAAACCGGATCCTTCCAGGAAATCCGTACTTCTGTGTACCTCAGCCTCCAGGATCAGGAGCGTATTTTCGCTCACCCAGCTCATCCGGGACAGCGCCCCGAAAAGCTCCTGCTCAACCCCGGCCTGGTAGGGGGGATCTATAAAGACAATGTCCGCCTCCTTTTCACGGATCATGGAAAGAGCGCTGAAAACATCCCCCTTAAGCAGGGTTGCATTTTCGGCCAGCCTGGTAAAGGTGAGGTTTGTCTGGATGCAGGAGATGGCTTCCCGGCTGTTCTCCACAAACCAGGCGTATTTCGCCCCTCTGCTTAAGGCCTCGATCCCCACGCCGCCGCTTCCCGCGAACAGATCCACGAACACACATCCGGGGATATCCCCCTGGAGGATATTAAACAGGGTCTCTTTGATCCGGTCTGCGGTGGGCCTGGTGCCCTCCCCCTGCGGAACCTTCAATTTCAGGCTTCTTGCTTTCCCGGCAATTACGCGCATATTTCCGTTCCTTTCTTCTCACAGCTTAAGCTTCGAGCCGCGGCCATCCCGTCTGGCCGTCTTTATCTTATCGAGACCGACTGTATGACCGTTGTAGTCAATCGTGGTTTCGGTTCCACTTACCGTATAGTGGACGCTCTCCACGTGATCGTTCATTCCCAGCTTCATTCCCCGCACGCCCACGGCATTCTTTTTCTTTTCGGGGATCTCCCCGAGATCGAATTTGAGCACATACCCTTCCCTGCTCACCAGAACAATCTGCTGCTGGCCATCCAGAGGGACGACGCTTACCACCTCGTCGCCTTCCGACAGCTTCGTGGCGGCCACGGTCCGTTTGGCCACGTCGAACTCCCCTCCGTCCACGATCTTCATCATGGCCTGGCGGGTGATGAAGACCATCCGGTAGAGGTTTAAGCTGGTCTGGCTAAGAACGGCGATCACCGTCTCCTTTCCGCCGTCAAAATTGCTGATATTGTCGATGGGAACGCCCTTGTCCCGGAATTTTCCGTAGGGAATGTCCATGACCCTGACGGTGTGAAGCGCTCCCGTGTTGGTAAAGATACAGATCCTGCCCGTGTTCTTACAGGTGAGCACATATTTGTTTTCCGCCAGGACCGCCTCCCTGTTCCGCTCATACGCCGCCATGTCGATGGTCTTTGTATAGCCAAAGCGGTCCATGAGAAAGACCACATCCAGCTCCTGCGCCTTCTTCTCCACATAGACGGCCTCAGCGGCATTTTCCACTCTGGTTTTGCGGGGAGCCGAGTAGGCCTTCCGGATACGGTCCAGCTCGTTCATGAGGACCTGGGCCATGGAGCTTCGGCGATCCAGGATATCCTCGTAGCGGTAGATATTGGCCATGGTCTCCTCATGCTCGGCGATGAGGGCCTCCAGCTCCAGTCCGATCAGCTTGTACAGACGCATTTCCAGGATGGCATTGGCCTGCTTCTCGGTAAATTTGAGCTGGGCGGCCATCACTTTGGATTCTCTGGAGCGGAATTTGATGCCGGTCACCTTTCCCTCCACCAGACAGGCTCTGGCCATGGCCCGGTCTTTGGAGCCGCGCAGGATCTCGATTACCAGATCAATCACGTTGCAGGCCCTGATCAGTCCCTCCTGGATCTCCTTTCTCTCCCGCTCTCTGGCAAGAAGGGTGGTATATTTCCTGGTGGCCACCTGGAACTGGAAGTCCACATTGTGTTTGATGATCTGGCGAAGACTCATGACCTCGGGACGACCGTCCGCGATGGCCAGCATATTCACCCCGAAGGTGTCCTCCAACCGGGTCTTTTTGTAGAGCATGTTGACGAAATTGTCCGCATCCGCATCCTTTTTCAGTTCGATCACGATACGGATGCCCTCCTTGGAGGACTGGTTGGAGATATCCACAATATCCTGGGTCTTCTTGCTCTCCGCCAGGGCGGCCACATCCGAAAGGAACCTGGCGATGTTGGCCCCGATCATGGTATAGGGGATCTCGCTGATAACCACGTTGGTCTTTCCGCCCTTACCCTTCTCGATATCCACCCTGCCCCGGATGCGGATCCTGCCCGTGCCCGTCTCGTAGATTCTGAGAAGCTCGTCCTTGTTGATGACCACGCCTCCGGTGGGAAAATCCGGGCCCTTGATGTATTTCATCAGTTCCTGGGTGGTGATGCTCTCATCCATCATATAGGCTTTAACCGCCGCGATCACCTCCCCCAGATTGTGGGGCGGAATGCTGGTGGTCATACCTACGGCGATTCCCTCTGACCCGTTCACCAGCAGATTGGGAATCTTCACCGGAAGGACCGAGGGCTCCTTCTCCGTCTCGTCAAAGTTGGGAACAAAATCCACCACATCCTTATCCAGATCAGAGAGAAAGGCCTCCTGGGTGACCCGTTCAAGGCGCGCCTCCGTATAACGCATGGCCGCCGCCCCATCCCCCTCGATATTTCCAAAGTTGCCGTGGCCGTCAATCAGGGGAAGCCCCTTTTTAAAGTCCTGGGAGAGAACCACCAGCGCGTCGTAGATGGAGCTGTCCCCGTGAGGGTGATACTTACCCATGGTATCCCCCACGATACGGGCGCTTTTGCGGTAAGGACGGTCATAACGGATCCCCAGCTCGTGCATGTCATAGAGAACCCTTCTCTGCACCGGCTTGAGCCCGTCCCTTGCGTCCGGCAGGGCTCTGGCGATAATCACGCTCATGGCATAGTCGATGAAGGACTTCTGCATCACGTCGGAATATTCGGTTTTGATGATCTTTTCTTCCATAAAAAAATAATACCTTTCCTCAGATATCCAGCTCCGCGTCGGTGGCGTGCTCATAGATGAAGGCCTTGCGGGGCGGCACATCCGTCCCCATGAGAAGCTCCGTCACCTCCGAGGCCATCCGGGCGTCCTCAATCTGCACCAGCTTAAGGATCCTGGTCTGCGGGTTTAAGGTCGTCTCCCAGAGCTGGGAGGCGTCCATCTCACCCAGGCCCTTGTAGCGCTGAAGCGTGAAAGGCCCCTTATGCCGCTTCCGGTATTGCTCGAGAGCCTTGTCGTCGTAGAGATATTCCTCCTCCCCCCGGCCGGGCATGGCCTTGTAAAGGGGCGGCATGGCGATATACACATGTCCTTCATAGATCAGCTCCGGCATGAACCGGTAAAACAGGGTCAGCAGCAGGGTGGAAATATGCGCCCCGTCCACGTCCGCATCGGCCATGATGATGATCTTGTCATAGCGCAGCTTCGAGATATCAAAATCATTTCCATATCCTTCCGAAAAGCCGCAACCGAAGGCGTTGATCATGGTCTTGATCTCCGCGTTGGCAAGAACCTTGTCGATGCTGGCCTTCTCCACATTGAGAATCTTACCACGGATGGGCAGAATCGCCTGGTAGGCCCGGTCTCTGGCCGTCTTGGCGCTGCCCCCGGCGGAATCTCCCTCCACGATGAAAATCTCGCACTTTTTGGCGTCCCTGGACTCACAGTTGGCCAGCTTTCCGTTGGAGTCAAAGGAAAATTTCTGTTTGGAGAGCATGTTGGTGCGGGCCTTCTCCTCCGTCTTTCGGATTTTGGCCGCCTTCTCCGCACAGCCGATGATCTTTTTCAGAGTCTCCAGATTCCGGTCAAAAAACCGCACCACCTCGTCGCCGGTCACCTTGGATACCACCTTGGCGGCGTCCTGGTTGTCCAGCTTGGTCTTGGTCTGTCCCTCAAAGCGCGGATCGGGATGCTTGATGGAAATCACCGCCGTCATGCCATTGCGCACGTCCGCCCCGGTAAAATTGGCGTCCTTTTCCTTCAGGATATTCAGCTCTCTGGCATAGTTATTGATAATATTGGTAAAGGCGCTCTTAAAGCCGGTTAAATGGGTGCCTCCCTCGGAATTGTAGATATTGTTGCAAAAGCCCAGCACATTCTCATGAAATTCACTGGTGTACTGGAAAGCGCCCTCCACGGAGATCCCTTCATTTTCTCCCTTAAAATAAATCACATCACAGACGCTCTCAGTGGACTTGTTCATATCCCTGATAAAGCCAATGATGCCATCGGGTTCGTGATATTCCACATGCTCCGGCTCCGCCTTCCTCCTGTCCTCGAAGATGATGGTCAGCTCCGGGTTAAGGTAGGCCGTCTCATGCATCCTGCTTTTGATCTCGTCCTCTTTGAACCGGGTTTTGTCAAAAATCGTATCGTCCGGCAGGAAGTTCACCTTCGTTCCGCTTCCACGGCCCCGGCCCACCACAGGCAGAAGGCCGTCGATCAGGTCGACCTTCGGCGTTCCGCGCTCATACCGGTCCTCATAGATGTATCCGCCGCTTTTGACCCGAACAGTCAACTGGGTGGAAAGGGCGTTTACCACGGAGGACCCCACCCCGTGAAGTCCGCCGCTGGTCTTGTAGGCGGAATCGTCAAATTTTCCTCCCGCATGGAGAGTAGTGAAAACCAGACGCTCCGCGCTGACTCCCTTCTCATGCATTCCCACCGGAATCCCGCGCCCGTTGTCCTCCACGGTGGCGGAACCGTCCGCCTCCAGGATCACGGTGATCCTGTCGCAGAACCCCGCCAGATGCTCATCCACCGCATTGTCCACGATCTCATAGATCAGATGGTTCAGCCCTCTGGTGGAAACGCTTCCGATATACATTCCCGGTCTTTTTCTTACTGCCTCCAGACCCTCCAGCACGGTAATACTGGAAGCGTCATAAACCGCCGCATTCGACATCAGTTTTAAACCTTTCTAGTGAATTTTCTTACAGCAGGCCACCGCAAGAGAGCCCGGCCCGATATGGCAGGCTACGCTTAAGGAGAGAGGATTGATCACCAGATCAAATCCCGGAAATTCCTTTAAAAGCTCCTGAGCGAACTGCTGCGCCGCGTCCAGATCTTTGGTGTAGGCCACCTCCAGCCAGATATTGTCCGCGCTGACTCCCCCGAAGCGGTTTTCCATATCGTTTCGGATGGCACCTGTCATGATGGTCTTGCCCTGACTGGAGGTGCGGGCCTTCGCAAAGGCGTCCAGCTTATCCCCCTGGATCTGCAAAACCGGCTTAAGGCGCAGGATCGTACCGATGGCCGCGGCCGCCGGGGTGATCCTCCCGCCCTTTTTCAGGTAATATAAGGTGTCCAGCATGATATAAATGCTGGAATTGAATCTGTCTTTTTCCAGAAAATCCTTAATCTCTGCGGCGCACATCCCTCTGCCCGCAAGGGTAAGGGCGTCCAGGGCGGACTGCCGCTGGGTCACGGAGATGCGCTGGTTGTTCACTACCTGCACTCTCCCGTCGAATTCCTCCGCCAGCATCATGGCGCTCTGACAGGAGCCGGACAATCCGCTGCTCATGGGGATATGGACGATCTCATCGTATTGTGTGAGAACCTCCCGCCAGAGCTCCATCACCGATTCAGGGGACGGCTGGCTGGTGACCACATCCGCTCCGCTCTCCAGTTTATCGTAAAATTCCTCCTGGCTTAAGGTGATATCCTCGAAAAAGGTCTCCTCATTAATCATAAAAGGCATGGGAAGCACGCGGATCCCCAGTTCTTTCCCCTCCGCCTGCGTGATCCCACTGTTAGAGTCTGTAATAATCGCTACCTTTTTATCCAAAATTTTCACTCAATCCTTTCCGGACACAGCAAAGCATGCATTTACATCTTACTTTCAGATTGTCCTAAAGTCAATAAAATTTCCAGCATTTTCATTTAAGTAACGCCTCAGAGGCGCGCAGCTTTCCCTCTCAAGGCCCCCTTCGCACAGCAGCCTGTCCACGGAAACGCTGATTTTTTTAAGGAGCTCTGCATCCTGATAGATGTCCGCCAGCTTAAAATCCAGATCGCCGCTCTGGCGGATACCGAACAGATCTCCCGGTCCCCGGAGCTTTAAATCCTCCTCCGCGATTTTGAAGCCGTCATTGGAGTGATTCAGAATCTGCAGCCGCTCCATGGCCTGTTCCTTATCCGAGCTGTTCATGAAAATACAGTAGGACTGCTCCCCGCCCCGGCCGATCCGCCCGCGGAGCTGATGAAGCTGGGCCAGCCCGAAGCGCTCCGCATTTTCGATCATCATCACCGTGGCGTTGGGGACGTTGATCCCCACCTCGATCACGGTGGTGGACACCAGCACATGGATATCACCCGCGGCAAAAGCGTCCATCGCCCGCTTTTTCTCCAAAGGCTTCATCTTTCCGTGAAGGATTTCCACATGGATATCCGGGGGCAGCGTATTCTTCAGCCGTTCCCCATAATCCGTCACGTTCTCCAGGCCGTCTGTGTCCTCGTCCCCGGCCTCCACCATGGGACAGATCACATAGGCCTGCCGTCCCTTTCTCACCTCCCGGGTGATAAACTCAAAGGCCTTCGGCCGCCAGGAGGTTCCCACCACGCAGTTTTTGACGGGAAGCCTCTCCGCCGGAAGCTCATCCACCACGGACAGATGCATATCCCCGTAGAGAATGATCGCCAGGGTTCTGGGAATGGGGGTTGCGCTCATCACAAGCACATGGGCGGCTCCGCCCTTTTCCCCGAGCATTTCCCGCTGACGCACGCCGAAGCGGTGCTGTTCATCGGTGATCACCAGAGCCAGGCTGCGGTAGCTCACCTTCTCCTGGATCAGCGCGTGGGTTCCGATCACCACGTTGGCCTCCCCCTCACGTATCTCCTGATAAAGCTTCTTTCTGGCGGAGGCGTTCACCGAACCGGTCAGAAGCACGGGGCGCAGCGGAAGGTCATACTGCCGGGTGAGCTGGCAGAGCTGTTCAAAATGCTGGGTGGCCAGAATCTCCGTGGGGGCCATCATGGCTCCCTGATACCCGTTGCTCACTGCAAGCAGAAGTGCCAGAAAGGCCAGAATCGTCTTGCCCGAGCCCACATCCCCCTGTACCAGCCGGTTCATGCACCGGCCGCCGGTGAGATCGTCCCTGATCTCCTCCCACACCTGCCGCTGGGCGGCGGTAAGGGCGTAGGGGAGCTTCTCTGTAAGCCTGGCAGGCCAGGCGGTTTCCAGCATGGGATATTCCGTGACCAGGGCCTCGTTGGTCTCCTTCATCTGCCGTACCGCCACAAGGAACAGGAAAAACTCCTCAAACACAAGTCTGTTGCGGGCATTCACCAGCCCCTGCTGTGTTTCCGGGAAATGGATCTGCCAGAGCGCCTGGCCTTTGGAAACAAGGCCATACTCCCGGATCAGATCTTCGGGGATATATTCCTCCAGCTGCGGGCTCTCCTTCTGCGAAGCGCCGAAAGACTCCTGGCCGGCCTCTGCATCCCGGGGCTGCGCTCCCACCAGCCCCTCAAGAGCCTGCCGCACTGCCTTCATAACCGCGTTGTTCCCCAGGCCCGCGGTGAGACCATAACAGGGCCAGAGCCTTCCCACAAGGGCGTCGTACTCCGCAAATGTGTAGATCCCGGGCTGGTCCATGGCGTACTTTCCGTTTTCGATTTTCAGCTTCCCGCGAAACAGAAAGCAGGCTCCTTTCGTCATCCGCTTTTTCATGTAGGGGGCGTTAAACCAGGTGATGGATATCCGATCCTGCCCGTCGCTGCAAAGCCCCGTTCCCACCGAGAGATTGCGCACCTTTTTCCATTTAAAATCTGCCAGGACAAAGAGCTTTAAGGTAACGATCTCCTGTTCCTTCGCCTCACAGAGCTTTACCGGAGGCAGATAGCTCTGGTATCCCCGGGGGAAATAATACAGAAGATCCCTGACCGTACAGATTCCCAGCCTGTTAAAGAGCTTCTGCGTCTTATCCCCGATCCCCTTAAGGGTTCTGATATCGTCTGAATCCTTCATCTCCCATTCCTCTGTACCATGGCATATGGTTTCAATTACTAAATTTTCCAAGATGCAAAAAGGACGGCTCTCCGTCCTTTTTGCATCTGTTCAGGTTCTGTTGTGTGACAGATTATTCTGCCGAAATGATATAACTGTAAATGGGCTGTCCGCCGTACTGTAATTCGATATCGCAGGAAGGGTAAGCCTTCTCCACCTGCTCCCTGAGAGCCTGCGCGTCCTCCTCGGTGACATCCGCCCCGTAATAGATGCTGATCAGCTCCTGATCCCCGTCCATCATTTCCTGTACCATCCGGAACGCAACCCCTGAAATATCTCCCCCTACAGAAAGGATTCCGTGATCCCCAAGTCCCATATAGTCGCCCTGGCGGATTTCCTTATCCTCAATCACCGTATCTCTCACCGCATAGGTCACCTGGCCTGTCTTCACGTTGCCCATCTCACGCTCCATCAGCTCCTGATTCTCCTCCGCCGAAAGATCAGGGACATAGTTGATGATGGCGGTGATTCCCTGCGGTACCGTCCTGGTGGGGATGACCATGATCTTCTTGTTCTCCACCATCATTCTGGCCTGGTTGGCCGCCAGGATGATATTCTTGTTATTCGGAAGAATAAACACCGTATCCGCGTTCACCTTCTCGATGGCGTTTAACATGTCCTCCGTGCTGGGATTCATGGTCTGTCCACCCTCGATGATATGGTCTACTCCCAGGCCGGAAAAGATTTCATTGATCCCCGCTCCCACGGAAACAGCGATGAAGCCCACCTCCTTGTGAGGCATGGGTTCTTCCTTCTGCACGCTTTCCTGCTCTGTGCCGGGGGCCGCCTTCTCGTCCTTAAAGAGCCGTTCCTGATGCTCCAGACGCATGTTGTCAATCTTCATGTTGGAGAGGGCGCCGTACTTGAGGGCTTTCTGAATGGCAAGTCCGGGATCGTTGGTGTGTACGTGAACCTTCACCACCTCGTCGTCCGTCACCACCACAATGGAATCGCCGATGGACTCCAGATACGCCTTGAAATCCATCTCCGTCCTGATATTAAAGTTTCTGTTTAACAGAATGATAAATTCCGTGCAGTAGCCATATTTGATATCCGCTTCCGCTTTGACTCTTGCAGCTTTGTCCTCGCCCGAAGGAGCCGGGGCGGCCGCTTCCACACTGCAATCAACCTCCTTGCCCAGGAAAGCGTCATAGGCTCCTTTGAGAACCTGCATCAGGCCCTGACCACCGGAGTCAACGACTCCCGCCTGCTTAAGGACAGGCAGCATCTCCGGGGTTTTCTCCAGGACCTCGTCCCCGCACCTGATAATCTCATCAAAAAATACGGCCAGATCGCCGCACCCTTCATCCGCCATCTCTCTGGCCTTTTCGGACATCCCTCTGGCGACCGTTAAAATGGTTCCCTCCTTGGGCTTCATTACCGCCTTGTAGGCAGTCTCCACCGCCTTCTCGAAAGCGTCCGCGAACATGGGGATGGTAAGGGTTTCCTTTTCTCTGACAGACTTGGTGAAGCCCCGGAAAAGCTGGGACAGGATTACGCCGGAATTGCCCCTTGCCCCCCGCAGGGACCCGGAAGAGATCGCCTTACACAGGGAGAACATGTCGATCTTCTGCATGGCCGCCACATCCCTGGCCGCCGACATGATCGTAAGGGTCATGTTTGTCCCTGTATCGCCGTCCGGCACGGGAAACACGTTTAAGTCGTTGATCCATTCCTTTTGGGATTCCAGATTTCTGGCGCCGGCTAAGAACATCTTTGCAAGAATCTTAGCGTCGATTGTATTAGTCACAGCAAGTCCTCCTTAATCAATCACTCTAACACCTTCTACAAAGATGTTTATTTTTGAAACTTCTATTCCTGTGAATTCCTCTAACTTGTACTTCACGTTGCTGATCAGATTGTCTGTGACCGCAAGAATGCTCACGCCATATGCCACAATCACATGAAAGTTGATCGTGAGCTTATTATTTCTGATTGAAACATTTATGCCCCTTGTCATGCTTTCCTTTTTGAGCAGTTTCACAAGGCCATCTCTCACATTAATGCCTGCCATTCCGACAATTCCAAAACACTCCATGGCGATACTGCCCGCATACTGCGCGATCACGTCGTTTCCGATCGACACATTCCCCATATGCGTATTCATGGAAGTTTCCTTCATGGAAGAATTTTTCATAGGCTGCCTCCTTATTTAAGAACATCAAACGCTCTCACGCTCCGCGGGCCAGCTCATTGAATCAGAAGCTGTCGCGCTTTTTGGACCGGCTATTGCGTATATAATGTATTATAACCGTAAAATGCCAAAAAAGAAACAATAATTTTTTCACAAAAATATTGAATTTTCCGCTTGTCATATGATTTGATTTCTGATATTATATGTCTGTTGTTATGTATTTATAATCTGAATTGTCAGGAGGTGTAAAGATGGCTAAATGCGATATTTGTGGAAAGGGCGTTCATTTCGGAAATAATGTAAGCCATTCTAATAGAAAGTCTAACAGAATTTGGCATTCGAACATCAAGAGAGTTAAATGTATGGTCAACGGAGCTTCCAGGAGAATGCATGTATGCACCAACTGCCTGAAGTCCGGCAGAGTCGAGAGAGCGTAAGTTTTTTGGGAAGATGAAGCAAGTAAGGCCCGCCTGGTTACAGAGCGGGCTGTTTTGCGTTGATTTTTTTATACTGGTACCTTAAAACATACTCAGCACATAAAACAGTTATATCCGATCAGCAAAAGCAACGCAATAATGATCAGGGCGGTCAGGTAATGATGGGCGAGAAAAAGCATAAGCAGCATCCCCACCGCGATCCAGAATGCGATAAATCCGATCAGTTTCTTCATAGCGTGGAATCCTCTGCTCATGCTTCTTACTTTATCTTATGCAGTTACCTTCAAATTATTGCTTCAAAACGATGCCGCAATCTGTACGCCACAGATTATTGTCGCGATCTATTGCGTGTTCCCATCCTCCTGCGGAAAAGCAATATCTACCGCCGCATCGTCCTCTATGAGCTCCTCCTCTTTGGGAGCGGTGAATTTGTCGATGATATCCGGGATCAGGTCAAGCACCTTGGTGACCGTATCCTGATTTTTCACATTTACAAGCCGGATACTGCCGTCTTTGATCACCAGAACAGCGCTGGGAGTCAGCTTTCCGGAAAATCCCCCCGCACCGCCGTTCTTTTTATCCCCAACGCTTGCTCCGGCTGCCACACCAAAGGTAACGTCCACCAGCGGAAGGATAATGGTATCGCCGATGCTGGTAGCCTCCCCCACCACTGTTTTGGTGGACAGAACCGTGCTCATCCCCTTCATCAAAGAATCGATCACTCCTGCAAAATTATTCTCTGCCATTTATGCTGCCTCCCTTTTTAATAGTTTGATCAAACGGCGCAGATCCCTGTTAAAATAGATCCTCCACGCGGTTTTCACTGCCTTGAATACCGTTATCTTTCCCTTTACCAGAAGCTCTCCCTCCAGGATCCGGCGATCAAAGTCCGGCGTGACATCAATGTGGCTGCCCGCCAGAGGATACAGGATACCATAGAGCGCAAAAACCTGTCCTGTGCCGGCGGGATCCCCCGTCCCAATGGTAAGACGTCCGGACACCTTCCCTGGCAGAATACTCCGAAGCAGAGAAAGAGCCTCCCCCGAGCACACGCTCCACGCCCGGCGGAAGGTGTCGCTTTTCAGGATTTTGAGGTAATACTGGATATTATTTACAATATCCTTTATCTTATCACAGATTCGGGCAATTGTGTACCGTATATTTTGAAACAGGGACAGGAGTTTGTGTAAGAACTCCCAAAGCCGGCTCCAAAGACCCTTTTCCGGCTCCGCCTGCTCCTCCATCCGAAAGCCTTCCTTTGCCCCGTCCCGGACATCCTCCCTGGAAGCTTCAGGCTTGCCGGAGGGCCTGACCTCGTCAGAGGCTTTTGTCTCGCCGGAGGATTTGGCCTCGCCAGAGGATTTGGCCTCATTGGGGGCTGCTTTGGCCTTGCCGGAGGTTTTATCCCGGACTGCCGCATCCTTTTTTCGGGGACGGTCCGAACGGAAAACACCAATCCCCAGAAGCCTCACTCTGAGGAATGCGTTCTCCGGCCAGGAAAAGGAGACGCTCACCAGATGCAGAAGCCAGGTCACCTTCAACGCCGCTTCCAGAAGCGCCGGCCGTTCCGGTATATCCCCGCCCGGCTTTTCCTCCCGGCATACCCTGACCCGGTATCTGACCGGTACAAATAAAACCAGGCAGACCAGCAATAGCGCCGTTCCCAGAATACACAGCAGAACAAGGCCCAGTATCTTTAAAATTGTCAGAAAAACCGAAACCATATATAAGCTCCTCCACCCGAAGCGGCCCGGACAGTGATCAGCACACTGCCGCCGGATCCTGTTTACGCTTTAACTCTCTGTTTCAGATATTCTCTGAGATTACAGTTCCCGGTTGTGTCCAGACATTCCTGTGTTATCTGCACAACGATCTCCACCGCCTCCTGCCGGCTGGAGGCGATCCCTACAATAATGGGAGGATGCGCCCGGTAGTATCTCTGCTTCAGATAACCCGTATGATAAATCTCAAGCTGATCCGGCCCTTTCGCCATGGCGATCACATACGCGTTGACTCCGGCATGAAGCTTTAGTCTGCGCCTGATTCTGGCCGGATCAGTAACCGTATCGCCAACATAAAGGTATTTATAAAACTTCATCCATGCCGCCTCCCTCTGTCTGTTATCATAACACAATTACTCAAACCAGGCATCAAAAATCCGCTTCGCGATGGGAACCGCATAATCTCCCCCCGCTCCCGCTCCTTCTATTATAATGGTCACACAGATCTGCGGGTTTTCCGCCGGAGCAAAGCCGGTAAACCATGCGTGGGAGTCTCCCTTGACGGTTCCGTACTCCGCCGAGCCGGTTTTGCCTGCGGCAGTGTAGGAAAGACCCTTCAGCCTGGAGGCGGTTCCCTTCTCCACCACGGCCGTCATCAGATCCTTCAGAATCTGCGCCTCTGCGGGCTCCATCAGCTTCCCGTAAGCCACAGGGGGAAAGGTTTTGACGGTGTTCCCCGCGCTGTTTAACACACGATCCACCACACAGGGCTCTATCAGCACCCCGTCGTTGGCGATGGCGCAGGTGATCATGTTCAGCAGAAGGGGCGTGATGGAGGTGGTCCCCTGGCCGATGGAGATCTGCATCATGTCCGGGTCGGCAGTTTCCGCCGACATATCCACCCTGCTGACATTGTGCCCAAGGTCCGTGGGAAGCTCCCTGTTGAACAAAAGCTCATCCAGCGTATCCCCGAATGCGGCGCGGTCCAGGGTAAAGCCCATGTTCGCAAAGGAGGTGTTGCAGGATTTGGCAAAGGAGACGTCGAAGCCTACGCTCCCGTGTACCGAACCGTGATAGCACTGGATCCGGTCCTGCCCACGGGTGATGGACCCGGTGCAGTTGTAGCTGTAATTGTTGTACGTATCCGGGTTTTCCCTGATGTACTCCAGCGCCGTCATGATTTTGAAGGTTGAGCCCGGCGGGTACAGCCCCTGGGTTACCCGGTTTAAGAGAATACTGCTGTCCCTGTCCGCAACCAGCTCATCCCACATCTCTTCAATCTGCTGCGGGTCAAAGTCCGGCTTCGACACCATGGCAAGAACCTTCCCTGTGGAGGGCTCCGTCACCAGGATGGCTCCCTGGTAGACTCCCAGGGCTGTGGACGCAACCTGCTGAAGATCCACATTCAGCGTGGTATACACGTCGTCTCCCGGATATTTATCCCCGGAGAGCTCCAGCGTGGCCTTCTGGGAGATGGGCGCATTGGAGTTGATCAGATAATAATTGGCCTGGGCCTCCACCCCCATCCGGCCGTTGGTGGCGTAACCCACCACGTGGGAAAACAGATTCTGGTAAGGGTATTCTCTTTTATCCTTTCCATCCTCCCCCACCGTGGTCTGTGCGAGAATCTCCCCATTCGCTGAGAGGATCTTCCCTCTGCGGTTCTGGGCGATCAGCATCTGCTGTCTTCCGTTATAGCTGTTATTAATCAGCTCCTGCCTGTGGGTGGCGCTGTACCAGGTAATATATCCCGAAAGGCCCGCAAACAGCAACACAAAGACAACGCTCACCAAGGTGATCTCCCGACTGGCGTTCTTTTTCCGCTTCGGGTTTCTTTTTTCAGTCTGCCCTGCCTGTCCCTGGGCGATGGCTTCGTCCTGTATTCCTGTTGTTTTCGCTGTTGTTTTCGCTGTTGTTTTCGTTGTCGATTTCGTACTCAATTTCTTCTCCTGCCTGATTTCTTACCGAACGCGCCTGCCTGCGCGAATCCGGATAAAGCGGCCGCCTTTTTCTGCGCATACGCTTTTTCAGAAGCGCCCTCTGCAGCGCCTCCTCCTCGTCCAGCCAGATAATGTGAAGCCCCTGCACGATGGCAAACATCACGATGGTGGTCAGCACAGAGCTGCCGCCATAGCTGATCAGGGGCAGCGTAACCCCGGTTAAGGGGATAAATTTGGTTCCGCCGCCTATGGTCAGAAACACCTGAAAAAGATAGGTGACTCCCAGACCGAAGGCTGTAAGCTGATAAAACCTGTCCCGCATCCCGCAGGCGATCCGCATAATCATCAGAAAGGTGCTGACGCAGATCAGGATCAGGCAGATGGCCGCCACGATTCCCATCTCCTCCGCAATGGCGGAAAAGATAAAGTCCGTCTCCACAAAGGGAATGGACCGGGGCGTTCCCTTATACAGCCCCAGCCCCAGCCAGCCGCCGCTGGAGATGGCGAACAGAGACTGGGTGATCTGATACCCCTCCGCATCAATCACGCTCCAGGGATCCTGAAAAGCCTGCACCCGCACCTGCACGTGGCGAAATACCTTAAACGCCACCCATGCCGCGCCGCAGCCCCCCGCGGCTCCCAGAAGAAGGTAGAGATAATTTCTGCTTGCCACGAACACCATCAGCACATATACCATAAAAAAGATCAGCGCGCTTCCCAGGTCTTTGGAGATCACCAGTGAAATCACATGGGCCGCGGCCACCACCGCAGTGGTAAAAACCTCGAAGAATCCCGCCGCCTCACACAGAGCGCTGGCCATAAAGAATACGAACAGAATCTTTACAAACTCAGAGGGCTGGAAGGCGATTCCTGCAATGGACCAGGAGAGTTTGCTCCCATAGGTGGTCTGCCCCAGGATCATCACGATTCCCAGCGCCCCGATCCCGACCATGGCATAGAGCCATTTCAGGTTTTTCAGCAGACGGAACTTGTGGACGAAAAAGGGGATCACAAGAGCTGCCGCCAGAGAGCATGTCACAATGATAAACTGCCTGATGGCCTTGCCCATGTCCAGCCTTGTAAGGATGATAAAGCCGATGGCCAGAAGCATACACATGTTGTTGACCACAAGACGGTTCGTCCTGGGGTAAAGCATCCGGCAGAGCACGGAGAAGGCATACAGTATGATCTGCTGGAACGCATAAAAAAACAGATAAACCATATCTCCCGTCTCGAAGCAGATTACCAGAAAGCAGCTGAAATGGAAGGCAAACATCAAAAGGCTCTGCCTCAGATACATTCCCTTTCTCCCGCTTTCCTCCTTTCGTCGAAACACCGCAAAGCTCTCATACGTATACAAAACCATCAGCAATATGATCACATATCTGGCATATTCGCTGACATAAAGTTCCATCGGCTATTCCACTCCTCTTTTATAATGTCCTGTCGTATAGTCTGTGTAAAAGGGATCCCCGTATCCTTCCCCCAGGCCTGCAAAATAACGGATCAGCCTCCGGCTCGTCTCCTCATCCTCCAGGGTAAGATCCATCCGGTAACCGCCATCCAGCGCCAGCTTCCCCATCTGCCGGTGAAAGGACAGGGGGACGCTGTTGAAGATCACATTATAACAGCACAGGCAGTCCGTATAAACAGGAAACCGCTTCCCGCAGCGATCCTTAAGCCAGGTAAGCCCCGGCTTCTTCTCACATCCCCGGAAGGTCTTTTTCAGGCAGTTGGCGCTGATCATCACCGGCAAATAGCCGTACACCACCGCGCCTGCCCTAAGGCGTCTGTCAGGACAGGCGGACAAAAGCTCCCGCCATTCCCGCCCGTTGCACTCTGCGGGAAGGAAAAACTCTCCCGCCCGGCCTTCCCAGAATTTCAGGGCCTGTCTGTTCCAGAGATAAAGCCCGCAGTCCAGCACAAGCCTCTCAGCGGGAAGCTTTCCCTGAAAACGATCCCTGAAAAAAGAAAAGCTCTCCAGATTCCTTATAAGGATACCCTTAAGCAGGCCGCATTCAACAAGCTTCCATATTTTTTCCAGCCAGACAATATCCTTTTTCCGCACAATATAAGGAGTCGCACCGTAAATCTGCGTGGTCTGCGGGCAAAACGATGACGTTTTAAGAAGCTCCGGCAGCGCGCCGGAAAGGCCGTAGTCGGCATAGATCCGTCCGACTCCCTCCGCCAGAGCGGCACTCAGCTGCTGCGGCGTCCGGACTGACACCTGGAGCCGGTTTCGGCAAAAGCCCCCGGCGCGCTGTTCCTTTTCCGGGGAACGGCAAAACCCGGAAAGACCTCCCCCGCCCGGCGCCTCCGCCTCAGAAAGCAGGCTAAAGCGAGTCTCTCCCTCATCCGCTCCGGTATCCACAGCCGCAGAGGAGGAAAAGCGCCGTCTTTCAGGATCCGGCCCCTGTCTGCGGGCCAGCTCCTCCTCCAGAGCCAGAACCGCCTTTCTTCTGAGCTCATTGAGCGAGCCCACCGGCAGAAATACAGCCCCATCGCTCTCCACGCTCACCTGCTCGATCCGTATAAGGCTGTTTCCGCTTTTGCGGATCTGCTCCCTGATCTTTTCCGGCGTCAGAGGCTGCCTTTCGGCGCGCTGCACCAGATCCCCCTGCACGCGGACACTGACCGTCTCCCTCCCTGAATCCGAAGCATTCCCACAGGCGCTCTCCCGGAAGAAAATGGCCGGGCGGGCGCGCTCCTCTTTATCAGGAAGCAGGGTAAGAGACAAAGCGGCCCTCTCTCCGGCCCGGAGAACGACGCCTGCCCGGGCGCCGCGGCAGGGCGGCGTACGGATATATTTCTGCTCAATGGAGGCGAGAAGCTCCGGGCTGGTCCGGGTGTAGGCCGGGGAGGAAAGGCTGATCATATCCCGCCCGTTTCTTCGATGATAATACCCGTCCCCTGTCTGGCTTCGGATATAAAGAGATTGTAACAGCTCAAGGTCCTCCGCGGCAACCTGATAATAATTCTGATTCGCAGAATAATTCTGATCCTCATAATAATTCTGATTCTCATAATACAGATCGATATATTTTCGGTAGATGGCGGTGACGCCCGCGGCGTAAGCAGGCTTTTTCATTCTTCCTTCTATTTTAAAGGAATCGATCCCCGCCCTGATCAGCTCAGGCAGATATTCAACGGTACACATGTCCCGCATGCTTAAGGGATAACAGTCCTTTTTCCCTGCCGTCTCATAGGGCAGGCGGCAGGGCTGGGCGCATCTTCCCCGGTTTCCGCTGCGGCCTCCTAAAAGGCTGCTGAGCAGACACTGTCCGGAGTAGCAGTAGCACATGGCCCCGTGGATAAAGCACTCGATCTCAAGTCCGCTCTCCCGTTTCAGGGCGGCAATCTCCTCCAGGGAAAGTTCTCTGGCCGGCACAATCCTGGCAATCCCCTCCTGCCTCATAAGATGCGCGCCGCCGCTCCCGGTAATCGTCATCTGGGTACTGGCATGGAGCGAAAGCTCCGGAAAATGCGTCCGCAAAAAGCGCAGGACGCCCAGATCCTGCACAATCGCTCCGTCCAGACCACTCTCATAGAAGGGAAGCATAAAATCATAAAGCACATCGAGCTCTTTTTCCTTCACGAGCGTGTTGACGGTGAGATAGATTTTCCTGCCAAAAATATGGGCAAAGCGGATTCCCTGACAGATTTCCTCCCGGGAAAAATTATCCGCAAAGGCCCTCGCGCCATAGCGGTCCGCACCCAGATAAACCGCGTCCGCTCCGGCCGCCACCGCTCCCTTAAGGGCGTCAAAATTCCCCGCAGGGGCGAGAAGTTCCACTTTTTTCATGTATTTGTTCCTTATTATAATAGATCCGGGAAGTCCGCCATAACAGAAAAGCTGTCTCTGTAAAGACAGCTTTTACAATATGCAGACTCGCGAAGCGTGCTATCCGTTCTTTTCCAATTCTGTTTCCAGCCTTACGATCTTTTTGGCGTTTTCGCCCGCTTCCCTCTGGAGAGTTTTTACATTCTTCTCGGTATTTTCCAGCTTGATCTGGGAAGCGATAAGCTCATGCTTGAGATCGTAAAGCTCCTTTTCCTTATTCTGAATCTCTTCCTCAAGAAGATCAATCTGCTTTTTGGCCTTAAAGTAATCGTCCGCGATATTGAGCTGGAGTAAAACGCTCTGGGTATCCAGGGGCTGCCTCTTAAAGGACTCCACCTTTGCGTACTCGGCCGTCTTATTATTGATGTAGGAGGCAACCTTCTGCAGATATTCTTCGCTTTCGTAACCGCTCAGTGTAAATACTTTGCCGCCAATAATTACTTCCGTATCCGTTTTAACTGACATCCGGTCATCCTCCGTTGCTCCACCCGCCGCCAACCACCATATCCAGGCGCGGGTCTCTCGTAAAAGCAGATAATTGTACAATATCTATTATAATAAGATTAAACCGGAATTTCAAGTCCCAAATGATGATAAGCCAAATCTGTTACCATTCTGCCCCGGGGGGTTCGATTGATAAAGCCGTTCTTGAGAAGATAGGGTTCATAGACGTCCTCAATGGTGCCGGAATCCTCCCCGATGGCCGCCGCCAGCGTATCAAGCCCCACGGGGCCGCCGCCGAATTTCTGTATCATGGTGAGAAGAATGTTCCTGTCGATATGGTCAAGCCCGAGCCTGTCCACATCCATCAGGTCAAGGGCGGTCATGGCCACCTCCTGGGTGATCACGCCGTCGTGCCTGACCTGGGCATAATCCCTGACCCGCTTCAGAATCCGGTTGGCCAGTCTCGGCGTCCCCCGGCTTCTCCTGGCCATCTCCATGGCCCCATCCGGCTCCAGGGGGGCCTCCAGAATCCGGGCCGAGTGCATGATAATCATCTGCAGCTCCTCCACAGAATAAAACTCAAGCCTGTGAATAATTCCGAACCGATCCCGCAGAGGGGCAGTCAGAAGTCCTGCTCTGGTAGTGGCGCCCACAAGCGTAAAGTGCGGGAGATCCAGGCGGATGGATCTGGCTGTGGGGCCCTTGCCGATCATGATATCGATGGCAAAATCCTCCATGGCCGGGTAGAGCACCTCCTCCACCTGACGGTTCAGCCGGTGGATCTCATCCACAAAGAGCAGATCGCCCTCCTGGAGATTGTTCAGAATGGCTGCCATCTCCCCGGGCTTTTCGATGGCGGGCCCGCTGGTTATCTTCATATTAACGCCCATCTCGTTGGCGATGATCCCCGCCAGGGTCGTCTTCCCCAGGCCGGGCGGCCCGTAAAAAAGCACATGATCCAGAGAATCATCCCTCTGCCTGGCGGCTTCAATATAAATCTTCAGACTCTCCTTTATCCTGGATTGACCGATATAGTCGGTAAGCTTCTGAGGCCGAAGAGACCCCTCAATCCTCACATCCTCCTCCTGGAGACTGGTTTCTATCATTCTTTTTGCCATAATAACATGTATGCCCTTTCAAACCTGATATAAGATTAAGGTTAAGGTTAAAGCATTTTCTTAAGGGCGGACTTCAGAATCATCTCAACATCCATCCCGTCCGCATCGGAAACGCTTTTGACTGCCCGCAGGGCGTCCGTGGCAGAGTATCCCAGGGCGATGAGCGCTTCCACCGCCTCATTGCGGGCTTTGTCGTTGCCCGGGGAGGCTTCCGGTGCGGCCTGCGTCTGCTGCATCTGCCTGTGAACCAGAGTGTCCTCAGGGGAAATCTTATCCTTCAGATCAAGGATGACTCTCTCAGCCGTCTTTTTGCCGATACCGGGAGCGCGGGCGATGGCGGCGCTGTCCCCGGAGAGAACGGCAAAACGAAGATCGTCCGCGCTCATCACCGAGAGAATGGCCAGACCTGCCTTCGGCCCGATACCGTTTACAGCGATCAGCCTCTTAAAGATCTCCAGATCATCCCGGGAGAGGAAACCATACAGACTAAAGGCATCCTCCCTGACCTGGGTAAAGGTGTAAAGCCGCACCTTCCCCCCAACGCCGGGCAGACGCGCCGCCGTTCCCGTGGAAATCCGGACGTTGACTCCCACATTCCCCACATCCACAACCACATTTTCATCCGTAATGTCATCTATTATCCCATTTACGAAAGCAATCATATTCTCTCTCCTTTTGCGCGTCAGCTCACATCTTTAAATTATAACGCCTTTTCATAAATATTTCTGATATATGGCAGCACCAGGGACGATATGACGCCGATCAGAATCCCCGTGGCCAGTCCGGCAGCGATCAGCACCGGCGCATAATAGAGGACGCCATAAGTATCCACCGCGAACACCGCCACCAGGAGCTGGCCCAGGTTGTGGGAAACGCCCCCCGCGGCGCTGATTACAGGAAGATGGAAGGCCTGCGTCCGCTTTAAAAAAATCATCACAAGCGCGCTCACCAGGGCTCCCGTCAGGGAATAGAGAATCATGAAAAGGCTCCCGAACAGAAATCCGCTGAGAACCGCCCTGGTGACGGTCAGAAGCAGTACCTCCCGCCACCCCAGCAGGAAGAGACACAAAACCACCGCCAGATTGGCCAGTCCCAGCTTAATTCCGGGAATTCCCGGCTGAAAGGGGATCAGAACCTCAATATAGGACAGAATCAGGGCCAGGGCCAGCAAAAGCCCCATACAGGTGACCCTGGCAGAGCCTGTCGTGTGTTGTTTTTCAGTAGGTGATGGCATCCAGATCACTTTCCTCCCCGGCCTGAATCCGGATCACCAGTCTGTGGGGAAGACAGATAATGCTCTCCCCGTTTCGGCTGATGCTCCTTTGTCTTACGCAGAGCTGGTCGGGACAGTCCGCGTCGGTGACGCTGGCCTGCCCGTTTTCGATCAGAAGCAGATTGTAGCCGCCCTCCTCTTCGGAGAGGATTTCCTCCAGGGAAGGGTTCTCCTGTGTGGAAAAGGCGTCCCCCCAGGGAATATTCACGGTCTGATCCTCCCCAAGGGGATAAGAGGCAATCTCCCGCCCGTCCTGACTGATCAGGACATATGCGGGCGTATCGCGATTTAAATTATTTATGAAGAAAGGAATCAGCCACAGCAGACATGCTCCGGCCAGAATTCCACATAACAGGATCGCATCCTTTTTTATTTTTTCCATAGAAATATTTTAGCACACCCGAACATATGTATCAAGCAAAATGACATTGAAATCTTTTGCAATTCATTATAAAATTAACAGACGACGGATGTAAGGCTGCGCCGGGCATCCTCATGTAAACAAACGCTGCCGCGCTTCGCGTGCCAGCTTACTGTACGGAAAAGGAGTGTAAGAATATGAGAATTGTATTTGTCCGTCATGGCGAACCAGATTATGTCCATGACTCGTTAACGGAAAAGGGCTGGCGGGAGGCAGAGCTTCTCTCAGAGCGGCTGAGCAGATGGCGGGTGAGCGATTTCTACTGCTCTCCTCTCGGACGGGCCCGGGATACTGCTTCCTTTACCCTGCAAAAAATGAACCGGACGGCAGTGACCCTGGACTGGATGAAGGAATTTGCCTATGACATTGAGGATCCGGTGCTTGGGAAAAAGGGAATCCCCTGGGATTTTGTCCCCTCCTACTGGAGTCAGGATCCCTTCCTGCCGGATGCGCAGAACTGGACGCAGGCGCAGGTCATAAAACAGAATCCGGAGATCGAAAAAGCCTACCGCGAGGTATGTGAAAACTTTGACCATCTTCTGGCCTCCTACGGCTATGAGCGGGATGGAATGATCTACCGCATGCCGAAGGCGCAGGAGCGCTTCATCGCCCACACCGTATCCCCCGGCAATCCCGGCTGCCTGGACGATCAGCCGGACGATCCCACGGAACCCGTGATCGTGATCTTCTGTCATCTGGGAATTACCTGCCTGGTGCTCTCCCACCTTCTGAATATCTCCTTCCCGGCGCTGACCCAGGGATTCTTTCTGCCCACCACCTCCCTCACCATCCTTTCCAGTGAGGAGCGCTGGAGCAACGAGGCTTATTTCCGGGTTCAGGCCATCGGCGACGTGGGACATCTCCTTCAGAATCATGAGCCGGTTTCCTCCGCAGGCTCCTTCACAAAGGCGTTTCAGGGATAACAAACGCTGTCACGCTCCGCGAGCCGGCTTATTGTAACAACAGGCGGAAAGCATTGTGCTTTCCGCCTGATCTTCTGCGTCCGGATCCGCCTTTATCAGAAGACGATTTACACCTTTCCGGTTTACTGATCCGTTGTGGCTTCCTCCTGCGCCTCACCTGCATCAGCGCCGTCTTCGGTTCCGTCCTCCTCCGCGTCCTCCTGGGGCTCAATCGTCAGAAAAGTCAGCTCCCCCTTCACATCATCGATCACATAATTTTCCATCAGGGCCGCTACCTGTTCGCCGGCTTTCTCACCTGCAAGGGTATTCGAGATGGTTTCCCTGTCGGCCTCATCGAAATATCTATTTATAAATTCCACCACATAATACCGGTGGGAGTCCTCATCCTTCAAAACAGTGATATCGCCCTCCTTACGCTCATCCTCAAAGAGCCAGTCGGAAAAAACAGAGGAAGAGCCGGTGTGATGACGTCCCTCGGCGAGGCTGTAATCCTTTTCCTTATCCCCGGACTCCTCATAATTGGCCTTGTCCTCCTCAGAAGCGTAGGCAAGGCAGAGCTTTTCAAAATCCTCACCCTCTTTGCGCTGATCCGCCATGGCGTTGGCCTTTTTCTCAAGCTCCTCCATTGCGGCGCTGATCTCCTCCTCGGAAGCGTCCTCCTCCAGATCGGCCTTAAAGAAAAAGCTCCTGTAGTCCACCCGGTCATATTCCATCCGGTTTTCCTCGTAATATGCGGTGATCTCCTCCTCTGTGGGCGCGTTATCCTCTGTCATTTTGTTATAGTAAGCGCCTGAGAGCAGGTTGTCCCTGATGATGGGCTCCATGTTCTTCTCAGTTGCATAGTCGCCGAAATTCTGCTTATAGTATTCCTTCACCGTCATTCCCGCCTCGGAAGCAGATTCCTTAAAGTTGTCCTGAAATGTGGCGTAGTCTGTGTCCTCGTCAAAGGTAAAGCCGTTCTCGGCGGCGGCGTCCGTGAGCGCCTTTACCTGACGGAGCTGGTCCACGGCCATCTGGTCGAACAGATCCTTGACGCTTAAATTCTCCGAGTAAGGCTGGGACGCCAGATCCATGGAAGCGTCAATCCCCATATACGCGCCGTAGGTTCCCACGGCAGAGTTGAAATAATAGTCATACTCCAGTCTGGAAACGGCATGATCCCCTATCTTCACATAGGTTCCGCGGGTGACGGACAATCTGCCGGCAATGGAAACCGCCACGGAGATCACCAGCGCAGCCACCACAAGAAGCCCCACTGCGGAGCCGATGATTCTGGTCATCCTCTCCTGCCTGGCGTCCTGTTCTTTCTGCAGCCTTCTGGCTTCCATCCTGCGGTCATATCTTGTCTGAACCTTCTGCTCTGTACCTGCTTCAGGCGTTGTCTTTTTGCTCATTTTAAAAAGTTCCTCCTCCTGTTTTTGCATACTTCTGTTATTTTACTACATTTTTTTATTAAAAGAAAGAACTTCCCTGAAAAACTTTCAGGGAATTATTTCACCGAAGATACATCCGCGAAACAATTCCCCGCTCTCTTTATTTCTGATTAATGTAGTTCACAAGCCCCTCCGCCGCAATAATCCGCTGCATGAATTCCGGAAATGCCTGTCCTTTAAACTGCGTCCCCTTCGTGATATTGCGGATGACGCCGGAATCAAAGTCCACGCTGACCTCGTCCCCCGCCTCGATCCCCTTCGAGGCCTCGGGGCACTCGATGATGGGAAGCCCGATATTGATGGCGTTCCTGTAAAAAATCCTCGCGAAGGTCTGCGCTATGACGCAGCTTACCCCCGCCGCCTTGATGGCGATGGGTGCGTGTTCCCTGGAGGAGCCGCAACCGAAATTTTTGTCGGCCACGATGATATCCCCCTTTTTCACCTTCTTAATGAAATCCCTGTCGATATCCTCCATACAGTGGCCCGCCAGCTCTGCCGGGTCGGAGGAATTTAAGTACCTTGCGGGGATAATCACGTCCGTATCCACGTTGTCCCCATATTTAAAAACGGTTCCTTTTGCTGCTTTCATTGAAATCTCATTCCTTTCCGCATGTCTGCATCCGAATCAGCAGACACGCTGCCTGTCTTTCCCATGGGAAATTCTTCCCATGGGGGATTCTCCATCGGATAATCTGTTCCTTTCGGGACAAAGTATGCGCTTTTACACGGCCTTTAGCTGATCGGGCCCGGAAATCCGTCCCGTTATGGCGCTGGCCGCGGCCACGGCCGGGCTGGCCAGATAGATCTCGGATTTCACATGTCCCATCCGTCCCACGAAGTTACGGTTGGTGGTGGAGACACAGCGCTCTCCCTCTGCAAGGATGCCCATATAACCGCCCAGGCAGGGACCGCAGGTGGGCGTGCTCACCACAGCGCCTGCCTCAATAAAGGTTTTCAGAAGCCCCTCCTCCATGGCCCTGAGATAAATGGACTGGGTGGCGGGAATCACGATACAGCGTATGCCGGGAGCCACATGCCGTCCCTTAAGCACCTGTGCGGCGATGCGCATATCGTCGATACGCCCGTTGGTGCAGGAACCGATCACCACCTGATCGATGGGGATATCCTCCGTGATCTCGTCGATGGTTCTGGTGTTCTCAGGCAGATGGGGGAACGCGATGGTAGGCCGGAGCCGGCTTAAGTCGATGGTGTATTCCGCATCATAGACCGCGTCCGCATCCGCCTCATAAATCGTGTAAGGCCTTTCGGAATGCTCCTTCATGTAGGCGATGGCCAGATCGTCCACCGGGAAGATTCCGTTCTTGCCTCCCGCCTCGATCGCCATATTGGCGATGGTGAAGCGGTCGTCCATGGACAGGTTTCTGATGCCCTCCCCCACAAATTCCATGGATTTATACAGAGCGCCGTCCACACCGATCATGCCGATGATATGAAGGATCACGTCCTTGCCGCTCACCCACCTGGCAGGCTTGCCCACAATGTTAAACCGGATGGCCGCAGGCACCTTGAACCATGCCTTTCCGGTGGCCATACCGGCCGCCATGTCCGTACTGCCAACCCCTGTGGAAAAAGCCCCCAGCGCCCCGTAGGTACAGGTGTGGGAATCCGCCCCGATGATCACGTCCCCCGCAACCGTCAGGCCTTTTTCCGGGAGAAGGGCGTGCTCGATGCCCATCTCTCCCACCTCAAAATAGTTGGTGATCTCATTGCGCCGGGCAAACTCCCGCACACACTTGCAGTGCTCCGCCGATTTAATGTCCTTGTTGGGCACAAAGTGATCCGGCACGAGAGCGATCTTATCCTTATCAAAAACGCCCTCCACCTTCATTTTTTCCATTTCCTTAATGGCCACGGGACTGGTAATATCGTTTCCCAGCACGAGATCCAGATCCGCCTCGATGAGCTGGCCCGCCTCCACAGCGGGAAGAGCGGCGTGTGCCGCCAGTATTTTCTGCGTCATTGTCATTCCCATATTGTTTCCCTCCTTCTGTTCTGTTTCACATTCTAACACAGATTTTCCATTCTGAAAAATAGTATCTGTTCATGTTTTTCATAACTTGCAGTTATGATATAATAAGATTATAATTACATTCAGTTATTGAAAATCGGGAGGAACCTCATGGAGCAGAATCTGAACCTGTATCAGGTATTTTATGAAGTGGCCGGATGCCGCAATTTTTCACTGGCGGCCAAAAAGCTTTATATCACCCAGCCAGCCGTCAGCAAGGCCATCTCCAGACTGGAGGAGACTTTGGAGACGACGCTTTTTCACCGTTCCTCCAGAGGCGTCAGACTCACCCGCGAAGGCGAGCTCCTCTACCGTCACGTGGCGCAGGCCTTTCATACCCTGAAATCCGGCGAAGAGCAGCTGAGGCTTTCCGTCTCCGGCTGGGTGCGCCATCTCTCCATCGGGGTGAGCACCATGCTCTGTAAGTATATTCTGCTCCCCGTGATGAAAGGCTTTATGGAGGAAAACCCCAGTATCAAAATCACGATCTCCTGCCAGTCTACCCTGGACACGCTGGCGCTGTTGCAGGAAGGCCGTATCGACCTTGGTCTGGTGGGGATCCCTACGGGCAAATCCTCCGAAAAAAGCCAGGGGGTCTTATATTTTCCCTTAAGGACCATCGAGGATATTTTCGTGGCCACAGACGCCTTCCTTGCCCCTTTTTCAGAGAGATATAAAGGAAAATCTCAGAATCATGAGACCTTTTTAACGGAGATACTGACACAGGCCTCCTTCATCCTGCTGAACCGGGAAAACATATCCCGCAGGCATGTGGACGCCTTTCTGACCCAGCGTCAGCTCGTCCCTGAGAATGTGATTGAGGTTAACAATATGGATCTTTCCATCGAGTTTGCCCGGGCAGGCCTGGGGATCGCCTGCGTGATCCGGGATTTCGTGGAAAGGGATCTAAAGGAGGAGACGCTCCTGGAGCTGAAGCTGGGGCATAAGATTCCCCCAAGGCAGATCGGGTTTGCTTATCCCGCAAAGGAGCCCGCTTCGGGCGCGGCGCAGGAGCTGATCGCATATTGCAGGGAGTTTGAGAAGGAGTCCAGTTAATGATCTGCCGGAAAACACCTCAGATATATGACATTCCGATCGGGATCATAAAAGCTCATGTTGATGGCTCCCCACGGCCGTCTGGCGGGCTTTTCAATGATCTCTGCCTCCATTGCCAGAACCTTCTCATATTCCTTTTCCATATCGTCCACAGTAAACGCCAGACACATGTTCTGATTGTTATTGTTCTTCAGGGAACCGTCGTTATAAATTGTGAGCATCGTCTCTTCCGCAATGATTGTCTGATGTACCGGATCCTGACTGCCATTATCTGTCTCAAGCAGAGTCTTATAAAAATCGGCCAGTCTGACAACGTCATTGGTTAATAAACTGACTTCTCCCAATCGCATGGTTTTCTTTCGCCGCCTTTCTCTTTTTTCTGTTTATATCTGATTCGTTATCCTCTGTCAACAAATATTTCAACCTTTTATTCGCACAGAAGGCCGTGCTGTTTATATGTTCCTGTGCATCAAACGCTGCCACGCTCCGCGAGTCAGCTTATTGATCAAAAAGGATTCTGCAGTACCAAAATCGGTCTGCAAAATCCTCCGCACAATAATTATTCAGTTTTTAACAGGGGAGTCATGGTACAAAAGGGATACTGAAGTTATCCCTTCAATGGATGATAATTCATCAACCAGCATACTGCTGTTTTTACTTCTGATCTCCACAATCAGGTCTACGCCGGACTGACGTACGTTTTTGGAATCAATTCTGTAACGGGGAGAATATCTCTTCAAAATTGGGATGATATAGGACTCAGCGTCTTTATTCCTGGCATTTATAACCACCAGATAGGGGCTTACGCATATTGGTATCATTTGAAACAGCAGAATTCCCACTGTTACGGCCAGCGCGATGACCATGGCCAACTCGTATAATCCTGCTCCGCACATGATCCCGCTTCCTATTGACCAGAACAGAAACAGCAAATCCAACGGTTCTTTTATGGCTGTTCTGAAACGCACTATGGACAATGCTCCCACCATTCCAAGAGAAATGACCAGGCTTGACTGCATGGCTATGATAATCCCGGTCACGACAAGAGATATTACCGCCATGGCAACATTAAAATTTCTGTCGTAAAAGGTGGTTCTCGTAACATATCTGTATACAAAATAAGTATACGCCGCAATCAGAAAACATATCCCCAGTGTTACAACTACCTTCACAGTTGAAATATCTGCAGAATTAAACCCCTCCAGCACTGATCTTTTTATTACATCGTTAAATCCCATTCGTATCTTCCCTTCCTTATCCTGTAATTTTTCTTACTGCGCAGTATTTTGAATATGACTGTCTTCTTAAATGTCCTGTATCAATCGCCTGCAGAATATAATGGGGCAATAGCTCATCATATTTAATCTCCAGTATATGAAGGCCAGCCGGCATAACCGGGAAAAAATCAATCTCAGAGTCATAAAATCCTTCAACCTGTCTGCTACCCGCTATATTCCGGTCAAAGGTTATTCTAACATTCCCCCTGCTTTCCACGAAAGCGAAACGTTCATATTCCACGATACATTTCGGAGAAAGTTTTTTCCGAATCATTTCACAGTATACGTTCCTGATGAGATGATTTGTCTCAGGCAAAATGATTTCAGATAGTTTTTCAGGATCAGCCTCTAAGAGCAGATCGGCTTCCTCTCTGCTCAGTCTTTGTGTAATTTTCTGCGTCATTCCATGATACTTGATTTTCTTTTCCAGACGTATAAAAGCGGAATCACCGTTATAAATCCTGATCCGATATTTCTTTCTGTAATCTGTTCCCGCTTCATTTTCAGACAGACAGGAATCGTATATATCGTCAAAGTAAACGCTTCTTATGGTATATCCGGATTCCCCCTGATGCATGTCCTGTTCCATAACCGGAAGAAGTCTGTGCCTGATTTTCTCCATCTCCGGATCAGATACCACAAATTTCAGTTCATTTCTGTATTCCATTTTCCTCCAGCCAGGCTTCCCCCATGTTATTTACCATAAAATTCCATACAACCTCATATCTTTTCTCAAAAAACAGCCCTGTATTCTTAACATTATCATCAAACAAATCTCTTTTTTCCTCATTATAGAAACGAAGGTTGCTCTGAGCAATCGGCTCTCTCATCGTCTCAGAATAGTTATCCAGAAAAATCCGGCAGTTTTCTTCGTTAAAAATCTCTCTGCCAATATATAGCAACCTTTTAGCAAATCTGACTCGAAATTCCTGGTTCAGATACAGGGAATAAAAAACACGATCATCCATAAGCGTATCCAGAAGTGTATCTGCATCTGTCTGGTCGGCAGACAAACCACCGGAATTTACATCGAAAAGCATCCACCGCCATCTGCAGTCTCCATAATGTGAACCGTCATTCTTTCTGGTTCTCCACACCGCAATATTTGTTGCTGGCCAGTCATTATATCTTGCAATATAAATCTGCGCCGCGTAATAGTCTATGTAACTTTCTATATCAATCAGCTTACACGCCTGCTTGTAATTTTCTTCAAGTGACATATCATTGAAAGCAATATACTACATTGCCTCCTGAAAAAGATCTGCGTCTTCCTCCGTTCCTTCCGCCAGTTCGCCGCTTTTGTCCATTATCACATTATCTTCTTTCACATGATAATGGTCGCTGATATAATCACTATTGTAATTTTCTGTTACATAGTATATTCCCCAATACTCTCCGTTCAGAAAAACTGCACATGGAATGAAATCCATGGTAGCAAATGCAAGCCCCTGCTCCATCGTATTGGCCATATAATCTTTCAATTTAAATACATTGTCATCTCCGCCGGAGAAAAAAACAAATTTATGGGGATACTGATTGATCCGAAACAAATCTGTCTGAAATTCGTCGTTTCTGCCATATATTTCTCTCGCATAACAGCCGAGGCTTTTGGGAAGCTTTCCCCTGCTTCCGCCACCCTGTATTCTAATACCGCAAAAATCCGAAAGCATAATTTTTCGGTTTTCATCGAAGATAGTCACGTTCGCGGGTCTTTCCCAGTCAAATCCTCTATAACTATAATTTGAGGTCCACCACCACCAGTAAGGAGCATAAGGATATTCCTCCCACTGAGAACTTCCAATTTCTTTTTTTAATCTGTCAAAAGCCTCTCCGGTAACATAAATTCCGTTCTCATATCCAAAAAGATTATCCGGATCCGTCACAATTGAGGCAGTATATATCCCATCATAACCTGATTTGTTCTGGAATCCGATAAAATACGTTCCAGTTATTGTATCCAGACATTGTCCCTCTCTGTCAAAGACAGACGCTCTTATTACATTACATTTATCCACTTTATAAACAGGAACCGTATATCCCGGATTGCCCCCGGAATAAATGTCAACCATATCCGTCCAAAACGCAGTAGATGTGTCGGTTCATGGATGATTATAAGAAGGCTATGGGACAGCGTTTAAAGCTTCAGCGGAAGCTCCGGCATCTTACGCAGGAGCAGCTTGCAGAAAAAATTGATATATCCATTAAGCATTACAGCGAAGCCGAACGCGGAATCACAGGACTTTCCGTTGAAAATTTGATTAAGGTCAGCGAAATATTGGGGATCAGCCTTGATTATCTTTTAAAAGGAATTTCTCCCGAATATCCGGTCCCGTTGAAAATGATGGAAATTTACCATGACTGTCCTGATTCCAAGAAGGAAATATTGTTGGACATTTTAGAATTGGAAGCGAAATTATACTTGACTTGAAATGAGACAGACAGGGGCAGTTCTCACTGCCCCTCAATTTATCGTTTCAATATTTCGATTTTGCACCTGTGTTCTTTCGTTTTCTTAGTATAACTGATACCCACAGCCAGTATTCGACCGGTATATTCCGATTCTTCTCCCAACTTCCCCTGAAAACGCAGGACGTAATCCCTGTTCTTAATCTGGTCAACGGCTTCTTCCGGCGTACTGTCAACCTTTAATTCAAGAATAATAGCGTCTTCCTTTCTGCGCCTGGGGTAAAAGATGAAATCTACGAATCCCTTTCCGGCTTTTTCCTCCCGTTCCACCCGGTATCTGTACCAGATCCGAAGATCTTCACGGCTGAATGCGGGAGAATTAACCCGCTTTTGATATATCTCATAAAGACGTTCCACCTCTGCATCGGAAAAACCGAAGTATTCGCTGAATTTCTCCGATATTAACATATCGTATTCGGAAAACATATTCAATTCGGAGCCGCTGGAATATTTTGCGATCGGAAGGACTCCTGTCATATAGGTAAATTCAACATAGGGGTTGATCCTTGAGCAGCCACTTTAAAAATAAGAGGTATTCCTGCTGGTTTTCCCGGGATATAAATGGCATATGAAAAACGGCGTCCCATTCATCGAGCACAAACAGGAATTTATGATCTGTCTGTTCTGTCTGTTTTTCCGAAAAATGCTCCTACCATGCTGGCCATTACAGTTCTGCCAAATCGGCGCGGCCTTGTGATACAGCAATAGCAGTTTACACTTCCCAGCAAAGGAATCAACTCTGACAATAATAAGGATTTATCAATGAAATAAGGGTTCTGTATTATTTTTCTGTACATCTCATAGGGGGCTCTGCTGTTCAGATACATTCCCATAATACGGATACTCTTCTCCGGACACCGGCATATTTTTCGAAACATTTATATTCCAAACCGATATTCCCTCTCTTCCTTATCACAAGCCACAAGTGCGAACTTTTCAATAATTATATCGGCGACCTCATCCGGTTTAAGATTTGTGTTATCAATTTTAATATGATTTTTAAACCAGAACTCATTTTTATACGTATTAAGCCTGTGTTTTTCCGCGCTGGCCAAAAGGTTCGATCTGCTCCACTCAACGTCTCTTTTTGAGACCTTTCTTTCCATTCGATGGGGCGATACATTTCTGGCAAGTCTGGTCTCAAGCTCCGCGCTCAGTTCCACGAAATAGAAATTTCCTCCCTCAGCCTGAAACATATCCGCCAATCCGGTTAAATATTCCCGCTCCTCTGGCATTTCAAACGCACAGACATAGGTAAACACCAGATTCACATGATACTTTACCGCCAGCTCAAACGCCTTTTCCCTGAAAACTGTATTGAATTCCCGCTGGGCCGGTGTCGAGAAGCCGAATATCCTGTCTGAGATTTCTATACTGTCATGGTTCAGCATCAGATTATACTTTATTTTATCCCTCAGGCTCTCTGCAACCGTCATCTTCCCTACGGCCTGCGGCCCGCATATAACGATTAAATCTGCCATTTCTCCTCAGGCCCCTGCAAAAATGGTTCACTGTATAGCTTCAGAATTGCTTCAGAATTTCAGCATACAGCAGAATTTCTGCCGTCCGTTATAAGAAAGAAGCCTGCACAAGAACTCTCCATTCTTATGAGGCTTCCTCCCACGTGGTCACGCCTGTTGACACGCCTGTATGCTGATTCTGCTGATCCGGATTAATTGTTGATCAGCTTATCGCTCTCATTGTTCCAGCTGTAGAGCTTGCGGATCTCCTTGCCCACCTGCTCTGCGGGATGCTCTGCGGCCAGCTTTCTCATGGCCTTGAAGTGAGCCTGTCCGCCTGCCGCTGACATATCAAGCAAAAAGTCCTTGGCAAAGCTGCCGTCCTGAATGTCCTTCAGGATCTTCTTCATAGTCTTTTTGGTCTCGTCGGTGATGATCTTGGGACCGGTGATATAGTCGCCGTACTCCGCCGTGTTGGAGATGGAATATCTCATGCCTTCGAAGCCCGACTGATAGATCAGGTCTACGATCAGCTTCATCTCGTGGATACACTCAAAGTAAGCGTTCCTGGGATCGTACCCGGCCTCGGTGAGGGTCTCAAAGCCCGCCTGCATCAGCGCGCACACGCCGCCGCACAG
>CANOVJ010000003.1 GCA_947570615.1 uncultured Lachnospiraceae bacterium
TTTAGTGAGCGCCCCATATGGATTTCGAGAGGCTCCCGGTCTTGAAGAGGACGAAACACAGCAGCACCGTGTACCCCGCGCAGATCCAGATGGCCCCCATCAGGTCGCCGCCCGCCGCGATACCCTGCACCAGAACGGCGTAAATCGCCATTGCTGACCGGAAGCCGGAGCATTGCCCTGGGGAGCGGCATACAGGGCGGCAGGGGCGTACTGGCTATTATGTTCTGAATGCTCTTTGGCGACAGAAAATGGCTGTTGGAGTTTTACAATGCGCTGAACGATACAGCGTATGCCAACGAGGACGATCTTACAGTCAACACGCTGGAACCCCAACATGGCTCTGAGAGGATTGTTCTATTTTGCCGATCTGTATAAAAAACTTCCTGGAAATGTGGATTTAAGCGTCCGCAGGCGCATCCTGATTCCGACGCCTCATTACTCAGGGGCAAAACCCGGAGCTTATGCGAAAATGCCGGACACTCTCGGATTATCCCCTTTTCGTGGCAGAGATACGAAAAAACCTGGAAACCATGACCATGGGAGACGCCGTCAGGAATGTGGTGGAGGAGCGTATCCTCCAACTGATTCAGGAGCATCCCGAGGCGGATAATCTTACCATTGCAGGGATAGCGATAGGAACAGCCTATAACCAGTAAAATTTTTTAGATATTGTACAAAGCCCCCCATTGATGCTATACTCTGTACTTGAACAAAAGAAAGACAAAAAGCAGCTGTCTGAAACAGAAACAGGCAGCAGCGCAACTTCAATGAGGAGGATAACATCATGAAAAAATTTCTGGCAGTATTGCTCACAGGAGCCTTTGCGGTGGCGGCCCTTTGCGGCTGCGGCGCGGGCGGCGGTAACGATAAGGTAATCAAAGTGGCGGCGTCCGCCACGCCCCATGCGGAGGTGCTTGAACAGGCCAAAGCGCTTCTGACGGAGCAGGGTTATGATTTGCAGGTAACGGTTTTTGACGATTATGTACAGCCCAACGAGGTGGTGGAGAGCGGCGAGTTCGACGCCAACTATTTCCAGCATATCCCTTATCTTGACAGCTTCAACGAGGAAAAGGGAACTCATCTGGTCAACGCAGGCGGCATCCACTATGAGCCCTTCGGGATCTATCCCGGTACCAGAGGAAGTCTTTCCGAGGTGGCGGACGGAGACAGCATCGCGGTGCCAAACGACACCACCAACGAGGCCAGAGCGCTTTTGTTATTGCAGGATAACGGACTGATCACTTTAAAGGACGGGGCAGGCTTAAGCGCGACAGTGAACGATATTGCGGAGAACCCCCACAACCTTGAGATCGTGGAGTTGGAGGCCGCGCAGGTACCCAGAGTGGTGGAGGAGGTCGCCTTTGTGGTGCTGAACGGAAACTATGCGCTGGAGGCGGGTTTTTCCGTAGCCAGGGATGCCATCGCTTACGAGAGCTCTGATTCGGAGGCCGCAAGAACCTATGTGAACGTGATCGCCGTGAAGGAAGGGAACGAAAATTCCGCTAAGATTAAGGCGCTGGTGGATGTGCTCAAGTCTGACGATATTAAGAATTACATAAACCAGACCTATGACGGAGCCGTTATTCCTTTCGAATAAAATCAGTATAATAAGGAAAATACCATGACACTGACACAACTGCGCTATGTGCTTGCGGTGGCGGACACCCACTCCATGAATGAAGCCGCCAGAACCCTTTTTATCGCCCAGCCCAGCCTCTCCCAGGCGGTGAAGGAGCTGGAGGAGGAGATCGGCATCACCCTTTTTAACAGAAGCAACAGGGGGGTTAGGATCACGCCGGAGGGGGAGGAGTTTTTAGGCTACGCCAGACAGGTGGTGGAGCAGTACCGGCTGGTGGAGGACCGGTATATTGAAAAGCGCAACAGCAGGAAAAAGTTCAGCGTTTCCATGCAGCATTATACCTTTGCGGTTAAGGCCTTCGTGGAGCTGGTAAAGCAGTTCGGTATGGACGAGTACGAGTTTGCGGCTCATGAGACCAGGACCTATGAGGTCATTGAGGATGTGAAAAATTTCAGAAGTGAGATCGGGATTCTCTATGTGAACGATTTCAACCGGGCTGTGCTGACCAAGCTCTTTCAGGAGTCGGAGGTGGAGTTTCACGATATTTTGCAGTGCGGCATCTATGTGTATATGTGGAAGGGGCATCCCCTTGCGGGAAGGAGCGAAATCGCCATGGAGGAGCTGGACGAGTATCCCTGCCTTTCCTTCGACCAGGGGGTGAACAATTCCTTTTACTTTTCGGAGGAGGTGCTGAGCACCTACGCATACAGGCGTCTGATCAAGGTCGATGACAGGGCCACGGTCCTGAATCTCATGGTGGGACTCAACGGATTTATCCTCTGTTCCGGGATCATCTGCGAGAGCCTGAACGGTTCCGATTACTGTGCGGTCAGGCTCAAATCCGACCAGGTCATGACCATTGGTTACCTGAAAAGAAAAGGAGTGGCCATCAGTCCTCTGGGGCAGAAGTACCTGGAGGAGGTGGAGAAGTTCCGGGAGAGTGTGCTGTAGATTTGAGAACGGATGCCAGGCGCCGCCAGACATCCTTGTATAAAAAAGTGGGGCAGGGGAAGGATATTCCCCTGCCTGCTATTTACAGTCCCGGATCGCCGTGTGCAGTCTGGTAAAGAGCTCGTCGTACTTTACGGTTCTGGCCTCCGGCTCCACGATGCTGACGTGGAGGCTTAAGGGAAACTGCTTTCCTTCATATTCAAAGCCGGTTCCGTTTTCAGACAGGAGCTTACGGGCGATTTCCTCCGCGTAGCTGCGATCCTCCCGATTGGTAAGCAGTGCGAATTCATCCCCTCCGATACGAAAAACCATGTCCTGCGCTCCGGCGGCGTCGTTTAATCTGCGCAGGGTTTCCAGGATTGCCAGATCCCCCGCCCTGCGGGAAATCTCGTTGACAGGGTGAAGGTTTTTGATGTCGCAGCACACAAAAAAACAGTTTTTTCTCTCCGAAAACAAATCATACAATTCGCTGATGTCTACGTTATTTCTTCCTTTCATATATGCATCTCCATTCTCCAGAGGGCCGAGAAGCCGTGGATAAAGCTCCGAATACCGTGTCTGTCTGCGGACAAGATAATCGTGAACGCTTATGTGATTCACGCATCGAAAGAGCTTTTCCAGAGTTGACCGGGAGCAATAGCAGTTTCTGGCCACATCCTCCGTTGTGATCTCCTGCTCCGGATGATTTTCCATATAAGTGAGAGCGTCTTTCAGCAGTTCGATTTTCCCCATGCAGGCCGGCTCCTTTCAGGTTTCTTACAGCGCTGTAAATACAGGATACCATATGCAGAAAAGGTTTGCTGGATATTTTGGGTAAAACCGTGCGGGAAATATGATCATGGAATTCTGTGGTTTCTGATCCTTCTTTTCATCGTATCCGCAAGGAAGAAGAGGGCCAGCGCCGCACCGCAGACAGACAGCACCAGCGCCGTATAGTCAGCGAACGCCCCGGACTCGTTTCTCCACGGTCTGCTCAGAACCGGGATGCCCAGAACGAAGAAAAAATACCAGAAAACGGGCTGGAGAAGACGAAGGAAATCCTGAAGCAGACCCGCTTTTCTTCCAAAGGAGGTCTGTTCCTGGACAGGGGAGCGAAAGAGCTTCAGGGTCAGAGCATCCATCAGGCGGCAGATCGCCAGCAGGGAGGTAAAGTATACTCCGACGCCGATCAGCGTATGGAGTCTGTCCGGGGTGAGCCATCCGCCGGGGATGTTTCTCTCCCGGAAGAAGGGGGACTGCTCCAGAAAAAGAGGAAGCCGGATGGATAAGAGGATCCGCAATCCATTGACCATAATGGTTAATATAAAGGAGACCGAAAAGCCGACAGCGATCCAGCCCAGACCATCCGCCAGTCTTCGAAGTTTTCCGCAGGACGCTCTCCTGGCGGACATGGCCCGGTGGAAAAAGGAAAAAATCAGCGCGGCGGCGGTGATGATCATAAACTGAAAGCCGCTGCAGGATCTGGCGATGATAAAGCGAAGGCTGTGGCTGACATATCCTACGCCGGGGACATTCTCAAAGGCAATCCCGCTTAAAGCGCTCACCCACCAGGCGGTGGGTGAGAGGAGCCATTTCAGATCGTCGCTGCCGGCCGCTTTGTAAAACAGCTTAAGGCCGGCCAGAATGATCAGAGTGATCAGATAAAAAAGGCCATATTGCTTTATCAGATTTTTCAGGGTGGAAAAACTCATTTTCATACCTCACTTCAATTAAGGGTTGGAGGTTTGCAGACAGGTTTTTCTCCGGCGCATTCTCCGCACCCATGTCAGAACCAGCGCCAGTGCGGCCGACATGATCAGGATCAGCTCTCCGGGCTCGCAGCCGATGCGGTAACCGCCCACCGCCAGATCGGAAACCTGCAGAGGAAGGGGCAGCGGCTGGTTTACGTCCGTGCTCTGGGCCTGTGGATTGCGGATGGTATCCACCACGGCCACAAAGGAGGTATAAGGCGTCATGATGCTGTATTTCAGACCAATCTGTGTGATCTGGTACTTTATGTCGGGATCGTTTTCGTTGATACCGTAGTCTGTCAGGCGTTCGATTCTCTTGCGGGCCCACAGATAGCGGATCGCCTCGTTGTCCTTCAGGGGCTTAATCTGGTCTACGGGAATCTCCTTTACAAATTTCTGACTGCCGTTGTTTCCGGTGATTTTGACTGCTCCGGTCAGCTCACCCCGCCATTTTCCGTATACCACGATGGGTCTCTGGGCAAAGAGGGTGGGGAGCTTCTGGGGCTCCACGTGGTAGGTATCGAACCCGTCGAAGCTGACCTGGATATCTGTCAGAACCGGGGACTCGATGTAGGTGCGGAAGCGCTCTGCGGTTTCAACGGCTTCATCGGAGTCTGTCACCACGAAGGATTCGCCGATGCCGGCCTTTGCAATGCCGTCGATGAGGTATCGGTTGACTGCGGTTCCGATCCCGAAGGAAAAAAAGCTCACCCGATCCAGGTTTTCGTCTATGATGTTGAAAATTTCCCTTTCTCCGGAGATATAGCCGTCGGTGATGATGACCACGCTGTGGGCGCTCTTTTCCTTCCCCAGATAGGGCAGGGACGCCTCGAGGGCCGGGGCCAGCTCTGTTCCGCCGCCGCCCTCCTGTTCGTCGATCAGATCTGTGGCGAGCCTGACGTTCTCCTGCGTGGCATTCATGGGAGTGGACGACATGAGAAGCGCGTCGTCTGAAAAAAGCATCAGGTTAAAGGTATCCGTTTCCCGCAGGTTGGCCACCAGATTTTTGATGAGATCCTTGGCGGTATCCAGGGGGAAACCGGACATGGAGCCGGAGACATCCAGCACAAACATATAGTCCCGGGGAGGGATGTCCTCCAGTTCGCACCGCTCCGGGGGCTGGACCATCAGCATGAAGTAGTTTTCATCCTCCCCGGTGTTGAGCATAAGCCCGCAGTCGATCTCGTCCCCGTTCAGCTTATATTCCAGTATGTAATCCCGGTTTCCGGCGTAATCGTCAGATTTCTCAAGGGTGATTTTCGCGGAGGAATCCCCGTTTTTTGTGACACGAATGTCATGGGTGGTGCTGGAAATATCCGCGATGGGTACGCCTGCGGAGAGGTTGACGGTGATGTCGTACTTTCCGGGAGGCGTTTTGCCCTCTGACAGGTAAGGCGTCTCCACCCAGTCGTCCTCCACGGCGGTATTGTCGGATTCATCCGTATTTTCCTTTTTGGGACTGGCATATCTGGGGCCGACCACTGTGGGGAATACAAACTGGTAGGTGTTTTCCTCGGGCTCGATCAGCTCTGTGTAGTGCAGCTCAATGCGCACGTCGTCTCCGGGCATGATATTTGCGATATCCATGGTAAAGACGTTGGGACGCTGCTGTTCCAGCAGGGAGGCGCTTTTTCCCTCGCTTTTGGCGGTCTCGAAGGTCTCCTTTGCCTCCTCCTTTTTTTGGATCTGCGCCGTGACGATGTTGTCGCCGATGATCATCTGCATCCCGTGAATGGTCACATTCTCGGAGGCAGGGAAAACATAGCTGGCGTTTATGGGCTTTTCCCCTTCGTTGGCGTAGGTCTGTACCACCCGGGTTTCGGCGATGATGCCGTCTATGTTGGTGGTCACCGAGGTGTCCTTTAAGGGGAAACGGTCGACAGAAGGGTCTCCGCTTAAGATCACGATGTAGGGAGCAAGGGCTTCTTCCTCCTCCTTTTCCTCTTCCCTGGCATGGACAGGAAAGGGAAGCAGGAGAAAAACAAGTAACGCGGTCATCATACATAGAAGTGTTTTGTGTTTTTTCATCTTTCCTCTTATCTTCCTTTCATTTCGCCGGGCGGACAGCATCTGCCGGGAAAAGAGATGCGTGACCGGGCGCGGTATCCGTTGTTCTGAGAATACAATATCCAGGCATCAAACTGGCATCAGAGTCCCATCAGATTTCCATCTAAGTTGTATCATTTTTGCATCATCCTCCGACAGAAGCGTACTGGGGCGCACGCAGGCCCCGGAGGGTCCTTCCGCCCGCAGCGGATCTTTCCTTACGGCAAATTCAGGTGTTTTCTTTTGGAGAGGGTTGTTATAAAATAAAAAAGAAATCATATGACAGCAGACCTGTGCCTGGAAAACGAAGGGGCGCAGGGGGATGCGCGGAGGAATGGAAATGGAACTTCTGCATGACCGGGATATCAGGGAGCCTCTGTTCGATTTTCTGGAAGAGACCTACGGCAAGGTCAGGATCCTGGAGGAAAAGACCATGGGACGCTCAAGGGCCGACGCGGTGATGGTCACGGAATCGGCGCTTTACGGGATCGAGATCAAGAGCGACGCGGACGGCTATGCCAGACTGGCCCGGCAGATCGGGGACTATGATCTCTATTACGATTACAATTATGCGGTGATCGGAACCAGCCATGCCGCCCATATCGAAGAACGCCTGCCCCTGTGGTGGGGAATCATCACGGTGGAGGCGGTGGAGAGGGAGGCGGATTTTTATATTCTGAGAAAGCCACTCCCCAACCCGAAAATGGACTGGAACCGGAAAATCAGCATCCTGTGGAGGCCGGAGCTGGCCCGGATCCAGAAGCGCAATCATCTGCCGGAATATAAGGAAAAGAGCAAGCTCTTTGTGCAGAGGAAGCTCCTTGAAAAAATACCCGGGCCTGTTTTGAGCGCGGAGCTCTCTCAGGAGCTGTTCGAGAGAGATTACACCCTGATCGGGGAGCAGATCGAAGCCTTTCGCAGTCAGAAGGAAAGACCGGCGGGAACACCCAGGAGAAAAAGACGAAGGCGGCATGGTTAATATGGAGGAAATCAGACTGGTAAGACCTGCCCTGGAATACGGGGAGGATATCATGAAATTCCGGCAGGAGTTTCTGGAGCATGACCCCTGTGAGGACATGGGAGGGTGCTATGAGCTGCGGAACTGTGAGAGCGCCGGGCAGTGGGTCGAAAGCGCGGAGAGGATGCGAAGCAGACAGACCTGCCCCGAGGGACTGGTGGATTCGGACATTTATCTGGCTGTCCGGACAGGGGATAACCGGATTGTGGGAGTGATCGAGTTTCGCCACCACATCAATCACCCTGTCCTGGGACTCTGGGGCGGGCACATCGGGTATTGCGTCAGGCCCGCCGAGAGACGGAAGGGATATGCACGGGAAATGCTCCGTCAGACGCTGGCCCTTTGCAGGGACTATGGGGTAGAGAAAGTGATGGTCACCTGCGATGAAGGAAATATTGCAAGTGAGAGAACCGTTCTTGCAAACGGCGGCGTCTATGAAAAAACGGTGTGGTCAGACGGGCTTTCCACTTATATGAAGCGGTTCTGGATCCGGACGGACGCCTGATTCAAAACGGAATTCGTCCGGACGCAAAGCCGTCTGATAATAGAGGGACACACTTCGCAATTTCTTCAAGCGTCATCTTTCCCTTTTTTATAAATCTTTCTGCGGTTTCACTTACCTCGTCTTTTGAACATCATGCAGTTCTGCATTTCCTGCGCGGCGATGGAGAAGCTCGGGCATCGGATCGTTTATCTTAAGCCTGAAAAATCAGGTGAAATTTCTCCTGCTGTGTTGAGAAGAGAAATCACGGAAGAAACAAAACTCGTTTCCGTGATGTATGCAAATAATGAAATCGGTTCGGTTCAGCTTATAAAAGATCTGTCCGATATAGTACATGAAAAAGGTGCGTTATTTCATACTGATGCGGTTCGGGCTGTTGGACATGTGGATATAGATGTACACAGTCTCGGAATTGATATGCTCTCGGCATCAGCGCACAAATTCAATGGCATGAAGGGCTGCGGCTCTGAAAAACCACTGCGACCATCTTGAAGAAAACAGGAAAAAATCACTGATTTAGAGAACGAGTTCCTACGTCTGCTGACAGAGACTAATATTCCTTTTGTTCGCAACGGAGGACTGCATATCTTACCCGGTCTTATCAGTCTTTCTTTTCCGGGAGCAGATGGTGAGGCGATTTTATACAGAATGGACTTGCTCGGAATCTGCATCTCCACAGGCTCAGCGTGCAACAGCCAGGACACCGAGATATCTCACGTGCTGAAAGCGATTGATCTGAATGATGAATACGCAAAGGGAATAATACGTGTTTCACTGGGGAAATACAACACATCGGAGGATGTAGAAAAAATAGTTAGAGGACTTGAAAAGATACTGGGGTAGCACATTTTATTATCTACCTATCTTTACAAGTACGCACATTCTGGAGGACAGGCCGGATGCTACGAGTCAGCAAAACCTGTTCTGATAATCCAAAACGCTCCACACTGTGGAGCGAATTGAAAGGACATTGTTATGGGTGAAATTGTTAAAAGAGATGATTTGCCAATTGAACAGCAGTCGGAAGAGGCGTATCTCTCCATTCGAGACTATGTCATTGATGCACAGAGACAGGTGTATTCTGCTGTCAATGCTGCGATGGAGACGGCATACTGGAACATCGGCAAGTCGATATACGAAGTTTGCGGTGAGAGCGACCGTGCTGCCTATGGGAAACAGGTCTTGAAGTACATCTCCGAGCGTTTGGCTGCGGAATTTGGAAAAGGCTTTAGCGTTCAGGGACTCCGTAATATGCGGCAGTTTTACCTTGCGTTTTCAAAACGCTCCACGCTGAGGAGTGAATTGAGCTGGTCTCACTATCGTCTGCTTATGCGAGTCGAAGATGAAGAGGCCAGGGCTTTTTATGCTGATGAAGCTGTAAAGTCCGGATGGAGTGTCCGTCAGCTTCAAAGGCAGAAAATACCATGTTCTACCACAGGATACTTGCGAGCAAGGATAAAGAGAGTGTGGCTGCGGAAATTCAGACCACGGTTCCTAAGCCGGAATATGAAAAGATCATCAAAGATCCGTATGTTTTGGAATTCCTTGATCTTCCGCAGAATGAGCATTTTTATGAGTCTGAGCTTGAACAGGCATCAATCGACCATTTGCAAAAGTTCCTCCTGGAGCCTGGGCGAGGTTTCTCGTTCGTTGCCAGACAGAAGCACTTCAACATTGACGGGCGGCACTTCTATATCGACCTCGTTTTTTACAACTACATCTTGAAGTGTTTTGTGCTGATCGACCTGAAGACCGAAGATATGACACATCAGGATGTCGGACAGATGCAGATGTATGTAAACTACTACACCAGAGAACTTATGAACGAAGGGGACAATCCGCCAATCGGCATTCTTCTTTGCGCAGACAAGAGTGACACGCTTGTCCGCTATACTTTGCCGGAGGATAACACACAGATTTATGCAGCGAAGTATATGCCATACATGTCTACAGAAGAAGAACTCAAGCGTGAACTTAAACTTGATGAGTTCGAGAAGCTGGATTCGGAAGATGAGTAGGAGTCAGAAACAATGCATTCAGAATGATAAACGGGGAGAGACCTATGCACATTTTAATTATCTCCCCACATTTTAATTATTCCGCAGACGTCGGAGAAGGGAGGCTTGGAATTTACATGGCAGTTGCAGCAGTTAGACAGATTCGCCCGGTGCGGCGACATACGGGAAGAAGCACATCCTTTGAAAGTGATTACTCATCTATTTTGCAACAGCCTCATCTGGAAAATGATATCGTCAATCTGCTGTGCGCTTGGCTGAAAAAGGTCTACAGCCCGGACACGCTGAAGCAGAACCTGGAATTCATCGCCAAGGTCCTGGGCGGCAGAAGCAGCACCAGCCGGGAGATCATCCGCAATTATTTCCTGAAGGACTTCTTCGCCGACCACTGCAAGATCTACCAGAAACGCCCCATCTACTGGCTGTTCGACAGCGGCAGGCAGAACGGCTTCAAGACGCTGATCTACCTCCAACACCACACGCCGGACACCATCGGCAATATACAGATCGACTATCTCCACAAGATGCAGCGGGTCTATGAGAGCGAAATCGAGCGGATGCATACAAGGCACGTTGGTTTGGATCGAAACACTGAATTAAATTTGAAACAAATCGTTGACCGGCTGAATGCCGAATTTGCCGGAGATATTCGCAAGCTGGTCTTTTGGTATGATGATAAAGCCGAATTTGAGGAAGATATGCGGGGCGTAACGTTGGAAAATGCCAGTGTCTACTATCTTCAGTGTAACAATCAGCTTTACACAAAATATTTCCTGGAGAGTGTGGACACGACCACCAATTACCTGATTATGCACCGTTCCCAGAAGCACAGGAAAATCCCACTTGTATAAAGAAATCCTGCCAAATAGCATCCTCGTGTCAGGCGGCCAGATCACCGTGGCGAACCTGTTCTATAACGTGGGCAGAAAGACGGTCGGGCTTGTCGGGTTATGGGACTGTGTGGCCTTTGACGAGGTGGCCGGCATCAATAATAGCGCAGAGGATGTTGTTTTCAAGGCATTAGGAGTAGAATAATCGATTCGTAACAGAGAATAATTTCCCTAAGCATGATGTCAAAGAGCCGCTGTTCAGATAAACATAGCGGCTCTTTGGCTCCTTGCCCGTCCTTTGAGGGGATGCTCCTTTTCAGGCGGGGGAAAGCTGCCCGCGCAGGAAGTCCCTCACCTTTAGCAGATTGTCAAATTTCCTGTAATACAGGCGGGAGATTTCCTCATCCGGCTCTGCCAGGTCGGGAACCATGATGGGTTTCATGCCCGCGGCATGGGAGGAACGGATTCCATAGAAGGAATCCTCCACGGCATAGCAGGAGGAGGCGGGTACGCCCAGCAGCGCGCAGGCCTTCTGATAGATTTCCGGGTGCGGCTTGCTGTGGGAGACCATGTCCCCGCACACGATCACATGAAAATATGGAAGAAGCCCGATGCTTTCCATCTCGCTTCGCACGGAGGCCTCGGCTGTGGAGGAGGCCAGAGCGATCCGGAAGTCGTTTTCCTTCAGAAAATCAAAGAGCTCGTACACGCCGGGCTTGACAGGCAGGCCATTTTCACGGATATACGCGTGGAAGCCTTCGGAAGCCTGCCCCACGTATTTTTCATAGGGGAAATCCTCCCCGTACGCGCGCAGGAACACGGCTCTGGTCTCCGGCGCGGTGATTCCGATACACTGGCGCAGGGTATGCTCCACATTTTCGATGCAGGCTTTCGCGGCAACCTCTTTCCAGATTTTGAGGATCAGAGCCTCCGTGTCGATGAGGACTCCGTCCATGTCAAAGACGATATTTTTTTCCATATGATTTTTCCTTCTTTTGGGTTGTGAGAACATTTTTGTGTTTCAGTATTATACCAGATTCTTTTTCATATTACCAATGCTTTTCACGCCGGGTTTGCCTCAATGGAGCCGATGAACCGCACAGAAGGGGGAATTTTCCATAACATCCCTTTCCGGTGCGCCAAGTGACATGCATTGCCTGTGAAAAGTAACTTGACTTTTTTCACCCCCCTTGCTAGCATTGATTTATGTACAGAAACGGGAACAGGAGGAAACGAAAATGCAGAATCAGTTTGACGTAATCATCATTGGCGCAGGCCCCGGCGGGATTTTCTGCGCCTACGAATTGATGGATAAAAACAGGGATCTGAAGGTGTTGATGCTGGAAAAGGGACGCTCCATCGAAAAGCGGCAGTGCCCGAAAAGAGTCACCAGGCAGTGTGTGGGCTGTAAGCCCTGCTCCATCACCACGGGATTTGCGGGGGCGGGAGCCTTTTCCGACGGAAAGCTGTCCCTGTCCCCGGACGTGGGCGGAAACCTTCCTGCGATTCTGGGATATGAGAGGACCAGGGAGCTGATCCGGCAGTCCGACAGTATCTATCTGAAATTCGGCGCTGACACGAAGATCTACGGAGCAGACCGGCAGGCGCAGATCCAGGAGACCAGGCTAAAGGCCATCAACGCCAACTTAAAGCTGGTGGAATGCCCGATCCGTCACCTGGGCACCGAGGAGGGCTATAAGATCTACGAAAAGCTCCAGCGCCACCTGGAGCGGCAGAATGTGACCATGGTCTTTAATACCATGGTGGAGGAAATTCTGGTGGAGGATGGCCGGGCCGTGGGCGTAAGGACAGACCGGGGAGAGACCTTTTATGGGAAGGAGATCGTCTCCACGGTGGGCCGCGAGGGCGCGGACTGGTTCCGGGAAAAGTGCGAGCAGATTGGCATCGAGACCACGCCGGGTACGGTGGATATCGGTGTGAGAGTGGAGGTCCGCGACGAGGTGATGCAGTTCCTCAACGAAAATCTTTACGAGGCCAAGCTGATCTACCACACCCCCACCTTTGACGACAAGGTGAGAACCTTCTGCACCAATCCCTCCGGGGAGGTGGCCACGGAATATTATGAGGGCGGGCTTGCGGTGGTGAACGGCCATGCCTATAAGGCGCAGGATTACAAGACCAGCAACACGAACTTTGCCATTCTTGTGAGCAAGAATTTTACAAAGCCCTTCAAGACCCCCATTGAGTACGGGAAGCATATCGCACAGCTCTCCAACATGCTCTGCGGCGGAAAGATCCTGGTGCAGACCTTCGGGGATTTCAAACGAGGCAGGCGCACCACGGAGGAGCGGCTTTACCGTAACAACCTGATGCCCACCTTAAAGGACGCGGTGCCCGGGGATCTGTCCCTGGTGTTCCCCCACCGGATCATGGTGGATATCGAGGAGATGCTTCTGGCGCTGGATAAGATCACGCCCGGCATTGCGGCGGACGAGACTCTTCTCTACGGGGTGGAGGTGAAGTTCTACTCCAACCGGGTGATCGTAAACGGGGATTTTGAGACCAGTATAAAGGGACTTCGGGCCATCGGCGACGGAGCGGGTGTGACCAGAGGGCTTCAGCAGGCCTCCGCCAACGGAATCAGCGTGGCCGGAAGCATTTTGAGGGCCCTGCACTCATGAGCGCTGCAAAAAAATGGCTTCTGACGTTTTTGTGCGGGGTGATGCTGTTTTCCTTTACAGGCTGTGAGAGGGATGGCGGCGAGGTAAGGCTTGTGCTCACCACCGGCTTTCGAAAGGATGAGATTTTCAGGATCGAGACCATGTCCTGCACGCTGCCGGAGGTGATGGTGTATCTGACCAATCTGCAGGATCAATATGAAAGCGTCTATGGGGAAGAAATCTGGAGGGCCAGCCTGGACGGCGTTACCCTGGAGGAGAGCATCAGGGAGACGGTGCTTGCCCAGCTTGCCCAGGTCAAGACCATGAATCTCTTTGCCAGCCAGAAAGGGATCTCTCTGGAGGAGTCCGAGCTGGAGAAGGTAAAGCAGGCGGCTGGCGTGTACTTCGATTCGCTGAACGAAGCCGAGCGCCAGGCCATGGGGGCCAGCCGGGAGGTGATCGAGGGCCTGTACGGGGAGCTGGCTCTCGCCCACAAGGTGTATGAGTTCATCATCAGGGACATTAACCCGGAGATCAGCGACGACGAGGCCAGGAGCATCACCATACAGGATATCCTGCTAAAGACCTTCACCCAGGACGGCACAGGGGAGCGGATCCCGTACGGGGAAAGTGAAAAGGAAGATGTCCGTCGCCGGATGGAGGAGATTCTGCAAATGGCCCGGGAGGAGGACAGCGATTTTGAGAGTCTTCTCCTTCAGTACAACGAGGGGGAAAAGGGGACCTACTCCTTCGGCAAGGGGGAGATGGAGGAGGACTTTGAGAAGGCCGCCTTTAACCTGGAGACGGGGGAGATCAGCGATATTGTGGAAACCCGGGAGGGATATCACATCATCAAGTGTGTCAGTACCTTTAACCGGGAGGAGACCGATGCCAACAAGATCAAGATCGTGGAAAAGAGAAGGGAGGAAGTGTTCGGACAGGAGTACGACGCTTTCGTGGAGTCTCTTACGAGAACGCTCAATGAGGAGCTGTGGGAATCGGTGGCCTTCGTGAAAGGGGAGGAAATCCACACCAGGGACTTTTTCGTGGTCTACGAGGAATATTTTGGAGAGTAATTTTATAAAAATTTTAGAATCCCGCAAAGCCGCATAAATACAGGGCTTTTGCGGGGTTTTTGACAGATTGCTAGCACTCTGTTCCAATGAGTGCTAATTTTCTCTTGACTTTTAATAAAAAGGGAATTACACTTGTTTTTAGCGTAATCCAGGAGATAAACAGAGAATTCTTAACAATTTCAGGAAAAGAAAAAGGAGTGATTATCGTGGCAGAGAAACACGGAAACTTATCAATCAACAGTGAAAACATATTCCCGATTATCAAGAAATGGCTGTACTCAGACCATGACATTTTTTTCAGGGAGCTGATCTCCAACGGGTGCGACGCCATCACCAAGTTAAAAAAGCTTGACATGATGGGCGAGTATTCCCTGCCGGAGGATTATAAGGGAAAGATCCAGGTGCTGGTAAATCCCGAGGAAAAGACGCTGAAATTTATCGACAACGGCGTGGGTATGACGGCGGACGAGGTGGAGGAGTACATCAACCAGATTGCCTTTTCCGGAGCGACGGATTTTATCGCCAAGTACAAGGACAAGACCAACGAGGATCAGATTATCGGTCATTTCGGACTGGGATTTTATTCGGCCTTTATGGTGGCGGACGAGGTGCATATCGACACCCTTTCCTGGCAGCCGGACGCATCCCCCGTACACTGGGAGTGCGACGGCGGTACGGAGTTCGACATGAAGGAGGGCGGCCGTACGGAGGTCGGAACCACCGTCACCCTCTTTATCAATGAGGATGTGCTGGAGTTCTGTAACGAGTACAAGGCGAGGGAGGTCATTAAGAAATACTGTTCCTTCATGCCCATGGAGATCTGGCTTTCCAAAGAAAATACCACCGATACCCAGACCATCGACGCGGACGAGAAGCTGGACACCGATACCGTAGTGGAGGAGATAAAGCCGGAGAAAGAGGAGGATAAGTTAAGATATAAGATCGTTAAGCGCCCTGAGCTTTTGAACGAGACCACGCCGCTGTGGACGAAGCATCCCAACGACTGCACGAAGGAGGAGTATCTGGAGTTTTACCGCAAGGTGTTCCAGGATTACAAGGAGCCTCTGTTCTGGATCCATCTGAACATGGACTATCCGTTTAATCTGAAGGGAATTCTTTACTTCCCCAAGATCAATATGGAGTACGAATCCATTGAGGGCGTAATCAAGCTTTACAATAATCAGGTGTTTATCGCCGACAATATCAAGGAAGTGATCCCGGAGTTTCTGATGCTGCTCAAGGGTGTGATCGATTGTCCCGATCTGCCTCTTAACGTGTCCAGAAGCGCACTGCAGAACGACGGCTTTGTGCGGAAGATTTCCGACTATATCAGCAAAAAGGTTGCGGATAAGCTCTCCGGCATGTGCAAGACGGAGAAGGAGGAGTACGACAAATACTGGGATGATATCAGTCCCTTCATCAAGTTCGGCTGCCTGAAGGACGACAAATTCTGTGAGAAGATGACGGATTATATTCTCTTTAAGAATCTGGAGGGCAAGTATCTGACTCTGCCTGAGTGCCTGGAGGTCAACAAATCCGACCCGGACGAGGTGGACGGGAAGGAGAGCACAGAATCCGAAAATACGGATGCTTCCGGCGCGGAAATTTCCGACACGGAAACCTCCGACACGGCGGGCAACGATGCGGCTTCCGACACAGAGAGCCCGGCGGCTGAGGTCGTGGATGCGGACGGAAATGTCGTGTCCGGCGAAATTTCCGACGCGGAAATCTCCGACGCGGAAATCTCCGACGCGGAGACCTCCGACGCGGAAGACGCCGATGACGAGGATGCCGATGAGGAAGAGGAGAAGAAGGAGAAGGTCATCTACTACGTGACCGATGAGAAGCAGCAGAGCCAGTATATCCAGATGTTCAAATCTGCCAAAATGGACGCTGTGATCCTCACCCACAACATCGACCAGCCCTTTATCTCCCAGCTCGAGGCGAAAAACGAGGGTATTAAGTTCCAGCGGATCGATGCGGACTTAACCGACACCTTCCGGGCCAAAACCAGCAAAAAGACCGAGAAGGAGCTGGAGGCGGCGGCAGAGGCGGTCGGCAGGGTGATGAAGAAGGTTCTCAAAAAGGACAAGATCACCGTGAAGGTTGAGAAGCTGAAAAATAAGAAGATTTCCTCCATGATCACCCTTTCCGAGGAGAGCAGAAGAATGCAGGATATGATGAAGATGTATTCCATGCCCGGTATGGATATGGGCGGCTTTGGCAGGGAAGGGGAGACGCTGATCCTCAATGCCAACCATCCGCTGGTGCAGTACGTGATGGAGCACACGGAGGGAAAGAACGTGAACATGATCTGCGAACAGCTCTATGATCTGGCGCTTTTGCAGCACGCGCCCCTGGAGCCCGAGGCCATGAGCAAGTTCGTCACAAGAAGCAATGACATCATGATGCTGCTTACAAAATAAACGACACGGATAAAGGAGAGCAGGCGGCCCGGAAGGGACGCCTGTTATTCGTTTAACATAAGGACAGTTCGCGGAGCATGCTGTCCGTTGTTTAACATAAGAATGTCTCGCAGAACGAGACATTCGTTGTTATATCCACAGGGGCTGCAGGAGTCTCACAATATCGCTGATGGTCTGAGTCAGGATCTCCGCTCCCTGGGATTGATTGTTGATATAGGCGTGATACCCGCCCTGAATACAGTAGGAGAGCAGAATGTTTTTCTGCGGATTCTTTTCGTATTCGGGATAAAGCCGGAAGATCGCCCTCTTGAGCTCGGTTTCCAGCTTGTCCGCCAGACGGCTTCTCTCTTTTCCGGAAAAAAGCGTATTGATAATGGAGAGATGGGACATAAATGCCAGGCAGAGCTCTCTGGCGAAGATGTCCGGATTTCTCATGGAGTCCTCGTGGGTCAGGGAAATTCCGCGAAGCATGGAGAGAATGGTCTCCGACTCCAGCGTGTCGGAGAGCTGATAGATATCCTCATAGTGAGAGTAAAAGGTGGACTTGTTGATACAGGCCAGAAGACAAAGCTCCCGGACCGTAATTTTTTCCAGAGGCTTTGAGGAGCGGAGCTCTAAAAATGCGTTTCTGATGGCTTTTTCTGTCTTTTCTACTCGTAAATCCATGGCGGATATCCCTGTTCCTTCCTATAATATAGATATCACTTTATTATATCACACCACAGCAAAAAAAGAACAGGAGGTTCCCTGTGCAGAATGTTATTCAGAATACGGTTTCCGTCATCATCGGCCTGTCCATGGCGCTTTTTACCATGAAGGCCCCCGCCCTTGCGTCCCTCACCGTGGGTGTGGAAGGGGCGAAAGCGGCAGGTTCACAGATCCTCACGGCAGGCGAATGCGGGTGCGAGTTCCCATGGCAGCACGCTTATGCCCAATATCTGAATGAGCTGGAATACTATTCCGGTCTGTATATCGGCGATGTCAACGGGGACACAGTCCCGGAGGCGGTGATCGATATCAATACGCTGGGGAGCACGATCGTTCTCTTCTGGAATGAAAGCGGCCTGCAGGAGCTGAACCTGGAGACGGTGTCGGCCTGGGGGAGCGTCACGTATATTCCGGAATCCGGACAGTTTCTGTACAGCCCTTTTTACGGACATACCACGGGTACATGGGGATATGAGGAATATTATCTGTACGACTGGACGGGAACGGAGTATGTGCAGACCTTTTCCATGCTCCGGGAGAGCGGATATTACCAGGATGCGGAAACCTTCGAATACGGGGAGAGCTTCATCGACGGGGAAAGAACCGACAATGCCGCCTTTGAGGAAAGGCTGGCGCAGATCAAAGAGCTGAAGGAGAAAAACAGCGAAAGCCTGTCCTTCAGGTGGCTGGAGGAGGAAGACTTCGAGGAGAAGGTGAAGGAGATCCTCCCCTGCTTTGAGATGCCCGGGTGGAAGTAGCAGGCGGCGAGAAGGGCAGGATTCATTTTACGCGACATTTTGGAAAAAGGGTTGTTTAACCGCTGTTTCACAGTAAATGTCGGTGGACGGGGAGGATTTTTCCCGGTAAAATCAGGATAAAGAGTTAAACAACTATTGTCGTTTATCTTATGGCGGACTGTGCAGAAGGGAGCAGACTATGGATTTTTACGGATTTTACACGGGAAAGGTATTTGACGCCTGGAGGTATCTGGGGGCTCACACAGAGGGAGAGGGGGCGACATTCCGCACCTTTGCGCCGGGCGCCAGACGGATCGGTCTGATCGGGGAGTTTAACGGCTGGCAGGAGCAGCCCATGAACAGGATCCACGACGGAAATTTCTGGGAGCTGCACGTGCAGGAGGCGAAGGCCGGGGAAATGTACAAATACCGGATCTATGGGGCGGACGGACAGGGCCGGGATCACTGCGATCCTTATGGATTCGGGATGGAGCTTCGCCCCGGTTCGGCATCGCTGATCCGGGATATGGACGGCTATGCGTTTTCGGACGGGGTGTGGATGCAGTCCCGGGGCGATTGCCGAAATAAGCCTCTGAATATCTATGAGGTTCACATGGGGTCCTTTCGAAAGCCCTTCCAGGAGGCGGACGCCTGGTATAATTATGTGGAAATGGGCGAAATCCTGATCCCTTATCTGAGGGAAAAGGGATACAATTATCTGGAGATCATGCCCCTGAGCGAATATCCCTGCGACGAGTCCTGGGGGTATCAGAGTACGGGCTTTTTCAGTCCCACTGCCAGGTATGGGACGGCGGATCAGCTGAAAGCGTTTGTAAATGAATGTCATCGAAATGAGATCGGCGTGATTATGGACTTTGTGCCTGTGCATTTCGCGGTGGACGACTACGCTCTGGCGAGATATGACGGCACGGCTCTGTATGAATACCCCAACTCGGCGGTGGGAGTCAGCGAGTGGGGAAGTTGCAATTTCATGCACTCCCGGGGGGAGGTGCGGAGCTTTTTGCAGTCGGCGGCGAATTACTGGCTGAGCGAGTTCCATATGGACGGTCTGCGCATGGACGCCATCAGCCGGGCCATCTACTGGCAGGGCTGTCCGGAGCGGGGGGTGAACCGGAATGCGGTGGAATTTCTGCGGGAGATGAACCAGGGGCTGAAACGCCTCCACCCTGCGGTCATCCTGGCGGCGGAGGACTCCACCTCCTTTCCCGGCGTCACAAAGGCGGCGCAGGAGGGCGGTCTCGGGTTCGACTACAAATGGGACATGGGCTGGATGAACGATACCCTGAACTATTTCCGTACCGCGCCAAAGTATCGGAGTGAGAACTACCATAGGCTCACCTTTTCCATGATGTACTACTATGACGACCGGTTCCTCCTTCCCCTGTCCCACGACGAGGTGGTTCATGGAAAGGCGACCATTCTGCAGAAGATGTACGGAGACTACGGGGAAAAGTTTCCACAGGCCAGAGCCTTTTATATGTATATGTACGCCCATCCGGGCAAGAAGCTGAACTTTATGGGAAATGAGATCGGCCAGTTCCGGGAGTGGGACGAGAAGCGGGAGCAGGACTGGAATCTGCTGGACTATCCGGCCCATCAGCAGTTTGCGCGTTTTATGGAGGAGCTGAACGCCTTTTACGGGGAGCATCCGGCGCTTTGGGATAAGGATTACGAGAGGGAGGGATTTGTCTGGCTGGACTGCCATCAGGAGCAGAAGTGTATTTATGCCTTTGAGCGGACGGGCCGCAGGGAGCGCATCGCGGCGGTCTTTAATTTCTCAGACCGGGAGTGGAAGGAGTATACACTCTCTGTTCCGGGTGGAAGAAAGCTGCGCCCCTTACTTTCCAGCCAGTGGGAGGTTTACGGCGGGATCCGGAAAAGGGATTCGGATGAGCTGACCGGCCAGGACGGAGAATTTGTGCTTTCGCTGCCGCCGTACTCGGGGAGCTATTTTCAGGTGGACTGAAGGAGGGGCCTCTTAAGAAATACTTAATATTTTCATCATAACTGCTTCACAAAAAAACAAGGAAGTGGACACAGAACTGACACATTTTCGAATTAAGATAAAGACAGCCAACAGGCAAGAACTTATTTTCAGGAGGAGAAAGTTATGAAGAAAAAAATTGTGATGTTATTGACAGGAGTAGCAGTGTGCTCCCTTTTGATGATGGGCTGCCAGAGCAAGGAAACACCGGCGCCGACGGACGGCGTACAGACAGAAGAGGCAGAGCCCACACCCGAGGCGACACCGGAGGCGACCACGGCCCCTGAGGATACGGAGTCTGAGGGTGAGGCAGAGCCGGAGGCGACCACGGCCCCTGAGGATACGGAGTCTGAGGGCGAGGCGGATCCGGAGGCGACCACAGCTCCTGACGAAGAGAATGCGGATACGGCGGATTCCTCTGATGAGACGAAGTCCGACGCATCGGCTGATTCTGAGGATGCCGGCGCAGCCAGCGACGGCGAGGAAGAGAAGCCTGCCGCCGGGGATGAGAAGGAAGGAGAATAAAGAGCAGATACAGTAAAACAGCCGGAGCCGGTCAGAGGCTCCGGCTGTTTCGTATACAAAAATATGATCCGTTTTGAGCCGGCAGGGAAAGCGGAATTTCCGTCTTCGGGGGAAGGCCTCATGTGGATTCCGGTATGTTCCGGCGCAGAAAAAGGATTGCCAGCGAGGCAAGGGCCATTGCGCAACCCGTGATCAGCATCAGAAGCTGTTTATCTATGAGGTCCAGGCCTGGGAGGTGGAGCCGGACAGGGTGTAATAACTTCACCAGCTCACGACCGGCCGCCGCCCCCAGGAAAGCGCCCAGATTCACTGCAGTGGCCTGAAAGCCTACAAACACCGTCTGGTTTTTGTCCGGTATGTTGAGGTAGGGGATATTGGCAAGGCACAGGTTGATTCCTACAGTCAGCACGAAGGAATAGATCAGCGCCAGTGGATAGAGGTAATATACAGAACTGTGGGTGATGAGGCCCAGCAGCAGAAAGTGGGGCACATACAGCGCGACGGCCGCATTCAGAGCTTTCAGCCAGGAGAAACGGCGCAGAATGCGCTCCCACGCAGGCGTCAGCAGCAAAAGGATCGGGACGTTCAGGGAATTGACCAGCATAATAAAGGAGTATCCAACGCCCAGATTTCTGAGAAGATATACGGTATAGTAAGAACCGGGGATATTAAAGACCAGATTCCAGAGGAAAGCGATGGCGACACTGTGCAGATATCTGCGTTCCCGGAAGGGACTGATCAACAGCTCCCTGAACGTGAAGCGCTTTTCAGCGCGAGAGTAGGGATATTCCTTCATCCGGCAGAGCGTATATATGTTCAGACAGGCTGCCAGGAAAGCCAGCATGCGCAGTATGGTGAGTCCGGCAAGTTCATTTCCGCGTTCCTTCATCAGGTCGACAACAGCGCTTCCGGTCAGACTGACTAATGCCGCTACAATGCCGTTGGTCAGATAAAGACGCGAAAAATAGCTTAAGCGCACCTCCTGGGGCAGAAACTGGATGTGCCAGATGGAAAGCCCGGGCGCGGCTATGGCCGCCAGAAGCTGCACAAGCAGAGTACCGAGAGCGAAGAGAGTCAGCCGCCATTGCCTGTCCACGTCAAAATAGGGGATCATTCCGATAAATACAATCTGAATGAAAAGCATTATGCTGCGTAGTCCGATGATCAGATATCTGCGCCGGGAAAAACGTTCCAGGAAAAGCGGGATCAGGCATTGCAGCAGATTGGATGCAAAAGTGATCATGCCCATGAGGCCGATAAAGCTGTCGTCTGCGTTCAAAAGCAGCATGAGTCCCGTATAAAAATTGCCGTTTACAAGGTGTGCCGTCACAGCGCTTGTGTTACTGAAAATCAGGTGCCAGAGCCGGTTCCTGCTGTTTTCGTCTCCGGTGAAATACCAGCCGTCCAGAAAGGCGGTTCCAGGGCGACGGGCCTTTGGGATCCGTCCTGGATGTGTGGCTGTTAAATTTTTATCTGTCTGTGTATTTTGTCCGGACATATCGCATCCTCCTTAAATTCCTGTGTCCTGTCGTATTTTCCTGTTTTCTCCTCCGAAGCCAATATGCCGCAGGGAATGTTCTCAGAATTATAATCAATTATACATATGTTTGCCACAAATTCAATATATATTTTGACATATCTTGTTGAATAAATCAATATAAAACAAATAAATATGGTAATAATATTTGCATAACATTATAATAAAAATGCATGGGGTACAAATGAGAATCACATGTATTTTTATTTATTTCCTATATTTTCCATTGTTTTTGCTCTTTTTATGAAAATATCGGTATAATTAATCGTGTAACTTAATCATGGTATAAAATAACAAAAATTATTATCATAAAAAGCTTGACACATGACAATGTTGTGTATAATATAGTCAATATATTATGAATATATTTTGACAAACATAAGATAAAAATCTGAAGAAAGACGCAGGGGGTAATTATGATGACAAAGAAGAAGAGGATACTGCCGGAAATCTGGAGAGCCAGATATATTTATCTGATGCTCCTTCCATTGCTTTTATGGTTGGCGGTGTTTTGCTACGGTCCGATGTATGGCGTGCTCCTGGCTTTTAAAAAGTATAATGCCAGGATGGGGATTTTGGGAAGCCCATGGGTAGGGCTGGCGAATTTCCGCCGTATCTTTATTACCCCTGCCGCGATGGCTGCCATCAAAAATACGCTTATTATCAGTATGGGCAGGCTTGTAACGGGATTTCCGGCCCCCATCCTGCTGGCGCTGTTGTTTACGGAGATGCCGGGTGTGAGGATGAAGAAAGTATACCAGACAGTCTTCACCTTCCCCCACTTCCTCTCCTGGGTAGTGGTTGGCAATATTATAATCAACTTTATGTCGGATGGAGGCGCGATTAACGCAATGCTCAGAGGGGCAGGTCTGGAGAAGGTGAACTTCCTCACCTCTCCGGCCATTTTCCGGCCGTTGCTGTATCTGACAGGTATATGGAAGGAGGTGGGCTGGTCTTCCATTATCTATATGGCTGCAATCGCCGGGATTGATACGACGCTTTATGATGCGGCCCGGGTGGACGGCGCTACCCGCCTGCGCCAGATCTGGCACGTGACGCTGCCTGGGATCAAGACGACGATCGTAATCATGTTAATCCTTCAGATAGGCGGTATTATGAACGCCGGCTTCGATCAGATTTTCAATATGCAGAACCCTATGGTAAAAAGCGTTTCGCAGATTCTGGATACATATGTGTATGATATTACCTTTTTAAGCGCGCCGGATTACGGGTTCTCGACTGCGGTTGGGCTTTTCAAGGCAGTGATTAATTTCATCCTGCTGATCCTGGCCAATAAGGTGGTTTATAAGCTCAGCGGCGAGCGGATGTTTGGCTGAGGGATGCCGGGAAAGGAGATATGATATGAGAACAGGAAAGAGACATAAGTGGACGGGATTTGAGATTTTTTCCACGGTAACGCTCAGTATACTGCTGTTGCTGATCGTCATCCCCTTCTGGAATGCGGTGGTGATTTCTCTGGAGACGCCCGCTGCCTACAGCCAGAAGCCGTTTTCCTGGCTCCCCGGGGAATTTACGCTGGACAATTATAAATTTCTCTTTTTTAAGAATGGCGCAGTGCTTCTTACAGCTTACCGCACTACGATTCTGGTTACGGCAGCGGGGACGCTTTTGGGAATGACGGTGATGGTTATGGCGGCCTATGCATTTTCCAGGAAATTTCCGGGGAAAAAGCTTCTGTTTTTTGCGATGGTTTTTACCATGTTTTTTGGCGGAGGCCTGATCCCCACTTATCTGCAGATCAGGCGGATGGGGATGTTGGACACCTACAGTATTCTGGTACTGCTTGGGATGATCTCCACTTACAACATCATTATCATGAAAAACGGTTTTGAATCTGTCCCTGTGGACCTGCAGGATGCGGCCATGATCGATGGGGCTAATGACCTGACTATCTTCGGGCGGGTGATGCTGCCGCTGCAAAAGCCTCTGATCGCCACCTTTTCCCTGTTCCTTGCAGTGGGCTACTGGAACAGTTGGTACTGGCCCATGCTGCTGCTACAGAGCGGCGACAAGACAGTGCTTCAGATGTTTCTGCGCTCTGTGGTAAATTCGGTAGGCGCGCGGGCTGACAGTGTAGTTTCCGAAGTGGCGAAAACGGATTCCTTCCCCCAGGGGGTAAAGATGGCGGCGGTATTCGCAGTGATGCTGCCTGTCATGGTGGTGTATCCGTTCCTGCAGAAGTATTTTACCAAAGGAATTCTTGTGGGAGCCGTAAAGATGTGAGTATTATACAGCCGGGAACGATTGGATCCGTCAATTCCGGAGGTAATACTGCGATATACACTATTCATTTTGTATTATTTATGAAAGGAAAAATTATTATGAAAAGTACGAGAAAATTTACAGCGCTGTTCCTGTGCGGAGCGATGGTAACAGGCGTCCTTGCGGGATGTGGGGCCACTGGCGGAGGAAAGGCGGGCAACACGGACACGGCGGAAGAAAAGATGGTCGTGGAGAGCACGGCTGCTCCGGAAGTTGACACGGCCGTGGAGAGCATGGCTGACACAGATGGGGAAAGCGAAATGTCTCCGGATTTCAGCGAGAGGATTTCCTTTACGATGACCTCCCGGGGCACGCAGGCGGGGACAGATTATACCAGCGACGAGTTTTATAAGTATGTTTCCGATCGATTTAACGTGGACATCGAGGTTCTGGGAAACGATCCGTCGGAGGCGTCCCAGAAGATCCGCCTCTGGATCAGCAGCAATAGCCTTCCAAATTGTGCGAACTGGGAGGATTTTAACTTCTCGGAATATTATGAGTATGCGAACCAGGGTCTTTTGAAGCCCCTGCCCGATGGGTGGAAGGACAGGTGGCCGAATCTGGCGAAGATGGTGAAGCTTTCCGGCTACGAGGATGCACTGGAGGTGGATGGCAGGACATATGCGATCCCTCATGCAGTCTGGGGCACCTTTGTATCCATGGATCCGGTGATCACCCATATGTCTCTGCTTTTCAGAAAGGACTGGGCGGAGCAGATCGGTATGGCGGATCTGGGCAGCGACTATACCGTGACGCTTTCTGATCTGAAAACATATCTGGAGAAGGTGCGGGATGCGGGGCTGACTGCAGACGGCGCATGGCTCAGCGGTAACATCAATAATGTGATCCTTATGTTCGAACCTGCGTTTGGTATTAAAACCAGAGGCTTCTGGGAGACGGAGGACGGTTTCCACTGGAGCCCCGAGTATCAGAAGGAGGCCTGGATCGAGCTGGTCAGAACGATGAGGGACTGGTATCAGAATGGGCTCATCGATCCGGATTACGCCGTCGTGAACGATTATTCGGACGGCCGTCTGGCCCTGCAGGCAGGCACGCTGGCTGCCACCTATGATTCCGGTATCTTCCTGCCTGATGCACGGGCGAAGTATGTGGAGGAGACAGGCGGCGATTATGCAGATATTCAACAGGCGCATGTGACCGCAGATGATGGCAGCTCTACATTGGTCGGCGCAAATAATTACTGGACTGTGCAGATTTTCGCCCCCGAGACGGAAGATGAAGTAATGGTGCGTGTCCTGGATGTAATGGACTGGGCTGCAGGCTTTGAAGGTTTCTGTTCTCTGCGGCTGGGTATCCCTGGCGTGGACTGGGAAGCGGATGAGGATCGTAATATCACTGTAATCAACGAGGGAATAATCAGTGATTATATTTCAAGTCGTGCGTTTCTGCTTCTGGGCTGGTGTGGAGACGACTATATCTATTCAGGCGTGGGCGGAACGCGTCCGGAGGATATTGAGGACATGATGGCAGTATTTGCGGCGAAAGAGAAAGCCGAAATCTATCCACTCCAGACGAATTACGCAACTTATTCCAGCGATACGAAAAACAGTTATTCTGTGGATATCACCAGTCAGATCGTCCTGCTGGCGGGAAGCGATGGGGATATCGAGGCTGAATGGGATCGGTTCATCGAGGATAATCGGGCTATGTGGGAACCGCTTCAAAATGAGTTGAACGAATATTATGGATACTGAGAACATCCTTCGCATGTTTCGGACTTCTCCTGTGGGGAAAGACAGCGGGAAGTACGGAAACCGGCGAAAGGGGAGGAGTGCGTGAAGTATTATATTGCGGCGGATGGCGGCGGAACAAAGCTGCAGGCTGTCCTCTATGATGAAGATCTGCGGGTCGTGAACAGCGCCCGTATGTTTGGAACGAATACCAGGAAAAAGCCGGAGGAAAGGGTAGAGGAGGAAATAGAGAGAATGCTGGACATTCTCCTGCCGGTTTCCGTTACGCGGCTGGAGGGCGCAGATTTATGTATTCTCCGGTACAGCGGGCTCTTTTGCAGGCTTCTGGAGCGGCGTTGCCTGGTGGCACATTTTGCATACTGGGATGAAGGAGAGACGGCGCTGGCAGCGGCGGGCGAACGCTATGGTGTGACAGCCCAGGCCGGGACAGGCTCCGATGCCTTCCTGGTGCAGCCCGACCGCCGGGATAGTGTGGGCGGTTGGGGCTATGTGCTGGGAGATGAGGGAAGCGGCTATGATATCGGATTGAGGACGCTGCGCGCTGCCATCTATGCCAGTGACGGGCGCGGCCCACAGACCTCTCTTCTGGCACTGCTCACGAAAGAATGGGGGTTGGCTGCCCCCAGATCTCTGGTAGGGAAGGTGATGGAGGCTGACGATTCCCGGGATGTGGTGGCCTCCGCCGCCCGCATCGCGGCCTGTGCAGCCCATGCGGGCGACGGCGTTGCCCTGAGCATTTATGAGGAGGCCGGACGGGAACTGGCCTGGCAGGTGCTGACACTGCTCGCCCGTTGCGGAGGGGGCTGGCAGGGACCGGTAGTGGCTTCGGGAGGGGCATGGAAGGGTCATCCCCGGATGTTCGAGGCCTTTTGTGCGCGGATACGCGAGAACTATCCGCAGGCTGAGATCTGCTATCCTCTCTATGAACCGGTTGCAGGGTTGGCGGTGCTGCGGCGTCTGGCGCAGGGGGAGAGCTTTGGAGCTTTTGCGACGGCCATGCAGGAGGGCTTTGGGGATTTCCTGTATGGAAAGCAGTAAGATCGCAGGGCGGTCAGGAAAAAAGAGAGAGGAGAAAAGGAAAATGAGCGCGTTGGAGACCTATTATTCCAGTGTGTTGGGGATTCTTGAAGAAGTCTTTGAGAGGGAGCGGGAGGCTATGGAACAGGCTGCCAGAGCGTTGGCTGCTGCCAATCGGGAGAAACGCTCGGTTTTTGCTTTTGGCTGTAACCATGCGGGGCTGCTGGCACTGGAGCTGTTCTACCGGACAGGGGGAATGGTTACGGTGAATCCGGTGCGAGCCCCGGGAATGATGCTGGAGGTGTCTCCGATTACCATGAGCAGTGAGCTGGAGCGGATTCCGGGATATGGGAGGGTAATCTTTGAATCCCTGCAGACGAAGGAGGGGGATGTGATTCTGATTCATTCTGTATCCGGGCGGAATGCGGTGACGGTGGATATGGCGAAGGCGGCGAAGGAGAAGGGGCTTATGGTGATTGTCCTTACCAACCTGAGAATGGCGGAGGCGGTGTTGTCGAGGCACCCCTCGGGGAAAAAGCTGCACGATTTTGCTGATATCCTGATTGATAACCATGGGGATTACGGGGACGCGGCCGTCCGCCTGGAGGGCTTTTCGCAAAAGGTGGCTCCCACATCCACGGTGGCAGGGGCGGCAATCCTCAATGCGGTGATCGCGCGGGCCTGTGAGCTTTTGCTGCAGGAAGGCGTGATGCCGCCGGTGTTCATGAGCGGCAACCTGGAAGGCGGGGACGAACACAACAGGAGCGTAATAGGGGAGCACAGGGGAAACATTTATTATATGTGATTTCAGACGACTGGACGGTCATGCCACACAGGTGGCGGAAAGGAAACGGGAGATACATTGAAGACATTGACAGAGAGATACCAGCAGGCCGCCTGTGAGCTGCTGGACAGGGTAAGCCATACTCAGGCAGACGCCATTCAACAGGCTGGTGAAATGGTGGCCGCAACAGCGATGCGCGGGAATAAAATCTATCTTGCCAGGATCGTACATGGAATTGAACGGGATGTGATCTGGCGGGGAGGCGGCCCCCTCTTTTACAGGGAATATAAGCAGGAAGAAACTCGTCTGAATCCCGGAGATCTGCTCTTTTTGGGCTCGGTATCCGGGCGCAGTCAGGAACTGGTGGATCTGGCTTACGACAGCGTCAGAGAGGACGTTCAGGTGATCGCTCTCACCAGCTTTGCGTATTCGGACGCGGTGGAGCCGATCCATTCCACAGGCAGGAAGCTGCGTGATATTGCCACACTGGCAGTGGATATGTGCGCTCCGGTGGCGGAGGCCATGCTTGAGGTGGAGGGGCTGGGCACGAAGTTTGCGGCCTCCTCCGGGATTTCCTCCACCTTCATTCTGTGGAGTATTACCTCTGCGGCGGTGGAGAAAATGATGGCGGACGGTTATATACCGGGAATTTTAAAAAGCATTAATTTTCCGGGTGGCCGGGATTTCAACGTGGAGTGTACCAGGCATTACGAAAAATACGGCTGGTAGATCGGAAGAACATACAGAAAAGGATTTCCTGCGCAGACGTGAAACAGGAGCGGGGAATACGTAAGCCAGGCGTCACCGGGGGCCTGACGAATGAAAAATCTGACGGGATGGAAAAGGAGAGAGCGGATGAAACAAGAAGAATTTCCGGTAAAAGGGATGTGGATCGGCGGAACGGAGATCACGGCATACAGAATCGTATATGAAGCGGAGCCGACGTTGCGGAAGGCTGCGGAGACGCTGGCGGAAATGGTCTTTCGGGCTGTCGGTTGTCGGCTGGAGACCGTCACAGAAGAGGACGCCGGGGTTTATTCAGAGGCAGCGTATGAGATCGTGATCGGCACGACGGGACGGGATACTGACGCGGTGAGGCAGGCCAGGGCATCCCTGAAAAATGATGGGTACGCTCTGATTGTGGAGAATGGCCGCCTGTTTATCACGGGAAGGATCGCCCGGGGAGCCGGCTATGGAGTTTACTCCCTGCTGGAGGATTATGTGGGCGTGCGTTTTTATACCAGCGACTATACGGTAATTCATGAGGCGGAAAGAGTGCAGATCCCAGGGGATCTGAACATAAGCTTCAGTCCGCCTTTTGAGTACAGGGATGTAAATTGGTTTGATTATCTTAAAAATCCGGATTTTGCCGCCCGCAACAAGGTGAACAGCACATTGGGACGGCGCACGGATGTGCCGGGCGGCATGTATTATGCGGGAGGGGGATTTGTCCATACGCTGCACAGCCTGTGCGTGGAGGAAGGAGAACCGCAGAGGCCGGAACAGCCCTGCCTGACGGATGAGGAGGTATATCGGCGGGTGCTGGCCAACGTGAAAAAACTGATTGAAAAGGATCCCGGAGCGCCCATCGTCTCCGTCTCGCAGAATGATTCCGGACCGGAAGGGTTGGGCTGTCAGTGTCCGCGCTGCCGCGTACTGGATGAGGAACAGGGCACGCCCATGGGCTCCCTGCTGACCTTTGTCAACCGGATTGCCCGTGATCTGCGTAAGGAGTATCCGGATGTGGTGGTGGATACACTGGCATACCGTTACACCAGGAAAGCGCCCGCGACATTGATTCCGGAGGAGAATGTGGCGATCCGTCTCTGCTCTATCGAGTGCTGTTTCTCCCATCCGCTGAACGACGACGGTTGTGAGGACAATCTGGCTTTCCGAAACACGCTGAAGGAGTGGGCAAAGATCTGCAAGCGTCTCTATATTTGGGATTATACCACGGATTTCGCGCATTATCTGACACCTTTCCCCAATTTGAATGTGCTGTGGGAAAATGTGCGCTTTTTCCGGGAAAACAATGTGGCAGGTATCCATGAGCAGGGAAATCTGCAGGCCCGTTCAGGAGAATTCGGAGAGTTACGCGCTTATCTGCTGGCGAAGCTGCTCTGGAATCCGGATATGGAGCGACAGGAATATGATGCGTTGATGGATGAGTTCCTGAGAGATTATTACGGCCCCGGCTGGAGGAGTTTGCGGGGATATATCGATCGTACCTCCGCGAAGGCAGCAGAACATCATCTGCATATTTATGACAGTCCGGATGAGATCCTGCCCGTGAGGGAGACATCCAGGGAACAGGATCTGATCTTCGCCCGTGAAATGACCGGTCTGTGGGAGAAGGCACTGGAGGCGGCCGAAAACGGGGAGCAGAGGGCGCATGTGGAGAAGTCCAGACTTCAGGATGAATATTATAATCTGTATACAAACTTTGACGGGCAGACGCAGCGCAATGAAAGACTGTACCGCGCTATTCGGAAACATAATATCACCCATCACTATGAGGCGGGGATACCGGAGGGTGCAACGACGTTGCCGGAGCTTACAGATTTCAACATTCCGCCCAGGCTTTGGAAAAAGCGTTGATTCAGGATTATGATGAATGTGATAATTCAGACAGATCCGGCCTTTCAGGGACGGAAATTTCAAAATTCCGCATCTTGCTCATATCTTGATATGATTATGAAATGATGTTATGATTTTTCTGAGCACCGGTCAGGAAGTGTAATGTCTGACGTGCAGATACCGCAGAATCTCAACACAGCCGAAATATCAGAGGTGTGCAGCGGCCGCCGGAGACAGCTTCCGGTGCGGGAAAAACCGAAAGTCGGAGGAGGGTTTGGAAATGAATCAGGAACGACGGGATCAGATTGTCAGGATGGTAAATGAGAACAGGGTGATTAAAAATCAGGAGTTGATGGAGAAATTTGATATCTCTATTGAAACTGTCCGGCGGGATCTGAAGTATCTGGAAAAACAGGGATATCTGCAGTGCGTTTATGGAGGAGCCGTTTTAAAGCAGTCTCCGACGGGCCGCGTGGAATTATCCGATCCGGAGATAAAGAATTATGAGGAAAAGGATGCCATTGCGCAGGAGGCAGCGAAGCTTGTGAAGAGCGGAGATACCATTTTTCTGGAGGATGGCACTACGGTAATGGCCATGCCCAGGCATCTGAGGGAGATCGGTCCGTTTACGGCCATTACCAATTCCCTGCGGGTTGCCATTGAATTAAGTAAGATAGAGGACTGCACTGTGATTCTCCCCGGGGGAAGGCTTTATTCGCAGCGTCTGGAGCTGATTCCTCTGCAGCCGGAGGATAATCTGAATCTGTTCAACATTGACTGGGCATTCATCGGCGTTGCCGGTATCACGGAGACACATTTTACCGATTATGCGCTGGGAGAAAGAGGCTATATACGACATACGGTAATACAGGACAGCAGTCAGACAGTTGTGCTGGCAGACCACAGCAAATTCGGGTTCCGGGCTACGCTCAACATGGCTGCAATTAATGAGCTGGATGTGGTGATTACAGACAGTAAGACATCGGAGAACTATCTGAAACAGATGAGGAATTCGGGAATCCGGGTGATTGTGGCAAAAGGGCAGAGTGCGGGAGATGTGGATGAATAAGAGAAGAGCTGATTTATATTGAACGCAGTTACAAATCAGGTTATAATAAGATTACGGATGACAGAGATCTGAAAAGGAATGGGAAGATATGTCAGAGATAAAACTGCACTTTCACAGAGTGGACGAAGCCATTGCAGTGATGCGGGAGGTGGCCGCCTGGGGAAGGGAACGGGGACTGCGCCTCTGGCCGGATGAATGGCTGACGCGGCAGGAGCTGGTCACGGAGCAGGCACAGCCGGAAAATTTCTGCGTCGGTCTGACGCCGCAGGGGGCGTGTGTCTGCTCCTTTATCCTGCAAAAGGAGGATTCTGAATACTGGCCGGATGCGCCCCGGGGAGAGGCTGTGTATCTGCATAAGCTGTGCGTCAGGCGGAATTTTGCCCACCGGCAGATGAGCAGGACGATTATGGAGGCAGTTAAGGAGGAGTGCAGGAATGCGGGGATCAGATATATACGCCTGGACACTGCCCTTGATGAGAGAGTGGTGGGGAAAATCTATCTGGATATGGGATTTCGGATTGTCAGGATAATCGATTGCGGAAACGGGCGTTCGATGGCCCTGTATGAGCTGGAGGTGTAATATGGACAAAAACGAAAAATGGCTGGAATGGGCGGTGGAACTGCAAAGTCTTGCGCAGGCCGGATTATTTTATGGGAAGGATCAGTACGACAGGGAGCGGTATGAGCGGATCCGTTCCATTGCGGCGGAAATGATCAGCTATAAGACGGAGATTCCCATGGAAAAGGTAAGGGATCTGTTTTGCTGTGAAAAGGGTTATCAGACGCCCAAGCTGGACAGCCGCGCCGCTGTTTTTCAGGACGATAAGATCCTTCTTGTCAGGGAAAACGACGGTCTCTGGTCGCTGCCCGGCGGCTGGGTGGATGTGGACAAATCCGTGAAGGAAAACGTCGTTAAGGAGGTCCTGGAGGAGGCGGGGCTGGACGTGAGCGCGGATCGGGTCATTGCCATTCAGGACAGAGAAAGGCATAACCGCCCCATCTACGCTTACAAAATCTGTAAGGTGTTCGTCCTCTGCTCCGTCATCGGCGGAAAATTCAGACCCAACATCGAGACGGTGGGGAGCGGATATTTTGCTCTGGATGAGCTTCCGGCTCTTTCGCAGGACAAGACCACCACGGAACAGGTCGAAATGTGCTTTGAGGCGTATCATGCCACTCACTGGGAGACGCTGATAGAGTAGATCGATCATACGACAGTTGTTCTGGCGTGAAGGGATCATTTAGCAGGCGAATAGGTGAAGCAAACCGGCTGGTTTATGAAATTTCCGATAACCGGATAATTGTGAAATCCTGCAAAGGTCATTATAATGACAGACAGGGATTGAGATAATCAATCCCTGTACATACATGTAGAGAACGACAACACCTCGCTCCAGATCACTTCAACTCATAATACTCTGCCGTCAGTTCCCCGGTAACGCAGATCTTCTCATAAGGCTTAACAGGGTACACGCCTGCGGTGACAGGCACAAGCCCGTCGTCAGCCAGCACCTCCAGAATACATTTATCCAGAACGATCTCCATGACAGAGCTCTGCTTCTGTGCTGTTTCATCTCCGGAGCCGGTTTCGCAGGTCTCTCCGGAGGCTTTCCGGGAGAGGCTCTTTAAAAGCCGGGGCACGTGGGTGCGTCCGTAGGCAGGCAGGGCGTAGGCCTCGCTGAAATCGTCCTGACCCGCCTGTGTGCGGTCAACGATGATCTCCGAATCGGTCACCCTGACGGCCAGCATCTCTCCCCGCTGGTTCTTGAACAGGACGGAGCCGGGCCCGTTCACAGTCACCTTAAGGCCAAAGCTGGGGGAACGTAGCCTGTTTTCTCCAGGAGAAAGGGGGAAGGAGCAGGCACGCAGGCTGTCCAGCCCCTCGAAGGAGAAGGTGATACGAAGCCCCTGCGGGGTGGAAACCAGCTTCATCCTTCTTCCAAGCGTCATCTTTCCGCGAAAGCCGCTGGTATCGCTGGGGGCGAAATTGGCGTAGTCCCAGTTATCCGCCCAGCCGATCATGACCTTTTCCTCCAGATTCTGGAAGGTGACCGCGGCGTAGTTGTCGGTGCCGTAATCCAGAAGGAGAGGAACCTCACACTTTTGCGTATCGTGGAAGGTATCCCCGTCAAATTCGCCCACATAATACTGTGTGATATGGCTCATGCGGTCATAGACATCGTTGTTCTTCCCGATCTGCTCCCGGGGGAGGATCATGCTGATGACCAGCACCCACTTTTCTTTGGGGATGGAACCGGCGCTGTTGGAATCAGCCGTAGCGGCAGCATAGCTTTCGCCGGCTGAGCCGCCGATATCCTCCACGGGCAGCGGGAAGCAGTCGGGGCATTCGCAGACTCCGCCAAGACCGTGTTCTCCGGCCTTGAACTCTCCGGTCTTTTCCCAGCTTTTCAGGTCGTGGGAGGCGTAGAATTCCACGTGATCCCCGGCGGCCAGCACCAGAGAATAGCATTTTCTGACAGGATTCCAGAAAACCTTGGGATCCCGGAAGTCCTTCTGGCCGGGATTGGGGATAAGCGGATTGCCGTAGTATTTTTCAAAATGCTCATAGTCCGTGCTGTAGGCAAGGCTCTGATGCTCGGTGTGTTTTCCGTCCATGCTGTGATGGGTAAAGACCGCCAGCAGAGGCGGCTTTTCCTCACTGCCAAGGCCGGAGAGATTGTCCTGATCGTAGACGCAGGAGCCGGAGAAGATACAGCCCAGCTCATCCGGATACAGGGCGGTGGGAAGATGCTTCCAGTGGAGCAGATCTCCGGATACGGCATGCCCCCAGTGCATGGGGCCCCAGTGAGGAGCCAGAGGATAATACTGGTAAAAAAGATGATATTTACCGTTCAGGTATACCATCCCGTTGGGATCATTGGTCCAGTTGGCCGGAGGGGTGAAATGAACCGCGGGTCTGTAGTCGTAAACCTCTGCGGGTTTTGGAAATTTGCTCATATTGTACCTCGATTTTTCTGAAAAGTTTTTCTGAAAAAGCAACCGGGTAAGCCGCGAAGGCTTACCCGGTCACCGGCAAGTTTATCAGTTAATTGGATTTCATGCTTCTGTCAACAGCGGTCTGATAAATGGAAACGATATCGTTTACGCCGGCGGCCTCAAGCTCGCCAAGGTAAGCATTCCAGTTATCGTCCGTTACGCCTCCGGTTACCCACTGATTTACATATCTCTCAACAATGTCGGAAACGGTTTTCTGGATCTGAGCCAGTCTGGTCAGCTCGTCTACGGTCATCATTACACGGGGAATGGCGTCGTACTCTTCCATAACCTCGTCCTTACCATTGACCTTCTGCCACTCGAGAAGCTGTACAGCGTCGTAAGCATATCCGGCAACCGTCTCATAATACTCGTCCAGTACGATCATGGAACCACGGGCTGTGGTGGAGTTGGTACGTGCCTTACCGAAGTCTGCGTAGTCAGCGCCTTCCTGCTGAGCCACATATCTGCCCTGCTCGTCAAGAGGAGTTCTTAAGATGCCGTTCTCATCCTTCGCGTAGTTGTAACCCTCTGCACCCCAGTTGGACTGAATGGAGATGGCGGGATCGCCTACCATGTAGTCCACGAATCTTGCGATCACGTGAGGGAATTTGCAGGTGGTGGTGATAGCGGTATCGGAGGAATCCTGTAACTCGGAGTAGTTGTTCAGGAAACCGATCTTACCGGCTTCGCCTTCCAGACGGGGGAGGGGAACATACTCGTCATGTACATCCAGGTTGGTGATCTCCTGGTCGGTCCAGGTACCGAAGCAGCCGATTCTCGCCACGTCTTCCTTAATCAGGGAAGTCTTGTAGGAAGCGCTCTCGTCAGCCTCGAAGGAGCCGTTCCAGATCAGGTTTTCATTGTAAAGCATGTTGAAGAACTCAGCGGTCTTTCTGAACGCTTCGTCCATAGCGGTAAAGGTTACCTTACCGTCGATCAGTCTTAAGTGGTCTGCGTAGGAGTTACCGCCGCAGTAGGAGTCAGCGCAGCCGAACGCGCCGGTAAAGCGGTAGAACATGTTGTAGGAACCGAAGCTGTCCTTTACGGCAAACCATGTTGCCATGGGGATCTCATCGGCCTCGCCGTTTCCGTTTAAGTCGCCGCCGTCACGGAAAGCTTTTAAGCAGTCAACCCACTCGTCAACGGTGGTGGGAACCTCTTTGCCTACCTGATCCAGCCAGGTCTTGTTGATCAGCAGAGGGCCGCCGGTGAGAACCAGACCGTACATCTCCTCGATGTAAGGGAAGCCGTATGTATGGCCGTTGGGAGCGGTGATCTCTGCGCGGTAATTCGGATTGTCATCCAGAATTTTCTTTAAGTTGGGCATGTAGTCGTTGATCAGACCCTCGGTGGGAAGGAAGATATCCTGATCCGCATACTGCACTACGATGTTGCCGGACTTACCGTCACCGAAGTTCCAGAAGGCGTCGGGAAGATCCTCGCCGGAGGCCAGCATCAGGTTGATCTTCTCCTGTGCGCCCTCGCTGGGGATGGTCTGCCAGTCAAACGCAACGCCGGTGTCCTCGAACCATTTCTGACACATGGCCAGCTCGCCTACGGGAACAACGCGGTCGGCGCTGTTGATGAAGAGCATGGAGATCTTTCCATATTTTTCTTCAAAGGCGGCCGGGTCCTTGATGATGGGGAGTGTGCCGTCCAGGGCGATGAGTCCTGCGTCTACGGCTTCCTGCTCCTCGGGGGTAAGTCCCGTATCCTCTGCGGATGTAGCGGAATCTACAGCTTCCTGAATGTCGTCCACGTTTTCCTGCGGAACAGTAGCGGAGCTGTTGTCAGAGCTGCCGGTGTCGCTTCCGCCGCAGCCTGAGAGCAGGCCTGCGATCATGGTGAGGGAAAGCAGAATTGAAACAAGTTTCTTTTTCATTTTGTCCTCCTTATGATATGAGTTGTTTTATTAAAGCATCCCGTTGCCAGGCCGGACTGCCGGCCCGGGCAGCGCAGGATGTTTTAAACGTAACGGGTTGAAAACTTTCTGCTGTGCATCAGCCCTTTACAGCGCCGATGGTAACGCCCTTTGCGAAGTATTTCTGGATGAAGGGATAGACTGCCAGCAGAGGAACCGCGGATACCACCACGATACAGTATTTGAGCTGCTCCGCCAGCTTCTGCTTGGCGATCATGGCGTCGCCCGAGGAGCCCATCTGGTTGGCCTGGTTCATCAGAACCAGATTGCGCAGTACAACCTGCAGGGGCATTCTGCTGTCGTCCTGTAAGTACATCAGGGCGTTGAAGAACTGGTTCCACATGGCGGTTGCATAGAACAGGGCCATAACCGCTATGATGGTGCTCGAGAGAGGAATGGCGATCTTGAAGAAGAAACCAAAGTCCGAACATCCGTCCACCTTGGACGCCTCGAGCAGCTCATCCGGAATACCGGACTCGAAGAAGGAACGACACACGATCAGGTTGTAGGCGGATACCGCTACCGGGAGAACCATGGCCCAGATGGAGTTGTAAATGCCAAGGCTCCTGATGGTCAGGTAGAGGGGAATGATACCGCCGCTGAAGAACATGGTAAAGGTAAATACAAAGATCAGTCCGCGCCTGCCCACCAGATCCTTTCTGGAGAGGGCATAGCCTGCGGGGATAGTGGCAATCAGGGATACGATTGTACCAACCACGGTGTAAAGAATGGTGTTTTTGTAGGAAGTCCACAGGGGCGTATAGGATAAGGTGGTCTTATAGCCTTCAAAGTAGGGCTTCACCGGATAGAACAGCACCCGGCCGGAGCTTACGATGACCGGATCGGTCATGGAAGCGATCACAACATAATATAAGGGATAAACGATAACAATACAGACCAGCGCCATGATCGCTATATTAACTCCGTTGAAAATCTTATCTCCGGTAGAGAGCTTCATTTTCGTCACAGGGACTGCCATGTTTTTATTTTTGCTCATTGAAATTTCCTCCTGTCTCTCAATATTTAGAAGATACTGATGTCGCTGACCTTCTTGGCAACCTTGTTGGCAATTACCAGAATGATGAAGTTGGCAACCGAGTTGAACAGACCAACCGCCGTAGCGAAGCTGTACTGTGCGGTCTGGAGACCTACCTTATATACATAGGTAGAAATCAGTTCGCTGACAGCCGTGTTGGAGCCGTTCTGCATCAGGTAAGCCTTCTCGTAGCCAACGTTCATGATGTTTCCGACCTGGAGGATCAGCATCAGGATAACAGTGGGCATGATCATGGGAATGTCTATGTAGAGCACTCTCTGGAACCGGGAAGCGCCGTCGATGGTGGCCGCCTCGTAGTAATCCGGGCTGATGGCTGTCAGGGCCGCGATGAAGATAACGGCGTTAAAGCCCATGGTCTGCCAGATGTTGGTTCCGATAAACAGAGGTCTGAACCACTCCGGTACGGAGGTAAAGAGGATTTCCTTTCCGCCGGTAGCTCTGATGATTCCGTTCACTACGCCGTTGGCGGAGAAGAATACGGTAATCAGACTTACCACAACCACGTTTGACATGAAGTAAGGAGCGTAGCTGATGGTCTGGATGGCCTTCGTCGCCTTTTTGCTTCTGACCTGGTTGAGGAGCAGGGCGAAGATAACCGGGATGGGGAAAGCGATCACAAGACTTTCCAGGCTGACAACGATGGTGTTCTTGATCGCGTTCACGGCGATACTGGTACTGAAAAATTCTTTAAAATACCGAAACAGCGGGGTTGCCCAGGGGCTTCCCAGGATGCCTTCCCTGATTTTGTAATCCTTGAAGGCGATGATGACGCCGTACATGGGGTAGTACGCGAAAATGATTGCCCACAAAAGAGCGGGGATCAGAAGCACGTACAACTGCCAGCACTTCGACGCCTCTTTCAGATAGTACTTGAACATTCCACTTTTGTTTTGTTTCATAAAGTATATCCTCCTCATTTCATAATGTGGAACAGAGCTTATATGAGTATGATAGGTAAACAGGGATGAGTTGTCAATGAAAAATATTCATTTCGTGTTTATGAACAGTTTAGGAAGTTTATTTTTGTTAAAAATGACGAAAGAATTATAAAAAAAATATAAAGAAAAAAAGTGAACCGATTCATATTTTTATGAAACAGTCCACTTTTTGTGCAAGATTGGATTTCTGATTGTTCCTATGTTGTTCCACGCTTTTTCCAGATCACTGGAACGACGGTTTCCATTTCGGAGGGTTTTCCGCCATCCATCAGCTCTGCGAGCCTGTCGGCACAGACCCTGGCCAGCGCGGGACAGTCCTGTTCCACAACGGAAAGAGCCGGATGGCACAGCCGGGTGATCTCTGTTCCATCATATCCGATGATGCGGAGCTGTTCCGGAACCTTAAGCCCCATTTCAGATGCGATGGAGAGACAGCTCAGCGCCGCGATATCGTTGGTCATGCAGCCGTCCATGTCCCGGATCACGTTCCAGTAATCCCGTACCACGCTTCTGTCATAGGAGTAACCCATAAAGTTCCAGGGAGTCTGGACGGAGGTCACCTGACAGCCGTTGTCACGCAGAACCCTTTCCAGGACAGAGTGGCGGGTGGTGAGGCTGGTGCTTAAGTTCCCGCCCATAAACTGGATAACTCTCCGGCATCCGCTTTCAAGAAAAGCCTCCGCCGCCAGCCGGCCGCCCATGGCATGGTCGGAGTGAACCAGGGGGACGTCCTCCCCCCAGCGCCTGTCCATGGTGACGATGGCCCTTTTTCCCCGCCCGGAAAAGCCGCAGGGAGGATCCCCCAGGGCGATCAGGCCGCTGAGGATGCCCTCGTCCAGCATATCCAGCGCCTCGGACTGGTGGATATCATTGTTACAGTTATCGTAAATCAGGCATCTGTAGCCGCGCTCGTGCAGCTCTGTCTCAATGCAGTCTGTCATTTTCGAAAAAAAAGGATGCTTCAGCAGTGGAAGCATGATGCCGATCGTCAGGGCCTTTACGGGCGGCCTGGCGGGGGACTCATATTCATATCCCATCTCATCCGCGGCGGCAATAATTTTTTCACGGGTAGCTTTGGCCGTATAGCCGGTGTCGCTCAAGGCTCTTGATACGGTACCCACTCCGACACCGGCTTTTCTGGCAACGTCTCTCATCGTTGTCATGTGGTGTATCCCTCTCTTCTTGTTCCATATAGTTCTGCTTTTAATATAGCATACAACATCTGGTGGCGGCAAGCATAAAAAGGAACAAAGAAAGCCTGTTCCATATAGGCACTTTGCTGTACGTCTGCATAAGATATGATAAGCGCAAATACAGAGGTAAACCATGCCCAATAATATTTTACACAGTTCCCAGACAGATCAGACTTACACGGGAAAGCTCCAGATCAACGTGACCTCCACGCTGGGCCTGATTCCCATACAGGACGCCACGGTCACCATTTCCTATACGGGTGTGCCGGATGTGACCGTCGAGAGGATAAATACCGACTCGTCCGGTCAGACGCAGCAGATCGATCTGCCTGCGCCGCCTCCGGAGTACAGCTTAAATCCTGTGGAACAACAGCCCTATTCGGAATACAATATCCAGGTGGAGGCGCCGGGCTATGAGCCGGTGATGGTCTCCGGAACGGAGATTCTGCCGGGGGTAACGGCCATACAGCCGGTTGAGCTTGCGCCTCTGGAGACCACAGAGGATACGGACGAGGTGGTGGTGATCCCCGACCACACGCTCTATGGCGAATATCCGCCCAAGATTCCCGAGGACGAGATCAAGCCCATGGATGAGAGCGGGGAGATTGTTCTGAGCAGGGTGGTCATACCGGAATTTGTGGTGGTCCACGACGGCACCCCTGACGATTCCACCGCCCCCAACTATTACGTCCGTTACAGAGATTATATCAAGAACGTGGTCTCCTCGGAGATCTACGCCACCTGGCCGGAGAGCACCATCTACGCCAACACCCTGGCCATCATGTCCTTTACCCTGAACAGGGTATATACGGAGTGGTACCGCAATAAGGGATATAATTTCACCATAACGTCCTCCACCGCCTACGACCAGAAATGGATGCGGGGACGGAATTCTTATACCAACATCGACCGGATTGTGGACAGCATTTTCAACAATTATCTCTCCCGTCCCGGCGTGCGCCAGCCCATCTTTACCTCCTACTGCGACGGCAGACGGGTGACCTGCGACGGCCTGAGCCAGTGGGGATCAAAATATCTGGGGGAGGAGGGGTACACGCCCATCGACATTATCCGGTATTATTACGGCAGCGACATGTATATCAACTCGGCCCAGAGCGTTTCAGGAGTCCCCTCCTCCTGGCCCGGCTACAATCTGACCACAGGCTCCTCCGGGGATAAGGTCAGGCAGATACAGCAGCAGCTCAACCGCATCGCCCGCAATTACCCCGCCATTCCAACCATCACTGCCGACGGAATCTTTGGACCGGCCACGGCGGAGGCGGTGCGCGCCTTCCAGAGGATTTTCAACCTGCCCGTGAGCGGAATCGTGGATTTCCCCACCTGGTACAGCATCTCAAATGTGTATGTGGCGGTGAGCCGGATTTCGGAGCCGGGCACGTGATACAGCTTACCGCAGGGGGAAGAAGCCTGACGGTTCTGTAAAATCATAATGTGGGGGCCGCGGGCCTTTTTCGTCCGGAGTTTTGTTGAAAACAGGGAGAGTATATGCTAGAATAACCACTATACTTTGAAATGAAAACGGGGGAGAAGGCAGGATATGAAAAAGGTACAAGGGAAAAGGATGAGGAGGAAAAATGCAGGCAGGCGCATCGGCGCGATGCTTCTGGCCGGGACGCTTGTCTGCGGGCTTTCGGGGTGCGGGCAGAAGAGCCCCCTGGATCCCGGCGATCCGGTGTCGCTGACAGTGTGGCATTATTACAACGGTTCCCAGCAGGCGGCTTTCGACGCCCTGGTGGAGGAGTTTAACGCCTCCGAGGGCCGGGAAAAGGGAATTTATGTGCAGGGCTACAGTCAGGGCTCTGTCTCCGATCTGGAGACGGCGGTGAGGGATTCCATCGGCGGGAAGGTGGGGGCGGATGAGATGCCGGATATTTTCTCCTCCTATGCGGACACCGCCTGGGAGGTGGAGCAGGCCGGGGCCCTGGCCAGTCTCTCCGACTATCTCTCCGACGAAGAGCTGGCGGCTTACGTGGATTCTTATATAGAAGAGGGACGCATTGCCAGCGACGGCACGCTGCGGATTTTTCCCACGGCCAAGTCCACGGAGATCACCATGCTCAACAGGACGGACTGGGAGCCCTTTGCGCAGGCCACCGGCGCTTCGCTGGAGGATTTGAGGACGGTGGAAGGGGTGGCGGCCACGGCAAAAGCCTATTATGAGTGGACGGACGCTCAGACCCCGGATACAGAGGGGGACGGCCGGGCGTTTTATGGCCGGGACGCAGTGGCCAACTACTTTATCATCGGAATGCAGCAGCTCGGCGTGGAGATTTTTCAGGTGGAAAATGGACAGGTGACCTTAAATACCCCGAAGCAGGAGCTGCGCCGCCTGTGGGAAAACTATTACGTTCCTATGATAAAGGGCTATTTCGGGGCCTATGGTTCCTTCCGCTCCGATGATGTGAAGACGGGCGATCTTCTGGCCTATACGGGCTCTACCGCCTCCGCCATGTATTTTCCCGACCAGGTGGAGCTGGACGGGACGAGCTACCCCATCGATTATATCGTGATGGAGGCGCCCGTCTTCGAGGGCGGAAAGCGTGTGGCGGTACAGCAGGGAGCCGGTATGGTGGTGAGTAAATCCGACAGAAAGCATGAGTACGCCGCCGTGGAATTCCTCAAATGGTTCACCCAGGCGCAGAACAATCTCCGGTTTGGCTGTGTGTCCGGTTATCTGCCTGTGCTCAGGGAGGCAAACAGCACGGAAAAGCTGGCTCAGGTGATAGAGGAGCAGGCTCTCTCGGTAGCGCCCAAGACCTATGACTGCCTGACCACCGTTTTTGAGGAGATGGAGGGCATGACGCTGTACACCAACCGGAGCTTTCAGAATGGCTACGCCGCCAGGAAGGTTCTGGAATATCACCTGGCAGATCAGGCCGCCCTGGACCGGGAGGAGGTGGAGGCGGCCCTCAGTCAGGGAAAGAGCCTTTCGGAGGCGGCAGCCCCCTTTGTCACGGAGGAAGCCTTCGAAGCCTGGTATCAGTCTTTCTGCGATGCATTGACTGAGGCGGTTAACGGATAAGGACGGCGCCGCAGTCCCTGATTCGCGGCGACAGGGGGGGGCAGGATGGAAAGGAAAAGCGGAAAGAAAAAAAAGACAACCATATTCAGGATTTTTCTGGTTCCCCTGATCCTGATCATGCTTGTCCAGAGCATGATCACCATCGGTACGCTGGTGGTCAGAAGGACTGCGGGGATGCTGGAGGAATATTCCGGCAGCATGATGAGCCGGCTGGTGGAAAACCGGAAGGTGATCCTGCAAAACGATATGAACCAGCGCTGGGCGTCGATCCATGGGCAGGAAGCGGTCATGAACGATGTCCTGGAGGAGTTTTTGCGTAGCGAGGACATGGAGCTTGCGCAGGTGCTTAAGTCGGGCGAGGAGAAGGACAGGCTGCTGGAGGCGCTTTTTCCACAGTGCCTGAATCTGCTGCAGGGCAGCTCCACCACAGGGATCTTTCTGATCCTGACAGGGGAGGAGACGGGACAGGCGGGGGAGTTTGACGGATTTTTCCTGCGGGATTCCGATCCCCTCACCAATCCGGCCAACTATACGGATCTGCTACTGGAGCGGGGGAGCAAGAGCCTCTCCAGAGAGTGGAATATTCCTCTGGATACCAACTGGACAACCCGTTTCCATATGGACGGTCAGGGGCAAAATGCCTCCGACAGCTTTTTTTACGAGCCCTGGAGGGCGGGGGCGGACTATCCGGATGCGGACACCGCCGACCTGGGCTACTGGTCGTTGCCGTTTTCCCTGGAAAAGGACGGGGCGAACGCTTACCGGATGATTACATATTCTCTGCCGCTGCGCCGGGACGGCCAGGTGTACGGCGTACTGGGTGTGGAGATCTCCGAGAGAAATCTGCACAATTATTTTCCCATCGAGGAACTCAACGACTCCCGCCAGTCCGGGTATCTGCTGGCAGTCCAGGATGAGGAGGGGGCGTATCGGCCTCTGCTTGGCCGCGGCCTTCTGTGCAATCTGATCAGCACCGGGGGCGAGACCTTTTCTCTGAAGGAGACGGACTATGAAAATCTGCTGCGGGTGAGAAACGTCCGGCTCGAGGGCCAGGGTATTTTTGCCGTGGCCTGTCCCTTAAAGCTCTACAGTAACAATGTTCCCTATGAAAATACCGAATGGGCGCTGGTGGGTCTGAACACGGAAAAGGAGCTCTTTGGAATGAGCCGTCAGCTCTATCTGTGGATGCTGCTGGCCGTGCTGGTGGGTCTGGCCTTTGGCGTTGTCGGCATTTATGTGCTGGTAAGGTATCTGACCAGGCCGGTTGCGCGGCTCATGGAGTGCATCAGCAGAGGGAGCGCGGGCCTTAATGAGTTTGAAACGTCCAATATTCTGGAGGTGGACGCCCTGTTCGATGTGGTAAAGGCGCTGACGGACAGGCAGAAGGAGGCGGAGAATATTCTTCTGGAGGAAAAGGAGCGCTACCGGGTGGCTCTGGAATCCTCCAGGGATATCTTTTTTTCCTATGATATCCGAAGACATACGCTGGATATTGTAAATCATGAGACCATGAACGGGCAGTGGCTGTGCGAGGAGTTTGAGAGCGGCTTTATCAATCCGGAATATATTCATGAACAGGACAGGGAGGAGACTGTCCGTATCATGCAGAGCAGGGAGGATAAGATCCAGGCGCAGTTCCGGATGAAGTGGCCGGAGGATGCGGACTTTGTGTGGGTGGCGCTTTCGGCCAGGGCAATTAACGACACGGACGGCAGGCGCTGGAAGCTGGTGGGAAGCATCCGGGACATCCAGGAGCAGAAGCAGCAGGAGGAGGAGCAGCGCCGCAAAAACACCACCGACGGCGTCACCGGCCTTCCTGTTTTCAGCGCGGGGATGGAGCAGATCAGGGCGCTGAGAGGGAGCTGTCCCCAGGGCGTCATGGTCAGCCTGTTTCTGGATAAGCTCAGGGAGAACAATGAGAAGAACGGTATCGTGTTCGGCGATATGATTCTGGAAGAGATCGGGAGTATGCTCCGTGAGGCCGCCGGGGAGCTGGCCCGGAGAACCGGACATAAGACGGCGGCCCTGCGCCTGAATCAGGACGAGCTGGCGCTGTGGCTGGAGGATGCGTCCGCAGAGCAGGCCGCGGCCTTTGTGGAAGAGCTGCTTGGAAGAATCGAGGCGGCCTTTGACGGGGAATCGTTCAGCGTCCATGTACATGCAGGCCTTTCGCAGGGCGGGGCGAATCAGTCCGCGGACGATCTGATCCGCATGGCCAGACTCGCTGCGGGCATACCGGCTGTGAGCGGCGGGCGGTATACCTTTTTTGAGGATATTCCTGTCAATAAGAGGGAGGTTCTGCCCGCGGGCGCCGGAACCGATATCAACATGCCGGGCTACGGGGAGGATGTGAGCCTGTCCTCCCTTGCACTGAATCTGTTTGGCAGGGGAGCGGACTTCCCGGCCCAGATGACGCTGATGATCCGCAGGATCGCCAGATTTTATCAGGCAGGGGATGTGCTGGTATCCGTGCTGCGGACGGATTTTAACGCGAGCTATGTGGAGTATCAGTGGCACCGGGACAAAGAGAATGAGGCGCAGAGTGTGCAGAAATTCAGCGAGGAGGAGAGGAGGGCTTTCCTGGACTGGCTTGGAAGCTGTCCGGGCGGGGAGGAGGTCCGCCCCTTTTCACAGGACGAGAGCGAACAGAAGGTTATCCGCTGTTTTCTTGGAATTTCACAGGGCCGGCAGGGTGTGGTTCTTCCCATGTACGACAGCGGAAGCTATATGGGAAATATCTGTATCTGCGGAGTTTCTCCAAAGGTTCTGGACAGTCCTGAGAGCGTGCAGGAGCTGGCCGAGCTGGGCCGTGTGATTCAGGGGCAGCTGAATCAGCAGCACCATGATATTGCCAGCAGAGCCAAGTCGGAGTTTCTCTCCCGCATGAGCCATGAGATCCGTACGCCCATGAACGGAATCATTGGCATGACGGCGATCGCCCTTCAGCAGGATCAGAGCAGAGAGCGGGTGGAGGACTGCCTGCAGAAAATCCGCTCCTCCTCCAATTATCTGCTGGGGCTGATCAACGATATTCTCGATATGTCCAAAATAGAGAGCGGAAAGATGAAGCTGGAGCCCTGCAATTTTGATCTCATGGAAATGCTGGACACGATCCGGGAGCTGATCACCCCCCAGGCTCAGGCGAAGGAAATCCGTTTTGTACAGGAGATCGAACTGACCGGAAGCTGGTTTGTGGCGGACCGGATGCGCATCAGCCAGGTGCTCATCAATCTGCTGGGCAATGCGGTGAAGTTTACGCCCGCGAAGGGAAGAATAACCCTGAGCGTGCGGGAGCAGGAGAGAGCGGGCGGGGAGTGCCGGGTCAGCTTTGCGGTGAGAGATACGGGCTCCGGAATTCCCAGAGAGGATCAGGAGAGGGTGTTCCGCTCCTTCGAGCAGGCCTCCGACAACAATCCTGCCAGACAGCAGGGAACCGGGCTGGGGCTTTCCATCAGCCGCCGCCTGGTTCAGATGATGGGCAGCAGCATCCAGCTCGAGAGCGAGCCCGGAGAGGGCAGCACCTTCAGCTTTTCCATCCTTTTAAAGCAGGGGGAAAGCATGGAGAGCAAAAAACAGCAGGAGGAGCTTTCCTTCGAGGGCTGCCGGGTACTGGTGGTGGAGGACAACGAGCTCAACTCCGAGATTGCCCAGAGCCTTCTGGAGGATAAGGGCTTTGTGGTGGACTGCGTGTACGACGGGGCCCAGGCGCTGGAGCGCGTACGGGAGACGGAGCCGGGGACCTATGACGTGATCCTGATGGATATCATGATGCCGGTGATGGACGGCCTGGACGCCACCCGGGCGATCCGTGCCATGGACCGGGAGGACTGCCGGAGCGTTCCCATCGTGGCCATGTCGGCCAATGCCTTCGACGACGATCTGAAAAAGTCCGTGGAGTGCGGCATGAACGGACACCTTTCCAAGCCTGTGGAGGTGGATAAGCTCTACCAGACGCTGGACCAGGTGATCCGGGCGGGGAAGGAAGCAGAATGACCGTAAAATACGCTGCGGAACTGGATATGGAGGAAAACAAAATGGAACGGGAAAAATTAGGTTCGCGGATGGGCTTCATCTTACTGTCCGCAGGATGCGCCATCGGAATTGGAAATGTGTGGAGATTCCCCTATATCACGGGGCTGTACGGCGGGAGCGCCTTTGTGCTCTTTTACCTGTTCTTTCTGATCACCATGGGGATTCCTGTGATGACCATGGAGTTCGCCGTGGGGCGGGCCAGCAGAAGGAGTATCATCAGGAGCTTTACAGAGCTGGAAAAGCCCGGGCAGAAGTGGCATCTTCACGGGTACCTGGGCATGGCGGGGAATTATCTGCTTATGATGTTTTATACCACTGTGGCGGGCTGGATGCTGTACTATTTTTATCAGATGCTGACAGGGAAATTCACCGGCAGAAACGCCGCTCAGGTGGAGGGGATGTTCCTGGAAATGCTGGGCGATCCCCTGGTGCTTACGGTCTGTATGGTCATCATCGTGGCGGCGGGGATCCTGATCTGTTCCCTGGGCCTGCAAAAAGGGGTGGAGCGGATTACCAAGATCATGATGAGCCTTCTGCTGGTGATCATCGTGGTGCTGGCGGTACACGGTATGACGCTGGAGGGTAGCATGGAGGGGCTGAAATTCTATCTTCTGCCTGATTTCGGGAGGATGAAGGAGGTCGGAGTATGGGAGACGATCACGGCGGCCATGAATCAGGCCTTTTTTACCTTAAGCCTGGGGATCGGGGCCATGGCCATTTTTGGAAGCTATATCGATAAGAAGCGCACGCTCCTGGGGGAGGCGGTGAATATTGCGGTGCTGGATACCTTTGTGGCGCTGGTGTCGGGCCTGATTATTTTCCCCACCTGCTTTGCCTTCGGGATCAGCCCGGACGCGGGGCCGCAGCTTATCTTTGTCACCCTGCCCAACGTGTTTAACGGCATGGCCGGGGGCAGGATCTGGGGGACGCTGTTTTTTATCTTTATGACATTTGCGGCCTTTTCCACCATACTTGCGGTGTTTGAAAATATCATTTCCTGCTGCATGGATCTCTTTGGGTGGGACAGGAAGAGAGCCTGTCTGGTGAATCTGGCCGCGCTGATCGTACTGTCCATGCCCTGCGTGCTGGGCTACAACCTGTGGTCTGCCGTTCAGCCTCTGGGGGAGGGAAGCGCCATTCTGGATCTGGAGGATTTTGCGGTGAGCAACGTGATTCTGCCTGTGGGATCCCTGTGTTACCTTCTGTTCTGCGTGACGCGCTGCGGATGGGGATTCGACAGATATCTGGAGGAAGCAAACACGGGAACCGGCATAAAGACACCCCGGTGGATCCGGGTCTATGTGGCGTATATTCTGCCGGTGCTGCTTGTTTTTCTTACCGTGATGGGGATCTTCGGGTGAAGATGCATGGAAGGATGGAGGCGGCACTTAAACGAGACGGCAAAGACAGGAGAGCAATGCGAGGAGGGGATGTGGGAAAATGAAGCTGTTAATCAAACAGAGGGTTTTTTCGTGGACAGATACTTATGATGTGTATGACGAGAGCGGCAGCGTGAGATATTTTGTGAAAGCGGACTTTTTTGCGCTGGGCCACCGGCTTCATATCTATGACGCGCACGAGCGGGAGGTGGGGCTGATCAGGGAAAAGCTTCTCTCGTTCCTTCCCCTTTTTGAGATCGAGGTGGACGGCGCGGTGAGGGGGACGATTCAGAAGAAGCTGACCTTCTTAAAGCCCGGATATGAGGTGGACTGCAACGGCTGGCAGGCGGAGGGCAACTTCCTGGGATGGGACTACGATGTATATTCCGGGGGGAGGAGAGTCGTTCACATCTCAAAGGAGCTGCTCCACTGGGGAGACACCTACGTGCTGGATTTTGCAGACCCGGCGGATGAACTGATGGGACTGCTTCTCGTGATTGCCATCGACGCGGCCAACTGCAGTCAGGGAAAATGACCGGGGATGCATGGAAGGACAGCCGCGGGACGATTAAATAAGGAGGAAGAGATATGGTTACTATTTTAAACAGGTATGCACTGGGAGACATGGACTGCTGTTACTTTAAGGACAGCGAGAGCGGGAATGTGGAGCTGGCGCTCATCCCCGCAGGGATGGAGCCCCTTGCCTGGGAGAAGAAAAGGCAGCGGGTGGACAGCCTGATTCAGATCAAGAAGGCGGGGGACGCTTATCCGGGAGGGTATGCGGGAGGCGCAACCCTGCGGGAGAGCGCGACCACCGGGGCGCTTCGCTTCGAGAGGCAGTATGTGGAGGAGGATGAGGAGCAGACGGCCATCTATACCGTGATGGACTGCGGCCAGGGCTGCAGGGCAACCCACGTTCTGGTCTGGAAAAAGGGGAGCCTTCATCTGGAGTGCCGCACGGAATTTGAGAACGGCGGGGAAAAGAGAGTCTCTCTGGAGCTGCTCTCCAGCTTCTCCCTGGGCGGGATTACCCCCTTTACGGAGCAGGACGCGCCGGAGAGTCTTCTGGTTCACCGGGTGAGAAGCGTCTGGAGCATGGAAGGACGGCTGGAGAGCAGAACCATGGAGGAGCTGCAGTTAGAGCCCTCCTGGGCGGGCCATGCGGTGCGCTGCGAGCGGTTCGGACAGGTGGGCTCCATGCCGGTGAACAGGTATTTTCCCTGGCTGGTGGTGGAGGATCAGGCAAACGATGTTTTCTGGGGGGCACAGCTGATGCACAATGCCTCCTGGCAGATGGAAATTTACCGTAAGGACGATGCAGCCGCCATCTCCGGCGGGCTGGCGGACCGGGAGTTTGGTCACTGGATGAAGCACGTGGAGCCGGGAGAGAGCTTTGTATCGCCCGTGGCGATCCTGTCGGTATGCGCGGGGAAGGGCGTGGACGGGATTGCCCAGAGAATGACCGCCGCCCTGGAGCCTTACGTGGACGCGGGGCCGGAGAGCGAGCAGGATCTGCCGGTGCTTTTCAACGAGTATTGCACCACCTGGGGATGTCCTTCTCATGAAAATATCTGCGGAATCCTGGACGCCATCAGAGGAAAAGGGTTTGCCTACTTTGTGATCGACTGTGGCTGGTATAAGAAGGAGGGGATTCCCTGGCATATCATGATGGGGGATTATGACATTTCAAAGGAGCTGTTCCCCCAGGGGCTGGATAAGACTGTGGCGGCCATCAGGGAGGCCGGGATGAAGCCCGGAATCTGGTTCGAGATCGAAAACGTGGGCGAGGCGGCCGGGCAGTACCGGAACGAGGAGCACCTTCTGAAACGGGACGGCGTGCCCCTCTCCACTACATCCCGGCGTTTCTTTGACATGCGGGATCCCTGGGTGGAAGACTATCTCACCCGGAAAGTGATCGGTACCCTGAAGGATTACGGGTTTGAGTACATGAAGATCGACTATAACGACACCATCGGTCTGGGCTGCGACGGCGCGGAGTCGCTGGGGGAAGGCCTCCGGCAGAATATGGCCGCCTCCCTGGCTTTTCTGGAGAAGGTAAAGCGGGAGATTCCGGGAATCATTCTGGAGAACTGCGCTTCCGGCGGCCACAGGTTAGAGCCCCTTATGATGAGCGCCACCAGCATGGCCTCCTTCTCCGACGCCCACGAGTGCGAGGAGATTCCGGTGATCGCCGCAAATCTGCACCGGGTGATTCTGCCCAGGCAGAGCCAGATCTGGGCTGTGATCCACAAAGAGGATTCCCTGAAGCGGATCGCTTACTCGGTAGCCAACACCTTCCTGGGGCGGATGTGCATTTCCGGGGATGTGACAGAGCTGGACGAGGATCAGTGGGGACTGATCGAGGGCGGAATCGCCTTCTATAAAAGGATTGCGCCCATCATCAAAAAGGGCGTCACATATTTCCATGGAAGCCGGCTCGGCAGCTACCGTCATCTCAAAGGCTGGCAGGGGATCCTGCGGGTGTCCCAGGCGCAGGGAGCCCTGGCACTGTTCCATATCTTTACGAAGGATCAGGATGTGGTAAAAATCCCGCTTCCGGAGGGGAAGGACTGGACGGTGGAGGATGTTTATTCCGCCGGGGAGTGTCAGATTTCCATTGAGGACGGCCCTGACGGGAAATCACTCTGCTACCGGGTGAGAGAGGAAAAGGAGGCCGTGGCGGTTCTGCTTCGGTAGAAATGGGAAAGGAGCAGGAGGGTGGAAAAGAAGGAACGGATTGCGGAGCATATCAACATTCTGGGAGAGTTCTGCGGAAAAAGGGACGTGCCTGCCCTGACAGGGAAATCTCTGGAGGAGAGGTTCGGCATCGGGCAGGCGGATCTGATGGTTCTGTTCGGGGGAAGTATCCTCTGCGGGGCGGAGGTGCTGGCCCGGGCCATGAAAGAGCAGGCTGCGCGGTACTATCTGATCGTGGGGGGAGAAGGACATACCACACAGACCCTGCGGGATGAGGTCCACCGACAGTTCCCGCAGATCGACACGGCGGGAAAGCCGGAGGCGGAGGTATTTGCGGGCCTTTTAAAGGCCCGGTACGGCCTGCGGGCGGACTTTCTGGAGTGCGCCTCCACCAACTGCGGAAACAATATCACTAATCTTCTGGCGCTGATCCGGGAAAAGAACCTGCCCTCCCGTTCCGTCATCCTGGCCCAGGACGCCACCATGCAGCACAGGATGGAGGCCGGGCTTCGGAAATATGTCTCCGGCACGACGATCATTAATTTTGCCACCTACAGGGCGCGGGTGTGCGTCAGGGAGGGGGAGCTCGTTTTTGAGCACACGCCCTGGGGGATGTGGGAGATGAAGCGGTATCTTTCCCTGCTCATGGGGGAGATCCCGCGCCTGTCGGACACGGCCGAAGGCTACGGGCCCCGGGGGAAGGGGTTTATCGCCCATGTGGAGATCCCGCCCCGGGTGGAGCAGGCCTTTCTGGCGTTAAAGGAGGATTACGGGGAGCTGGTTCGGGAGGCGAATCCGGCGTATGCTTAGAGGAGCCTCAGAAAGAAACGGGCCGGTTTGTCCCAGGACAGTTCTCCAGAGGAGTGCGGGGGCGGAGCCGGGCAAAGAGCGGAGTATTCGGTCCTCCAAAATTGTTGTAAAATTTCGTTTTAAAGGTTGCGGCGCCGGTATAAATCTGGTATGATATGAATAAAATAAAGACTGTGATGCATTACACGGTTTTGGTCTGGGCGGAAGCTCTTTGGACCACCGCAGGCGGGAAGAATTTCCCGCCATTTCTAATTATACAGGGGAAAATCAATGAAGAAGCTGAGTGTTTTTATTGATGAGTCAGGGGATTTCGGGGAGATAAAAGAACGCCCTGCCTGTTATCTGGTCACCTTTGTTTTCCATGACCAGGATAACAGCATAGCGCAGCAGGTAAAAAAGCTGGAAGAGAGTGTAAAGGCTGCAGGATTTGATGTGGAGTATATCCATACCGGGCTGGTGATACGCAGAGAGGAAGTCTTTGCGGGCTATTCCATTGACGAGAGGAGGAAGCTTTTGTATAAGATGCTGAATTTTGTCAATGCCTGCCCGGTTTTCCACCTGACGGTCGTCATAGACAGGAAAGAGGCGGCGGACAGGGTTTCCCTGTCCGGAAAGCTGGCAAAGGCGATCAGCAGGGAAATGGGCGCACATTATGACTTTTTTGCCGGGTTTGACAGGATCACTGTTTACTATGACAACGGGCAGAGTGAGCTCAGCACCATTTTGAACGCTGTCTTTTCCATACAGTTCTCCAACGTGGAATTCCGTAAAGCCGAGCCTCAGAAATACAGGCTGCTGCAGGCGGCAGATTTCATCTGTACCATGGAACTGCTGAAGATCAAAAGGGATGAAAAGCGGCTTAGCCGGTCGGAAGAACAGTTTTTTTATAAGCCGCAGGAGCTGAAAAAGACATTTTTGAAAAGCCTTGACAAAAAGAGGCTATAAACCTGTAAAAGGAAAATAAAATTTCATATGCCGGCAATCAGGAGTAATCAGGGACGATTGCTCTTTTTTGTGCCCAAAAGGAGGAAAATATGTTGTTAGTCGTCTGCGGACGGGATTTACCGGCCTTTGCTCCTGCTGTCCTCGCTTTCTGCCGCAGGGACGCTGCGGGCCATGGACTACTTTCCCGGCAGCAGGATTTCTGTGGCGAACACGCCCTCCTCAGACTGCCGGTCGAGGAATCCCCCATATTTTGCAACGATCCGGTCCACGCGCTGCAGGCCGAAGCCGTGAAGCCCTTCGCCGCGTTTGGAGCTTCGAAGCGGCCCTGCGGCCACGGGAGCTTTCCCCTCCATGGCGTTCATGATGGAAAGATAGAACTGATCCTGCAGAGTGTCCATATAGATTTTGATAAAGCGGTTTTCGGCTTCCGGCACCCTGCGGCAGGCCTCGATGGCGTTGTCCAGAAGGTTTCCAAGGAGCACGCACAGCTCCGCGTCCGTGATCTCCATCCGGGCGGGCACATGGGCCGTCACCTCGGTGCGGATCTCATACTCCCGCATCAGGGAGAGCTTACTGTTTAAGATGGCATCCGCCATGAGATTTCCTGTCCTTACCACCTGATCGATCTCGTACAGGCTCTCGTCAAGCTGTTTCAGATATTTGGCCAGCTCGTCATACCTGCCAAGCTCCAGCCAGGAGAGGGCCGCCTGGAGGTGGTTGTGGTAATCATGCCGCCATGAGCGCATGACGCGGTACATGTTTTCCACTTCCTCATAATGACGGTTCACCAGGTCGCTCTGAAAGCGTTCCGTCCTGCGGTCGATGAGGCGGGGAATCCAAAAAAGCGCCGCCGCAAACCCTGCAGCCAGCAGCAACGCCAGAAAGACAATCACCATTTTCTTATCCTTTCGCCTGAAAAAGTTTCCACAAAAACCCCGCGAGGGGGCGCCAGGGCCCCTTAAATCTGCGCATCCCTGCGGAAATACCGGATAAAAGCCTGATTCAGCGCCTGGTAGCGGGTTCTGCTCACCGGCGCGTTTACTTCGCCGCAAAGACTGACCTGCTCCCGTCCCACAGCGGTGACCTGCGCAAGGTTTACCAGATAGGAGCGATGGGTGCGGAACATGGCAAGCCCCAGAGCCTGCATCTGCTGTTCCATCTCCGTGATGCCCGCCTTTACCGGAAAGCTCTCCTCCAACGTGTACAGACGGCAGGTATGCCCGAAGGATTCCACATAAAGGATCTCCGAAAGAGAGACTCTTTTCTGGCCGTATGGAGTCTTTAGCGTCCAGAACCGCGGCTGCTTCCTGCGGCGCACAAGAAAACTGTCCAGGGCCTCCTGGAGCTTTTCCTTTTTCAGGGGCTTTAGCAGATACCGGAAGGCCTCCACCTCGTAGCCCTCCGCCAGATAATCCTCGTATCCGGTGACGAAGAGGATTCCGGTCTGGCAGTCGGTTTCGCGGATGGTTCTGGCGACGTGCATCCCGTCCGGCTCCTGCATCTGAATGTCCAGAACCACCAGGTCGAAGGGTTTCCCATCCAGAGCGCGCAAAAGCTCCCCTCCGGAGCAAAAGGAGGAGACCGCCGCCGGGTGGTTTCGAAGAACCGCCCATTCCCCGATATATTTTTCCAGAAGCTCCCGCATGGCCTGTTCGTCGTCACAGAGCGCGATCCGCAGAGGTTCCATTTTCATAGTCCTCCCTTCCCTGCCCGATTATTGTATCCTGTTTACCCGCCCGTTTCAAGCCCGTTCTGATAATACCGGGCCTGCGCCTCCCACATTCTGCGGTAGAGCCCCTGCGTCCGGCACAGCTCCTGATGGCTTCCTCTCTGCACCAGCCTTCCCTTCTCAAACACCAGGATCTCCCTGGCAAAGCGGCAGGCGGAGAGCCGGTGGGAGATGAAAAGAGCGGTTCCCCGGCCGATGACTTCATGGAAATGAGTGTAAATCTCATTTTCCGCCACCGGATCCAGGGCGGCGGTGGGCTCATCCAGGATCACGAAGGGCGCGTCTTTGTAGATGGCGCGGGCCATGGCCAGCTTCTGGGCCTCCCCGCCGGAGATCACAAAGCCCTCCTCGGAGAAATCCCGCCCGATCATGGTGTCAGGGCCCTGCGGCATTCTGGCAAGAAGAGGAGAAAGGCCTGCGCGTTCTGCCGCGTCCAGGGCTTTTTTGGTATCTACATCGCTGCTTCCCGCAATATATTCCCCCATTTTCAGGGAAAATACCTGAAAATCCTGAAAGACCACGGAAAACAGCCGCATATATTCGTTGTATCGGTACTTGCGGATATCCACATCGTTCATGAGGATTGTCCCTTCCGTGGGATCGTAGAGACGGCACAGGAGCTTGACGAAGGTGGTTTTGCCGGAGCCATTGGGACCCACCAGAGCCACCCGCTCCCCGATCTCAAACCGCAGATTCAGGTTTTGCAGCACCCAGGCGTCCGTTCCCGGATAGCGGAAGGACACGTTCTTAAACTCGATGAGAAACCGCCCGTCCCGGCGCTTTGGTACCGGGATGGTTCCCTTTTTCTTCCTCTCCGGCAGATCCAGATAAGCGAAAAATTCATCCATCCGTTCCCTGTAATTGTGCAGATAGCGCCAGCTTGCCAGAAGATCCGTAAGGGCCTGCACCGTCTGCCGGATGCCTCCCGCATAGCGCACGATGCTTCCCGGGGCAATGACGCCGCCGCAGGCCTGTATTCCCGTGGCCAGATAAGCGATCACGCCCAGGGCCGCCGCCCACAGGCTCTGCAAAAAGCCCTGCCCCATCTGCAGCCTGGCGATTTTCTGATAAATCCGCCTGCCGCTTTCACAGGTCTGCTCTCCGTAGTCCAGCAGCATATCCTGCTGATGGAAAAGGCGGATATCCTTTCCGGCCTCCGAATTTAAAATCACCTCCGACATGATAAAGCTGTGCAGTCGTTCGCTGTCCGCGTTTTCCTGCCAGATCTGATACTCCCGCTCTCCGGCTCTTCGTCCTGCCCGGTTGATCAGAAAAAGCCCCGCCGTGATCAGCGCCGCCGCTGTGGCCAGCATGCCGGAGGGGAAGAGGGAGGGGAGCGTGCGCAGGGTCACCAGAGCGAAGACCAGCTTCATGCAGGCTGTGAGAAAGAGCTCGAACTGCCAGATAAAGATCTCGAAGGCGCTTCCGCCATGCCTGCGGTACTCCTCCTGCCCTGACCGGAGCTTTAGCACCTCCTCGTCCTCCATCAGCTCGTAGTCCATTCCCATGGCTTTTTCCATGAGAGGCTCCTCCAGCCGAAAGCGCAGGCTCCACCAGAGGGTATTCTTGTATTTGGCCGCCAGGTGACGGATCAGAGACACCACAAGGGCCGCTCCCGCGCCTGAAAGCGCCAGAAAAATCATTTCCTCAGGGGGCCTTTTCTTATAGAGCGCCTCCAGCAGCAGGGCGGAGAGATGGATGCTGATAAAGGGGTAAAGGCCGTCCGCAAGGATGGTGACGCCCATCACGGCCCAGTCCCTGCTGCAGGTAAAAAGGAGCCGCAGCGCTCTTGCATGACTGCATACATCCCTCTGAAATTCCGTCCACTTTCTTTTTGCGGAACATAAGGCCTGCCTGCCAGGCCTGACATTTGTTGTTCTTCCCATGAGCAAAGCCTCCTTCTGCTCATCCCTGATGTGTTTCCTGATACTTTTCTGCCTGCTTATGAAACATTTCCGCATACCTGCCGCCCCTGGCCAGCAGCGTCTCGTGATTTCCCTGCTCAATGATTCTGCCCTGTTCCATCATATAGATCTGTTCCGCCATGCAGGTGGCGGACAGGCGATGGGAGATGAAAATGACGGTTCTGTCCCTGGACAGCTCAGAGAGCGTCCGGTTCAGGTTATATTCGGAAATGGGATCCAGCGCGCTGGAGGGCTCATCCAGAATATATGTGTGGGGATCCTTTAAGAAGGCCCTGGCGATGGCAATCTTCTGAGCTTCTCCGCCGGATACCAGCCGCCCGTCTTTGTCATATTCCCGCAGCAGCGGGATGGAAAGGTCGGAGAAATTTTCCGAAATTCCCGCTTTCACAAGCGCCTGTTTTATGGCCCCTTCCTCCGCACTGTCAACCAGACCCATTTTCACATTTTCTTCCAGACTGGCGGCATAGATCTGAAAATCCTGAAACAGGGCGCCAAAGGAATGACGGTATTCCTCCACGTCATAGTCCTTAATGTTTTTGCCGTTCAACAGGATTTCGCCCTCGACAGGGTCGTATAAACGCATCAGGAGCTTTACAAGGGTGGATTTCCCCGCGCCGTTATATCCCACGATTGCCGCTTTGGTCTGCGCCCGGATTTTCATATCGATATGCCGCAGCACCCAGGGGCCGTCGTCATACCGAAAAGAGACATCGCGGAATTCGATGTCGCCGGATGAGGCCGGTAACGGGGCCGGAGTTTCCGGCGAGACGATGGTCGGCTCCGCGGCCAGGAACGTTCGCAGCTTATCGGCAAACATTCCGCTCTGTACAGACTGCGAGAGGGCTCCCAGCAGGCCGCCGTACATGGAATTCAGTTTCCCGACTGCGGCGATGGATACCGATAAATCGCCAATCGAGACAGACTTTACAATAAGGATCTTATACGCCAGGACAAAAATAAGGGACATATTTGTCAGAAAGACATGGCAGACCTGTTCGGCCGCCTCCAACAGGGTCAGGCGAAGCTGCAGTCCTCTGTATACGGCGTCCATTCCGGATACGCAAGCGTCAAATTCCTCTGTGAGCAGGCGGTCGATCCTGCTCATCCGCAGCTCCTTCGCGTAGTCCGGCATATAAAAAACCCGGCTGACAGATTCGTATTTTTTGACCAGAGGCATCAGGCGCTGTTCCCGGAGAAACTCGATCCTGGTTTTCAGCAGCCGAAACAGAAACGTGAGGATCATGGAGGCTATGGCGATTACCAGAATGACGGGGTCGATCTCCACCATAATCGCGATCACGCCGAGGCAGGCCAGGACGTGAAGCAGCACGCTCCCCATATTGGAGACGGCCCTGTAGACATGCTCCTGCGCCTCCCGGACAGTCCAGATGAAGTCGGTATAAAACCCGGCGTCGTCATAGCAGCAAAGATCCATCTTCTGCGCCTTCAAAAACAGACTGGTATGAAGCGATTTCCCCAGCTTCAATTTCAGCACAGGCCACAGCCTTTTCTGACAATAATAAATAACCCCGAGAGCCGGCAGCAGAATCATGCTCATCAGCAAAAGGAATTTCCATACGTCTGTAAAGGTGCCCCCCTGCCCGATCATGTCAAATACGACTTTGATCACCAGCACGGAGGAGGCCACATTTAAGTATCCCCACAAAATACCGGTCAGGATATTCGTATAAAGCAGAGCCGGCACGTGCCGATGTACATACCCCAGCAGATACGCCGTGTTTTTTATCCCTGTGGAGAGTGAAATCTTTTCCTTACTCATACTTACACCCCATGCCCGCCCTGGCGGGCGCCAATTATGCGGCTGGAAGAATGACACCGTCAGGTCATTCTTCCGGTATGAGAAGGAGTTCGCAAAGCGAACTTCTCCTCGTACTTTTCCGCCTGCTTTCTGAACATTTCCGCGTATTTTCCGTTTTGACGCATCAGACTTTCGTGATTGCCCCGCTCGATGATCTGCCCCTGCTCCATCATGAAAATGACGTCCGCCGAAATGGCGCCGGAGAGTCGGTGGGAGATGAAAATGACGGTTCGGCCCTCACAGATGCGCTTCATATTTTCAAACAGCTCATACTCGGCAATCGGGTCCAGGGCGCTGGAGGGCTCGTCCAGGATGGCAATGGGGGCGTTCTTCGCGTACAGTCTGGACAGCGCAATTTTCTGGGCCTGCCCTCCGGAAAGGGAGATGCCCCCGTCGTCAAATTCCCGTGTCATCATGGTGTCAGTGCCGTATGGAAACGAGGAAACGCGCTCTGACATACCGCTCGCGCGCAGGGATTCGGCGAGCAGCTCCGCATCGCCCTCTGCGGCGCGGCGCATCAGGATGTTCTCGCCCACCGTGAGGGAAAACACTTTGAAATCCTGAAATACGGTGGAAAAACAGTCCCGGTAAGCGCTGAGCTTATACGCGCCAATCTCCCTGTCATTTAAACAGATTTTACCGGAGTCCGGCTCGTACAGACGCATCAGGAGTTTCACCAGCGTGCTCTTCCCGGCCCCGTTATGGCCCACGATCGCAACCGTCTGCCCGCCTTTGATGGTAAAGCTGATATTGTCGATCACCTTCCGGCGGCTCCCGGAATAGGAAAATGACAGGTTCTCTGCCCGAAGCTCCTCCACCGGCATGGCAGGGACAGCCCCCGCGCTATCCTCCCGTATTTTGGGCTCATAGTCCAGAAAATCCTTAAGATCGCCAATGTACATGGCGTGCTCATGGAGCTGGAAAAAGCTGTTCTCCTGATCCAGCAGCGCCTCGGTTACGCTGAACATGGCCATGGCCACCATAAGACCGTCTCCGATCATCATGTTTCTGAGCACCAGAATACGGTAAGCAGCAAACAGGATCACCAGGTAATAGCCCATCCGCGTACACACCGCGTCCACAAACAACCGGTATATTGCACACTTGAGTCCGTGCTTTTCAATGACCCGGATTCCGTTCTGCGTTGCCGCGGCAAAACGCCTGAAGAGCACGTCGCTGATATGGGTTGTCCTCAGCTCCCTGGCATATTCGGGCATGTAATGCACCCGCCGGATATAGTCGGCCTGGCGGTTTGCTTCGGCCAGCTCCACCTCATAAGCGCGCCGCTGGTAATTTTCCTTCCGTGCAAACACAAAGTTGGCCAGGATCTGGAGAGCGATAAACAGAATCATAAACCCGTCCAGAGAAAGGGCCAGCCCGGACAAAGCCAGAAAGCCAAAGAGCGCCCCGAAAAGCATCTCTGTGGAATCCAGAACCATTCCCGGACGGCTTTTCAGCGCGTTTAAGGCCCGGATATGCCTCTCATAGTATTCCGTATTCTCATAGCATTCCAGGTCTGCCTTACGGGCCTTGTCGAAAGCCAGCTTCATGAGGTGGGACTGAATCCGCAGGTCGGACCTGGGGAAAAAACAATTCTTCAGAAGAATGTTTACCAGATGGCACGCAAAAGAAAGGAGAGCCAAAAGTCCCACGACATAAAAAATCCTTTGGAAGGATGCGCGGGACTGGATCTGGTTGAGCACATATCCCACCGCGAACACCCGGAAGATCAGTCCCTTTGACCAGTCCGCCATGGCGTTGATCATGACCAGCGGGATTCGCCATGGGGAAACCTTCCCGATATGCCGCAGCAGGAACAGATTATTTGATAACACCTGCTTTATTGTGTATTTTTCAGTTTCCTGGCGGACAGCCTTTTTCAATGCCGGCCCCTCCTTTCGCAAACCTGGTCCTTTATTTTACAGATTTTTCCGGGCCTTATATTTAAAGATAATACTGACTCTGGAGACGGTAAAGTCTGGCATAGGCTCCGCCTCTTTCAAGGAGCGCCTGATGGGAGCCCTCCTCTGTGATCTGCCCCTTTTCCATAAAAAGGATCCGGTCGCAGAAGCTGGTGCTGGAGAGCCGGTGGGAGATGAACAGGGAGGTTTTCCCCGCCGACATCTCCCGGTATTTTTCGTAGATCTCCTGCTCGGCCAGCGGATCCAGGGCGGCGGTGGGCTCGTCCAGGATGAGAAAGGGCGCTTCCTTATAGAAAGCCCTTGCCATCCAGAGCTTTTGTTTTTCTCCTCCGGAGAGGTCTGTGGCCCGGGCGTTTACGTTTCTTCCCAGCAGGGTATGCTCCTTTAAGGGAAGGCGCTTTACCTTTTCCCACAGGCCGGACAGCTTTAAGCATTCCCGGACTCTGTCTGAGTCTGTCTCCGCCTCGGGGGCGGAGGACACGTTCCGGGCGATGCTCAACGGCAGGAGGGATGTGTTCTGAAAGACGGCCGAGATCATCCGGTAATAGACTTCCCGGTCATACTCCTTCACATTCCTGCCGTTTACCAGGATTTCTCCCCGGGTGGGGTGGCAGAGCCCGCACAGGAGCTTTACCAGAGTGGTCTTTCCCGCTCCGTTGCACCCCACCAGGGCGATCCTTTCGCCGGGGCGGATGGTAAAGCTTATGTCCTTCAGGACAGCGTCGCCGCTCTCCGGGTAGGAAAAGCTCACGTGGCGCAAGGCGATCTCCACCGCCTGCTCAGCGGCCTTTTTCTCTTTTCCCAGAAAGGCGGTTTCGTTCCAGCCCTCCAGAAAACGGCGGAGTCTGCCGTAATCCAGGTTCAGTCTTCCCAGCCGCTCTCCCAGAGGCAGGAGACGGTCCAGGGACTGCTGAGAGAGCGCCACCATGGCCATATACCAGACAAAATCGGACGCCGCCATCTCCCCCCGGGCGATCCGGAGGATGAGAAACACATATGCGCAGCCATCCCGCAGGAAGTTTAAAAAGCTGTCCACACAGTTGGCGGCCAGATAGGCGTTTTCCCACCGTTTCACATAGCCTTCACTGATTTTGCGTTCCTGTTTCAGGATTCCCAGAAGCCACCCGGAGAGATTGAAAATACGAATATCCTTTCCCGCCCGGGAATCACGGGCCTGCCGCGCCACATAGTCCATTTTTCGGTTGGAGGACTGGGCCAGAAGCCGCAGCCGCTGGTCGCTGGCGCGGGCCTTTTTCTGCAAAAAGGAGGCGATCAGCGCAGGGAGCAGCACCAGGAGCAGGATCCCCAGGCTCTGCGTCAGCAAAATGCCCCCATAGAGAGCAGCCGAGAGGGCGGCCACAAGAAAATCCTTCCAGATCACGTAGCCGTTTCGCATCTCGGAATGGTGCCGGTAAAGGGAGTCGCAGGCGGCGCAGGCCTGGTCGTGAAAGCGCCTGTTCTCTAAAACCTCATAGTCCACGCTCATTCTCTTTTTCATGATCCGCAGGTTGTGTCTGTCGGGAAAGGCCCGGGTGCGGCAGGCCATACAGACGTCGGTTCCGGCCCGGAGAATGCCTGTCAGAGCCAGCAGGGCCGACAGCAAAAGGAGCCTTTCAAAGAGCAGAGCGGGGCTTAAGCCCTCCTCCACCCCCTGCAGCACCATTTTGGGGAGACGCGCGCTCAAAAAGGGCAACAGAACCCCGCAGGCCACCGCCAGGACGAAGCACACTGCCGCCAGGGGCTCCTGGATGCACATTTCCCGGAAAAAGTAATATGTGTTTTTCGGGAAGGTATAGCGGTTGTCTCTGGCCTGGGGGCGGTCTGTTCTGGTCATCTGAGGATTCCTTTCCTGCCTGCGGCGGTGCTTCGGTGTGTCCTGTGCCTGATTTGCACCGCGGGGAGGCCCTCTCGAAGACGGAAGAGCCTGCGCGCAGCGCACATCGGTATGTCTCTTATTCTATCACGTTCCGGAAACCTGCCGCCAGCGTTTTGCACGAATTGCGCCGTGGGAGCACGAACTGCCGCAGGTTCTCCTGAAGGTTGGTGAGGATCGATTGTAATCCGTTTTTTCCTTTACAAACGGTTATCATGCGTTTATACTGAAGATCTGAAAACATTCGTCGGGTTCTCATCCGGCAGAGTTTCAATTTCTTTTATGGGGGAATCCCCAGTCACAGAGAGCCTTATGTCCGTCAGCCGGGCGGAGGCACAGATCGATCCAAAGGTCGGAATTTTTCCACAAAACGATTGATTGTAACACAAAAAAACATTACAATGGAGGAAAGCCTGTGGCAAAAAGAAAAACGAAACAGTGGTTTAAGCGCGGCGCATGGTGGCGAAAAATCCGGCTCAACCGGAAACATAAGGACAGACTGTTCCGCTATCTGTTCCGGGACAAAAAGCACCTGCTGGAGCTGTACAACGCGCTGCACGAGAGCAGCTACACGGACCCTGAGGCGCTGGAGGTGGTCACCATGGAGGACGTTATTTTCATGAGGATGAAAAATGACCTGTCCTTCATCATCGACAGCCGGTTAAACCTCTACGAGCACCAGAGCACCTGGAACCCCAACATGCCCCTGCGGGGACTGTTCTATTTCACACAGCAATATGAGGGGTTACTGGCGGAGGAGGAAGCGGATGTTTATGGGAAAAGACGGTTGGCACTTCCCACTCCGGAATACATCGTGTTCTACAACGGCGGAGACATGGAGCAGGACAGAGAGACCCTCTATCTGTCGGACTCCTTTTCCCTGGGTCGTGGAAGCGGAGCGCTGGAGTGTACCTGCCAGGTGATCAACGTAAGGCGCGGGCACAGCCGGGAGCTGCTGGGGAAATGCCGAAGGCTGTGGGAGTATTCGGAGTTTGTGTCGGAGATCGGGGCGAATATCCGAAAGGGCCTTTCCAGGGATGAGTCGGTGCAGGCGGCCATGGACCACTGTATCGAGCGGGGAATCCTGACGGATGTTCTGATAAAAGAGAAAAGCGAGGTGCTGCACATGATCTTTCTGACGGAATATGATGAGAAAAAGCATTTAAGGCATACCTTTGAGGAGGGAAGGGAGGAAGGAATCGCGGAGGGAAAACGGGAAGGCCTGGCAGAAGGCCTGCAAAAAGGCCGCGATCAGGGCCGCGAAGACAAGCTGACCGAGCAGATACAGAAAAAGCTCGCCCGTGGAAAAAGCCTGGAGGTAATCGCGCAGGAGCTGGAGGAGGATGTGGAGATTATCCGCGGGCTGGCGGAGAAGGCGGGAACAGGCAGCTTTTAATTGTTTTAACTGAATGCAGTGAAGAGAGCAGAGAGGCTGAGCCGAATGCTCCGGTATCATTCCATAAGGCGCGCCGTACGGTGGAGGAGAGCGTCCTGGCAATCAGGGAGAAAATTGAGAGAAAAACGCATCTGCTTTCCGCCTCCGGTCTGAGAGAGGAAACAGACGCTCCTTTGCAAAGATATTGAATTAATTCAGAATTCAGGGTATACTTGGAGCAGGAAAGCTGTTTCGGGCAAAGGCCCGGGGCATATGCGGTCATCGAAAAGACAATACAACCGGAGGAATGAAAAGGTGCAGGATGCGGCAGAAAAACTCCTGGAGGGAAAATTCAATCAAAACATCTGGTCGCTGGAGTTTTCCAGCCCTGTGATTGAGCTGAGCCTTCGGGAGGGAGAGGTTTATGAGGGAAGCTTTACCATTACGGGCCCCCAGGGCGAGGTGACGGAGGGGACGGTGTCGTCCACCAGGCTTAAGATGCAGTGTCTGACCACGGAGTTTTCCGGCAGCAGGGAGGAGATTGGCTATCGCTTTGACTCGGCAGGCATGGCCCAGGGGGACACGCTTAAGGGGGAGTTCCGGGTGATCTCCAACCACGGGGAGTATTTCGTCCCCTATGATGTGCGCATCGCGGAGCAGACACTGGATTCAGGGCTTGGACAGATCCGGAATCTGTTCCACTTCACCAACCTTGCCAGAACCAACTGGGACGAGGCGGTGAATCTGTTTTATTCCGGGGATTTTGAACGGATTTTCGTGGGGGCGGACAGGCAGTATTACGGGATATACCGGGGGCTTGTGGGGAGCGAAAGGCGTGAGCAGAGCGTGGAGGAGTTCCTTTTACAGATCCGCAAGAAGCAGAAGGTTGAGTTCATCCTGGAGGAGGATGACATCCAGATAGACAATCCGCAGGAAAGCCCCGGGGAAAGACCGGACAATCCGCAGGATGGCGCCGGGCCTTCCCTGCAGATGACAGAAAACCGTCTGGTGTTAAACCGCAGCGGATGGGGGTATTCGGAGCTTACCCTGGAGAAGGAAGGAGATTTCATCGTCCTTGAAAAGGATGTGATCCGGGAGGAGGATTTCCTTGGAAACTGCTACCGGCTTCCCTTTTATATTTCCCCCGGAAAGCTCCACGCGGGCCGGAACTTTGGCTGTATCCGCTTCCGCTATCCTTACGGATCCCTGACCGCCAGGATCACGGTGGTGAACAAGTCGGTGATCGTCTCCCAGGTTCTGGGAATCGGCAGGCAGAAAAAGAATAAGCTTCTCGAGCTGATGCGCTACTATGAGGCTTTCCGGGCCAGAAAGATCAGCGCGGCATCCTGGATGAAGGAGACGGAGATGCTGACGGACGCTCTGATTCAGCTTGACCCTTACGATGTGGCGGCGAAGCTGTTCAAGGCCCAGCTTCTGATTACGGAGGAGCGCTGCGGGGAGGCCCAGGGGCTGTTAAATCAGGTCCAGACAGGCGTGCAGGAGGATTTCCGGCCCGCTCTTTACTGTTACTATCTGTATCTGACCACCCTGATGAACCGGGACGAGGCGTATCTGGATCAGGTGTCGGGGCAGGTGGAGCGCATCTTTGCACAGAATCCGGGCAACTGGCGGATCGCCTGGCTGCTTCTGTATCTGGTGGGGGACTATGCCAAAAGCCCTTCCCGCAAATGGCTTTTTCTGGAGGAGCAGTTCCGGCAGGGAAGCAGCAGCCCGGTGCTTTATCTGGAGGCCTGGCACCTTATTGCGGCCAGTCCGGCGCTTTTACTGCGGCTGGAGCCCTTTGAGATACAGGTTTTGTCCTACGCCGCCAAAAGGGGACTGATCACGCCGGAGGTGATCATCCAGATCGTCTATCTGGCCCAGAAGGCCAGAGCCTTTTCGGCCAGGCTCTTCGCCATCCTGAAGGCCTGCTACCAGGTGACGCCAACGGACGAGGTGCTCTCCGCCATCTGCACGCTGCTGATCAAGGGGAACGTCACAGGCGGGGAGGCCTTTGTCTGGTATGAAAAGGGAATCGGGAGGGAGCTTCGCATCACGAGGCTTTACGAGCACTATATGATGTCCCTGGAGCTGAAGGAGGAGCTGTGGCAGGAGCGGGAGATCCCGAAGATCGTGCTGATGTATTTCGCCTTTGACAGTAACCTTGACAGCCTGCACAATTCTTACCTTTATGCCTATATGTACCACAATCAGGCCCGGTTCCCGGAGCTGTACGAAAATTACAGGGAACAGATCGAGCGTTTTGTGGTGTTCCAGATCTTAAGGGGAAAGAGCAACCGCTATCTGGCATATCTGTACAAAAACCTGGTGACGCCCGTGATGCTCACCGGGGAAACCGCCGCGGGCCTCTCCACGGTGCTGTTCATCCACCGCCTGACCATGGAGCGGGAGGATATCCGCAGGGTGATCCTGGTTTATGAGAAGGAAAAGCAGGAGGTGGTGTTTCCCGTCACGGGAAAGGAGCTTTATCTTCCCGTCTACGGCAGCGATTATCATCTTCTTCTGGAGGATGGAAAGGGCTTCCGCTACGGCAGGGAGGAGGAGTATGTCTGTGAAAGACTCCTTTCGCCGGAGAGTCTGGCGCCGCTGGCGGCCCCCTGGGTGAAGGACTGTATCCACTTTGATCTGTGGCTTTGCGCGGACAACGGAAATCTGGCGCCGGTCACCCAGGAGAACGTGGAATATATGAAGCGGCTTGTGCGCTCGGATCAGGTGGTGGAGGAGATCTGGCAGGAGGTGCGTATGCGTCTCGTGCAGTTCTACTATGACAATGACCGGATGAGCGAGCTGGATGCGGCTTTAAACGAGCTGGAGCCCGGGCAGATCAGGGCGCAGTGCCACGGGGCGGTGGTGCGCTTTATGGTGCTCCGCAGTATGTATGAGAAGGCCTTCGACTGGATAAAGCTAAGGGGCGACGAGGATATGGAGGCCAAAATCATCATGCGCATGTGCAGCAGGCTGATCTCCATGGACGGACAGGTGGAGACGCCGGCCATGACCGCCCTGGTTTTCAGCGCCTTCCGGGCAGGAAAATACGACGAGAACCTTCTGGTCTATCTGTGCCGCTTCTTTCAGGGAACCACCAGGGAGATGCGGGATATCTGGAAGGCGGCGGAGGACTTCGGGGTGGATACCTACGCGCTCTCGGAGCGGATTCTTTTGCAGATGCTCTATACCGGCGCATATCTGACGGAGCGGGCTGAGATTTTCCGCCGTTATGTGTCGGGGGGCGCGAGAACGCAGGTGGAGCTGGCAGTGCTGGCCCAGTGCTCCTACGACTTTTTTGTCCGGGAGAGAGGGGCGGATTCCTTCTGGCTTGAGGAGTTGCAGCGCGCGGCGGAGCGGCAGGAGGAGATTCCCTTCGTGTGTAAGCTGGCCTACACGAAATATTATGCGGAGCACAAGAAGCAGGTGGACGAGCGCGTGACCCGATGTCTTTTGCCGTTTCTGCGGGAAATCCTGGAGCAGAAGAAGTATTTTCCTTACTTTAAACAGTTTTCCGAGCATATTGTTTCCATGCGGCAGTTTATGGACAAGACCATGGTGGAATACCGGGCGGGACTGGGCAGCCGGGTGTACATCCATTATCTGCTGGAGCGGGAGAGCGGAGCGGAGGAATATGTCAGGGAAGAAATGCAGGAGATGTTCGCGGGAATCTTTGTGAAGCAGTTTATACTTTTCTTTGGAGAGCATTTGCAGTATTATATAACAGAGGTGGAGGATGGGAAGGAACATCTGACGGAGAGCGGGTCTTTAAGCCGCAACGAGGCCGCCGGCGAGCAGAGGGAGAACCGCTATACTCTGCTCAACGACATTGCCATCGGAAGAAACCTCCACGACTACGGCACCATGGACAATCTCATGCGGGAATATTTTGAAAAGGAGTTCGTGGTCAGGGAATTGTTCCATATTATTTAGATACGGAAAAGAGAGCGGAAGGTAAATGTTCCAGAATCAGAAGGATATGTCGGCAAAAAAGAATATCAGGAAGGTGGTAGCGGGGTATGATCTGGGGCGGGAGTTTGCCCAGATCAGCTACTGCCCGCTGGAGGAATCGGAGCCGGAGACGGTCTCGGCTGTGGCCGGGGGAGAGCAGTACAACATCCCCCTGGCGCTTTGTAAGAGAAAGGGCGTGGGCCAGTGGTATTACGGGAAAGAGGCCGTCAGATTCGCAGAAGCGGGGGACGGAATTCTGGTGGAGGATCTCCTGACCCTGGCGGAGCGCGGGGAGGACGTGATGGTGGAGGGGGAGGCCTACGATCCCGCCGCGTTGCTGACCCTGTTTGTAAAACGAAGCCTTTCCCTTTTGAACATCCGCATTTCCTTAAGCCAGATCGAGGCTTTCATGTTTACGGTGGAGGAGCTCACCCCCCGCATGGTGGACGTGCTGGGGAAGGTGGCGGCGGGCCTGCAGCTTAAGAATGCGCTGGTGAGCTTCCAGAGCCATCTTGAGAGCTTTTATGCCTACACCCTCCATCAGGGCAGGGAGCTGTGGATGGACGACGTGATGATTTTTGAGTACAATGCCTCTCTTAAGGCGCTGCGGCTGACCTGCAACAGAAATACGACCCCCAGGGTGGTTTTTATCGAGGAGGTGAGCCACCCGGAGATGGCCCGCAGGGTCTGGCGCAGTGAGCCGGAGAAGAAGGAACAGCAGATGGCGGAGCTGGATCTGATGTTTCTGCATCTGGCGGGACAGTGTCTGGAGGAGCGGACGGTTTCCACCATTTTCCTTCTGGGCGAGGGCTTTAAGGAGGGCTGGTGCAGGGAATCCCTGAAATACCTGTGTAAGGGACGCAGGGTTTTCCAGGGCAATAATCTTTACAGTAAGGGCGCCTGTTATGGTATGATGGAGAGGATCCGTCCCGGCAGGGAATGGAAGGAGTATGTTTATCTGGGGGCGGATAAGCTCAAATCCAACATCGGCATAAGAGCCCTGCGCTGTGGAGAGGACTCATACTATGCGATCCTGGACGCGGGGACGAACTGGTATGAGGCCAGCTTCGAATTCGATATTATCCTGGAGGAGGGAAATACCCTGGAGCTTGTGATCACGCCTCTTACCGGGGGAAATGTGACCAGCAGGCTGATCACCCTGGAGGGGCTTCCGGAGCGGCCGCCGCGCACCACCAGGCTGAACATACAGATCGAGATGTCCGCCGTAAATCAGGCGGTGGTGACCGTGACGGACATGGGCTTCGGGGAGATTTTCAAATCCAGCGGCAAGGCCTGGGAGCAGACCATCACAGTATAAAAGTCCGGTCTCCGGGTTTTTATGCCGGGCCGGGCGAGAGAGAGGTATGATTGACTTTATGGGCAGGATTTTGCTTTGTACCGGAAAATATGCGAAGAATCCATATTATGTGGAGAGCCTGTGCGCCAATGTGTACTGCGTGGAGGAGCTCTGCTATCTTTTTGCCAGCAACCCCTTTATGATCAACCGCAGCATCATGGATAAGGAGCTGGCGGGCTGGCTGGATCAGGAATGCGGTCTTGCGGACTTAAGCCACCAGCTTCTCAAGCTCTTTAACCGGGGAAGCCAGCCGGGCGTTTTTGTGAGTCTGATCCTGGATTATGTGAATTACTGCACACAGGAGGAGAAAAAAAAGATCGGGGATGTGATCCAGAATAACGTGGGCCTTGGGGACTGTGAGCGCAGGAAGAAGCAGGCGGATTTTCTGCTCGCCAACCGGCGCTTTGGCCCGGCGCTGGAGGAGTACGACAATCTGGCGCGGGAGCTGCCGGAGGCGGAGAGCGGCTTAAAACCCGCCGTCTACCACAATATGGGGGTGGCATATGCGAACCTCTTCCAGTTCGAGCTGGCCGCGAAATATTTTAAGAGGGCTTATTCCATGAGCGGTCAGGAGGAGTCTGGCATCCAGTATCTGGCGGCGAAGAGGCTTCAGCTTCATGAGAACGCCTATATTGCTTTTCTGGCGGAGCACGGGGAATACTACGAGCTTTCCCTCAAAGTGGAAAAGCTTACCCAGGCGGCGGTGGGAGAGTTTGAGACCACCCAGGAGAGCAGGATGTTGACGGCGCTTAAGATTTATAAGGAGGAAGGAAATGTGGCCTCCTACTACGATGAAATCGATAAAATAATTTCCCGGAAGAAGGACGAGTACAGGGAACTTGTGGTGTCTTAAGAGCAGAAAGGCAGGTCAGGATGGGATTACTGAAAAATCTCTTTAAACGAAAGCCGGAGATTGAACAGCCGGAATATGATGCGGAGGACTGGAGCGATATTCTCTATGACAGGGAAGATCTGCAGATTGAGGACGAGCAGCAGCGGGGCGAGTATGTGAGAGGCTGTCTTGAACAGATCGCCGAGGCGTCCAGGGAGGTGGAGAATCTTCAGTTCGAGTACAACATGGTCACCTCTTATCTGAAGGATATGGAGGAGATCGAGGCTCTGCCGGACGATGAAAAGGCAAGGGTCAGGGAGTGCGCTAAAAAGCTGGAGAAGCTGGAGGAAAAGCAGTCGGGCTTTAAGGACCGCAAGGCCAGACTCAGCGACGACAAGTACCGCCAGATGGAGCGGATGGAGGAGGAAGCCCAGGAGGGGTATGCGAAGCTCAACGAGACGGAACAGCAGCAGGATCTGATCAAACGGGATCTGCGCAGGCTGGACGGGGAAAAGCAGGCTTATCTTTACCGCAGAAGCGACTTACAGCGCCTGATCGCGGATACCAGGAGCATGACGATTATCTGTATTGTCGCCATGATCGTCTGTATCGTGCTTCTTCTGGCACTGCAGTATGGTTTCCAGATGAACGCAAAGATGGGCTATCTTGCGGTGGCGGCCATGGGAGCCATCGCCATCACCCTGATTTTTGTAAAGCACAACGACGCCGTGAAGGAGCTTGTCCGGGTGGAGAGCGGGATCGGCAGAATTATCAGGCTGCACAACGCCACCAAGATCCGGTATGTGAACAACACCCGTCTTCTGGACTATCTCTATCTGAAATACAATGTCTCCAGCGCCGGGGAGCTGGGGAAGGCCTGGCAGCAGTATCAGCAGGAGAAGGAGGAGCGCCTTGGCTTCCAGCAGGCGGAGAAGGAGCTGGGCGAGTACCAGAAGGAGCTCACCCGCATCCTGAGCAGATATAACGTGGAGGATCCCACCATCTGGCTTCATCAGACAGGGGCGCTTTTAAATAAAAAGGAGATGGTGGAAATCCGTCATAACCTGATTATCCGCAGACAGTCTCTGCGAAGGCGGATGGACTATAATAAAGAGGTGATGGCGGGGAAGGCCCAGGCGGAGATCAAGGATCTGGTGGGGAGCTATCCCAAGTACGCGAAGGAGATCCTGGGGATCGTGGAGGAATTTGAGAGAGACTTTTCATAGCCGCTTTTGGCGCTCTGAAAGGAAGGCCGGCAGATATGCCGTCGGCAGCAGAGGTTCTGCACTCACGGAAAGTGATATGTCTAAGGCCGCGATGCGCGGCAGAATGGAGGAAAAGGATATGAAGAAAATGCAGCAGCTCTATGAAGGAAAGGCCAAGAAGGTATTTGCCACGGACGATCCGGATGTGGTGATCGTGGATTATAAGGATGACGCCACCGCCTTTAACGGGGAGAAGAAAGGGACGATCGTGGGCAAGGGCGTGATCAATAACCGCATGACCAACCACGTGTTTAAGCTTCTGGAAAAGGAGGGAGTTCCCACCCATCTGATCGGGGAGTTAAGCGATCGGGAGACCGCGGTGAAAAAGGTGGAGATCGTCCCCCTGGAGGTGATTATCCGCAACGTGGCTGCGGGAAGCTTTTCCAAACGTCTCGGAGTGCCCGAGGGAACGCCCTTTAAGGAGCCCACCATCGAATTCAGCTACAAGAACGACGAGCTGGGGGATCCCCTGATCAACAGCTATTTTGCGGTGGCTCTGGGTCTTGCCACCTGGGAGGAGATCGAGACCATCAAAAAGTACGCCTTTAAGGTAAACGAGGTTCTGAAAGCCTATTTCCTGCAGGCCGATATTAAGCTCATCGACTTTAAGATCGAGTTTGGCCGTTACCACGGGGAAATTCTGCTGGCGGACGAGACCTCCCCGGACACCTGCCGCCTGTGGGACGTACATACCAATGAAAAGCTGGACAAGGATCGTTTCCGCAGGGACATGGGAAATGTGGAGGAGGCCTACAACGAGGTGTTTAAGCGTCTGGGGCTGTGAAAATGAGATTGAGCCTGTAACCAAATCTTTCGGAGACAGGCTCTCCTGTGCGTCCCTGGGCGGCGCAGAAATGAGGAGATTATGAGTACAGACAGATATGCAAGCCCCCTGTCGGAGCGCTATGCCAGCAGGGAAATGCAGTATATTTTTTCTCCGGATATGAAGTTTAAGACCTGGAGGCGGCTGTGGATCGCCCTGGCGGAGACGGAGATGGAGCTTGGGCTTTCCCAGAACGGAAAGCCGGTGATCACAAAGGAGCAGATCGATGAGCTCAGGGCCCACGCGGAGGAGATCAACTACGAGGTGGCCCTTGCCAGGGAGAAGGAGGTGCGCCATGATGTGATGAGTCATGTGTACGCCTACGCTCAGCAGTGCCCGAAGGCGGCGGGGATCATTCATCTGGGAGCCACGAGCTGCTATGTGGGGGACAATACGGACATCATCGTGATGCGGCAGGCCCTTCTTCTGGTGCGGAAAAAGCTGGTGAACCTCCTGCGGGAGCTTACCGATTTCGCGCAGAGGTATAAGGCCCAGCCAACGCTTGCCTTCACCCATTTCCAGCCGGCCCAGCCCACCACCGTGGGGAAGCGGGCGACGCTCTGGATGCAGGAATTTCTCATGGATCTGGAGGATCTCGACTACGTGCTGGGCGGACTTAAGCTCCTGGGATCCAAGGGGACCACGGGAACCCAGGCGTCCTTCCTGGAGCTGTTCGACGAGGATCAGGAGACCATAGATAAGATCGATCCCATGATCGCCCGGAAAATGGGCTTCGAGGCCTGCTATCCCGTATCAGGCCAGACCTATTCCCGGAAGGTGGACACCAGGGTGGCCAATGTGCTGGCGGGGATTGCGGCCAGCGCCCACAAGATGTCCAACGATATCCGGCTGCTGCAGCATCTGAAGGAGGTGGAGGAGCCCTTCGAGAAAAAACAGATCGGTTCCTCGGCCATGGCCTATAAGAGAAATCCCATGAGAAGCGAGCGGATCGCCTCTCTCTCCAGGTATGTAATGATCGACGCCCTGAACCCGGCCATCACCTCCGCTACCCAGTGGTTCGAGCGTACGCTGGACGATTCCGCCAACAAGCGCCTGTCCATCCCCGAGGCTTTCCTTGCGGTGGACGGGATTCTGGATCTGTGCCTGAACGTGGTGGACGGCCTGGTGGTGTACCCGAAGGTGATCGAAAAGCATCTGATGAGCGAGTTGCCCTTTATGGCCACAGAAAATATCATGATGGACGCGGTGAAGCTCGGGGGCAACCGTCAGGAGCTCCATGAGCGGATCCGGGAGCTGTCCATGGAGGCCGGCAGAAATGTGAAGGAGAAGGGGCTGGAAAACAATCTTCTCGAGCTGATCGCGGCGGATCCGGCCTTCCCCATGTCCCTGGAGGATTTAAAGAAGACCATGGAGCCCTCGCGGTATGTGGGCAGAAGCAGTCAGCAGGTGGAGCGGTTCCTCTCCCGGGTGATCGCGCCTGTGCTTGAGGCGAATAAGGAGCTGCCCGGAGTGGAAGCGCAGATTAACGTATAGAGAGTGTGGCACAGGAGGTAGAAGATGGGCGGTTTTTTCGGAGCTGCATTAAAAAAGGATTGTGTGTTTGACGTTTTTTTCGGGACGGATTATCACTCCCACCTTGGAACCAGGAGGGCGGGGATGGCGGTATACAGCGAGAAGTCGGGCTTTGACCGGGCGATCCACAACATCGAGAACGCACCCTTTCGGACCAAATTTGACAAGGATGTAAACAAGATGGAGGGAAATCTGGGGATCGGCTGTATTTCCGATTATGAGCCGCAGCCGCTCCTGGTGCGTTCCCATCACGGCACCTTTGCCATATCCACGACGGGAAAGATCAACAACATGCAGGAGATCGTGGACAAAATTTTCCACATGGGGCACACTCATTTTCTGGAGATGAGCGGCGGGGATATCAATCCCACAGAGCTGGTGGCAGCCATTATCAACCAGAAGGAGCATCTGATCGAGGGGATCGCCTATGCCCAGGAGCTGATCGAGGGCTCCATGACCATCCTTTTACTGACACCCAGGGGGATTTATGCGGCCAGGGATAAGATGGGCAGGACGCCGGTCTCCATCGGCAAAAAGGAGGACGGCTACTGCGTCTGCTTCGAGAGCTTTGCTTATCTGAATCTGGGCTATGTGCAGGAGCGGGAGCTCGGGCCCGGCGAGATCGTTGTGGTGACCCCGGAGGAGGTACGCACCCTGAAAAATCCCGGAAGCGATATGAAGATCTGTACCTTCCTGTGGGTGTACTATGGATACCCCTCCTCCTCCTACGAGGGGATCAGCGTGGAGAAGATGCGCTACAACTGCGGCGCGCTCCTGGCCAGGAGGGACAATGTAGCGCCCGATAACGTGGCCGGTGTGCCGGATTCCGGCACAGCCCATGCGGTGGGCTATTCCAACGAGTCGGGGATTCCCTTTTCCCGTCCCTTCGTAAAGTATACGCCCACCTGGCCCCGTTCCTTTATGCCAACGATTCAGAGTAAGAGGAACCTGATCGCCAGGATGAAGCTGATCCCGGTACACGATCTGATCCGGGACAAGAGCCTGCTTCTGATCGACGATTCCATTGTGCGGGGAACCCAGCTTCGGGAGACCACGGAGTTTCTCTACCAGAGCGGGGCCAGACAGGTGCATATCAGACCCGCCTGCCCGCCTCTTCTGTACGGATGTAAATATCTGAACTTTTCCCGTTCCACCTCGGATATGGATCTGATCACCAGAAGGATCATCAGGGAGATGGAGGGTGAGGGGAAGTATGTGAACCTAAGCGCCTATTCCAATCCGGAGACGCCCCAGTATCAGGAGATGGTGGAGCGGATCCGGGAGCAGCTCAATTTCACGTCCCTGCGATATCACCGTCTGGACGATATGATGGATTCGGTGGGGATCGAGAAGGAAAAGCTCTGTACGTATTGCTGGGACGGGAGAGAATAAAGGGAGACGGATAAAACAGGGGAGCGTACGTCCTGAAAACTGCCATTATGATAATAAAGGGGATGTCCGGACAGAAAAAAGAGGTTCTGTCCGGACATCTGAAAAATTTTGCTTTCTATTTTCAACAGAATGGTGTATAATGCCTGATGTGAACATTTCCGATAACCAAGTCGCATTAAATTCCCAAAAGAAAATTTTTTTATTGTGGATAGATAATGGATTTTTTTATATAGATAAAGCGAATGGAGGTTTTTATGAGAGAGAAATACGAGTCGTTGGCGCTTGCGGACCTTAAGGCGATTGCCAGGGCAAGGGGGCTTAAAGGTACGTCGTCGATGAAGAAGGCGGAGCTGATCGAGCTGATGCTGGCGGAGGACGAGAAGGATAAGGAAGCGGGCAGAAACGCCGGGCAAAAGCCTGCATCCACAGGCGCCCGCAAAGCGTCCGCCGCAGGAAGCGGAGAGGGCGCTTTGACCGAAAAGGCTTCCTCCGGGAGAGTCTCCTCCAGAGAGGAGGAAAAGAATGCCGGAATGGAAAAGCCCTCCGAAGGGCAGAGCGAGGGCCGGACAGAGGCAGCCGCAGCGGAGGCAGGCGCAGAGCGGACAGAGAGCAGACCTGCCTGGAGCGGTGCGGAGCGTCCGGCCAGCCGCGGAGTGCGCAGCGACCGGGGGGAGAGCAGGGCGCCCAGACAGGGGGCCGAGCGTCCGGTCAGAAGCAGTGAACGTAGCGGATACCGAGCGGAGCGGACAGGGACGGATCAGGCGGAGGGCCGCCTGGACAGGCCGGAACGGGCCGGCGCGGAACGCATGGAATACAGGCCGGAGCGCCCGGAAGGACGGGTGGAGGAAGGAAGGTCCGAGGAGGAGAGATTCCCCGCAGAGCTGGACAGCGGAATCCCGGCCCACGGTATTCTGGAGGTCATGCCGGATGGCTATGGCTTTATCCGATGCGAGAATTATCTGCCCGGGGATCACGACGTGTATGTAGCGCCCAGCCAGATCCGCAGATTTGGCCTGAAAACCGGGGATGTGCTGGAGGGCAACACCCGAATCAGAACCCAGGGGGAGAAATTCGCCGCCCTTTTATATGTAAAATCCATCAACGGCTATCAGCCGGAGGTGGCGGCAAAACGGTGCAATTTTGAGGATATGACGCCGATTTTCCCCAACGAGAGGCTCCATCTGGAAATGCCCGGCGCCAGCGTGGCCATGCGGATCATGGATCTGATCAGCCCTGTGGGTAAGGGCCAGCGCGGTATGATCGTATCCCCTCCCAAGGCAGGAAAGACAACTCTTTTAAAGGACGTGGCCAGGTCGGTGAAGCGCAATGCGCCAGAGGTGCATCTGATCATCCTTCTGATCGACGAGCGTCCGGAGGAAGTGACGGATATCAAGGAGGCTATCGAGGGGCCCAATGTGGAAGTGATCTACTCCACCTTTGACGAGCTTCCGGAGCATCACAAGAGGGTGTCCGAGATGGTAATCGAGAGAGGAAAGCGTCTCGTAGAGCACAAAAAGGATGTGATGATCCTGATCGACAGCATCACCAGGCTGACCAGGGCCTACAACCAGACGGTACCCCCCAGCGGGCGTACGCTCTCGGGCGGTCTGGATCCCGCGGCATTACATATGCCCAAGCGGTTTTTCGGCGCGGCCAGGAACATGCGCGGCGGCGGCTCTCTGACCATTCTTGCCACGGCGCTGGTGGATACGGGAAGCAAAATGGACGATGTGGTGTACGAGGAATTTAAGGGAACCGGTAACATGGAGCTGGTTCTCGACCGCAAGCTCTCGGAAAGGCGGGTGTTCCCGGCCATCGATATCCCCAAGTCCGGCACCAGAAGAGAGGATCTGCTGCTTTTGCCCGACGAGCTCGAGGCCATCAACATCATGCGCAAGGCCTTAAACGGCATGAAGTCAGAGGAAGCGGTGGACAAGATCCTGGATATGTTCTCCAGAACCAGAAACAATCACGAGTTTGTGAATATGGTGAAAAAAATAAAATGGTTCTAAAAAGGGCTTGCATCACAGGATAAGCTATGATAAAATATAGGCGTTGTTCTGGGAAAGAATTTTCGGAAATCATTAATAAAGTTCAAATAGAGAGGTGATAGTATGAGAAAAGGAATCCATCCTGAGTTTTATCAGGCAACCGTAACCTGCAACTGCGGCAATACGTTCGTGACAGGCTCCACCAAAAAGGACATTCACGTCGAGGTCTGCTCCAAATGCCATTCATTCTACACAGGCCAGCAGAAAGCGGCCAGGGCCGATGGACGAATCGATAAGTTCAACCGCAAGTACGGCGTAGAAAGCAAATAAGTAGTGCAAAAAAGGTTGGGATGCTGCATCTCAACCTTATTTTATCAATAAGCTGACTCGCAAAGTCCCGTACTTCTGACGGGCAAACGGGAGAATTCTATGAGAAGAAAAAGAAGAAGGGGCGGTTCATCGGGGATCGGCGGACAGGCCGTCCTGGAAGGCGTCATGATGAAAAATAAGGACGACTACGCGGTAGCCGTCAGGAAGCCGAACGGAGAGATCGAGGTGGAGGTGGATGTGTTCCGGGGATACATGCACGAGAGCCGCCTGAGGAAAGCGCCTTTTATCAGGGGCGTATTCAATTTTATCGATTCGCTGCGCCTTGGTATGCGTACGCTCAATTTTTCCGCTTCCTTTTATGAGGAGGAGGACGCCGGAGAAACCGGGCTGGATCGGGCGCTGAATAAGGTTTCCGGCGGCAGGGGCGAGAGTATCCTGATGGGGATTACCACAGCCTTTTCCATTGTGCTGGCGGTGGGAATCTTTATTTTATTACCCTATTTCCTTTCCTCCCTGCTCTCGGAATATGTGAGAAATGATTCCCTTCTGGCGATTCTGGAAGGGGCGATCCGGATTCTGATCTTCTTCCTCTATGTGCTGGGGATCGGGATGATGAAGGATATCCGCAGGCTCTATCAGTACCACGGCGCGGAGCATAAATGTATCAACTGTATCGAGAAGGGCCGGCCCCTTACGGTAAAAAATGTCATGAGAAGCTCCCGGTATCATAAGCGGTGCGGAACCAGCTTCATGTTTTTCGTGATGTTTGTGAGTATCATACTCTTTTTCTTTATCCGGGTGCCTGATCCCGTGATGAAGGTGGCGGTGCGGATCCTGCTGATTCCTGTGATCGCGGGTATTTCCTACGAGATCATCCGCCTGGCGGGAAGGAGCAACAATATTCTGATTCAGATCATTTCCCTGCCCGGAGCGCTGCTCCAGCGGCTCACCACGAAGGAGCCGGACGAGAGCATGGTGGAGGTGGCCATGAAGTCTGTGGAGGCCGTGTTTGACTGGGAAGCGTATCTGAGAGAGAATTTCGACTATGAGCCGGAGCAGGCGATTGTGGAGGGATGATTTAAAGAGAGGCGTCAGGTGGGCAGATGGAATACAGAGCGCTTTATGAATACGGGGTAAACAGGCTCAGTGAAAGCGGGACAGGGGAAGCCGCCCTGGACGCAAGACTGCTTTTGGAGGAGGTCTGCGGTACGAGCCGCAGCGACCTTCTGGCGCATGGAGACGAGCCGGTGAAGGAGGAGCATCGCCGGCGCTACCTGGAATGGATCGAAAAGCGCGCAGGCCGGATTCCTCTGCAGCATATCCTGGGATATCAGGAGTTTATGGGGCTTCGATTTCGGGTGAACGGGGACGTGCTGATCCCCAGGCAGGATACGGAGACGCTGGTGGAGGAGGTACTGCGAAAGCTCCATGACGGGATGCGCATTCTGGATCTGTGTACCGGTTCAGGGTGTATTCTTCTGAGCCTGCTGCGGTATTCCAATCACTGTCAGGGCACGGGCTCCGATCTGTCGGAAAAGGCCCTGGAGGTCGCCAGGGGCAATGCGCGCAGCCTCGGGCTGGAGGCGGAATTTGTACACAGCGATCTGTTTGAGAGGATAACGGGGAAATTTGAGATCATCGTATCCAACCCGCCCTATATTCCTGGCGGGGAGATTTCCGGCCTGATGGAGGAGGTAAGGGATCATGATCCCCGTATGGCTCTGGACGGCGGGGAGGATGGTCTTTCTTTTTATAAAAAAATTATTTCGCAGGCGAAGGGCTGGCTTTGCCCTGGGGGGGAGCTGTTTTTTGAGATCGGCTCAGACCAGGGGGAGGCTGTCAGCAGTCTGATGAAACAGGCGCGCTACCGGCAGGTAAAGGTCAGCCAGGATCTGGCGGGGCTGGACCGGGTGGTGTGCGGCGTTTATGGAGGTGAGAACAGTGTTTGATAAACTGGAAGATTTACTGATTCGATTTGAGGAGATCATGGGCGAGCTGGGCGAGCCTTCGGTGACCGCCAACCAGGAACGGTTCCGTAAGCTGATGAAGGAGCAGAGCGATCTGACGCCTATTGTGGAAGCGTATAAGGAGTACAAAAAGTCCGGGCAGGATGTGGCGGACTCCCTGGCCATGCTGGAGGAGGAGTCCGACGAGGATATGCGTGAAATGTTAAAGGAGGAGCTCTCCGCCGCCAAAAAGAGGGTGGAGGAGTTGGAAAGCGAGCTCAAAATCCTTCTTCTGCCCAAAGATCCCAACGACGATAAGAACGTGATCGTGGAGATCCGGGCCGGAGCCGGAGGGGATGAGGCCGCGCTTTTCGCGGCGGAGGTTTATCGTCTCTATGTGCATTATGCGGAGAGCCAGCGCTGGAAGGTGGAGACCATGAACGTGGACGAGATCGGCATCGGCGGTATGAAGGAGGTCAACTTCATGATCAGCGGCCAGGGGGCTTACTCGAGGCTCAAGTATGAGAGTGGCGTCCACCGGGTACAGCGCGTGCCGGAAACCGAGTCCGGCGGCCGGATCCATACCTCCACCATCAGTGTGGCGGTGATGCCGGAGGTGGATGAGGATATCGATATTGTGATCGAGGACAGGGATATACGGGTAGACGTGATGCGCGCCTCCGGAAACGGCGGGCAGTGTGTAAACACCACGGACTCCGCTGTCCGGCTTACGCATTATCCTACCGGGATCGTGGTGTACAGCCAGACGGAGAAGTCCCAGCTTCAGAATAAGGCCAAGGCCTTTGCCCTTCTTAAGGCGAAGCTCTATGACATGGAGCAGCAGCAGAGGCATGACGCGGAGGCGGAGCTTCGCAGAAGCCAGATCGGTACAGGCGACCGCTCGGAGAAGATCCGCACCTACAATTTTCCCCAGGGGCGGGTGACCGATCATCGGATCGGGCTGACGCTCTATAAGCTTGACCGGGTGATGAACGGGGATATCCAGGAAATCATCGACGCGTGTATCGCGGCCGACCAGGCGGCGAAGCTGAGCCGGCTCAACGAAGTCGGATGAAGATAAGAAAGGGACTTAAGGCATCCCTGAAAGCATTTTAAGAACAGCACAAAAATACGCTCACACAGGCCTGATGGCCCGGGTGGCGAGAAAGCAGGGAATATTGCGTTCGTGCAGGTTCCCGCTTCCGTTGGTGTCCTCGTAGAGATGCGTCAGGCAAAAGCCGGCCCTGAGCTGTCCGCCCACCTGCTCCTCCATGGTGTGGGAGAACTGGATCCCCTGGTTATTTCTGAGAGAATCCTCATAGAGCGCTTTGTCCGTGAGGGGGTTGAAGGGAAGACTGTAGCGGATCTGCGTCTCGTCGTCGTCAAAGAGGAAGTTGATCCCGTTGTCAAGGCCGCAGAGCAGGATACCGCCCTTTTTCAGAACACGGAAGCATTCCTGAAAAATGGGTTCCACCTTTTCCACATAGCAGTTTGACACCGGATGGAAAATCAGGTCAAAGCTCTCGTCCTCAAAGGGGAGGCGGCGGGTCATGTCCCCCTGAATGATCTGAACCTGATAGCCCTCCCTGCGGGCCAGTTCCCGCTCTCTTTCGCACTGCTGGCCGGAATAATCCAGCACCGTACATTTTGCCCCCAGCGCGCAGAAAACCGGAATCTGCTGTCCGCCGCCGCTGGCCAGGCCGAGAATCTTTTTTCCTTTCATCTCCCCGAACCAGTCATGGGGAACCGCCCTGGTGGGAGTCAGATAAACCTTCCACTCCCCCCTGAGCGCCTGCAGGTATTGCTCGTGGGTGATGGGCACGCCCCACTCCCAGCCGTTCTGGCACCAGTTGTCTATTGTCCCTGCGTTGATATCCTGATATCTCATGGATAATTCTCCTTTTCTGATTACAATAAGCTGATCCGTGAAAGGCGACAGAGCCTGGTTACGACTCCACCCCGTTTCCGGCCAGCACGGAACACCCTTCCCGGAGCGTCAGCGGCCCGCCCTCAATGGTGACAGCCGTTCCGCCGGCCTCCTCCAGGATCAGGCTGCCCGCCGCGTAGTCCCAGGGGGAGAGATAGAGCTCGAAAAACAGCTCGGCCCTTCCGGCGGCCACACTGCACAGGTCCAGGGCGGCGGAGCCGCTTCTTCTGATATCCATCGCCCTTTTGAAATAGCCGTAGGCCATCTCGAAGGATTTTTTTGCGAGCTCCTCGTTATAGGGGGCGGTGCCGAACAGCACGATGCCGTTTTTTAGCGGCTGTGAGGAGACGTGGATGGGCGCGCCGTTTAAGAATGCGCCCTGTCCCTTTATGGCTGTGAACATTTCATCCAGGTAGGGATTATGGACAACGCCCATATACCGTTCCCCGTCCAGGGTAAGGGCGACGGAGACGGCGCTCATGCGGCAGTCTTTGATAAAATTGGTGGTGCCGTCGATGGGATCCACGATAAAGGCGTAGTCTGTGTCGATGGAGGCGTGGGTATCCTCCTCCTCTCCCACGAAGGACGCCCCGGGCAGAAGCTGCAGAAGGCGCGTTTGCAGGAGCTGTTGTATCTTTTTGTCGTAAGCTGTGACGAAGTTGGCGTGTCCGGGTTTTGCGTCTGTCTGATTCTGACTCCTGTCCGCATGCAGGATGATTTTCCCGCATTCCCGCACAATGTTTTCCATATTTTTGAGAAGCTGATCTGGTTCCATATTCACAGGCCCCTTTCAGAATAACCGGTCTGAATCCGTCTGCCGACGAGTGACCGGAGGGTTTTTGGATTCGGTTATTATTATAATGGATTTTTGATGTAAAGGGAAGCGCAAAACGCTGCCTTTGCCGGAGCGGGAGGAGGAAGATCGGCACACAGGCCCGTTTTACAGGGATACTTTCAGACAGGCTGCGGGCCCACGAGATCCTCCAGCTCAAAATCCAGAACCTTTTTCAGGCCCTCCAGGGAGGTCTCGACCTGGTAACCGATTTTGCCTCCGCTGAAAAGAATCGTGTCAAAGCTTTTGGCGGAGATGTCGATCACCGTCTGAAACTGCTTTTTCATTCCAATGGGAGAGCAGCCCCCGTGAACATATCCGGTCAGTGGGAGAAGATCCTTCGATTTAAGCATTTCGATGCTCTTTTCCCCCACCGCTCTGGCGGCTTTCTTTAAGTCCAGCTCTTTTTGGACGGGAACCAGAAAGACATAATTGCTTCTGGAGCCTGCCACCGTCACAAGTGTCTTAAACACCTGGTCCGGATTCTGATGCAGGACGGCGGCTACGTCGATGCCGCTGACGACGCCGGTGTCCACATAGCAATGACTGATATAGTCAACTTTCTTCTGATCCAGTATTCTCATCACATTGGTTTTTTCCGTATTCTTTTTCATGACTTCCCTTTCCTTTCTGCCGCTTCATTTTAGCATATTTTCATGAAATCTGAAAGGAATACGTTTGACAAAACCTCTGCCGTGAATTATGCTCCAGATAGGGGATGACGAAATTTTTGCGCGGAAAAAGTGCGCGCGGACAGGAGCGGATTATGATCAATGTAGCGATAGTTGGAACCGGAGGGATCGCCCACGCCCATATGGAGGGGCTGCTTACCTTCCCCGGGCGGTGCCGGGTGGCGGCGCTTTGCGACATCTATCCGGAAAAAGCGGAAAAAATGAAAAAGGATTTCGGCTTGGACTGTGAGGTCTTCGACGACCATGAGAGGATGCTTTCCTCCGGGATCCGAATCGATCTTGTGCATGTGTGTACCCCTCCCTATGTGCATGCGCAGATTTCCATCAACGCCATGAACAGAGGGTGTAACGTGCTGGTGGAAAAGCCCATGGCCACCTGTCTGGCAGAGTGCGACGCCATGCTCCGGGCACAACAGGAAAATCGGGTGATGCTTGCCTGCATCGCCCAGAACAGATTCCGCAATTCCATTTACAGGCTCAAAAAGGTGGCGGAGAGCTCTCTGGCGGGAAGGCTGTGCTGCGTTCATGTAAATTCCTTTTGGTGGCGGGGGCATTCCTACTATGATCTGTGGTGGAGAGGGCTGTGGGAGAAGGAGGGCGGCGGCCCCACCTTAAACCACGCGGTTCATCATATCGATATGCTGAACTGGATAGAAGGAAGGCTTCCGGTGGAGGTGACGGCTGTCCTGTCCAACGTGATGCACGATAATTCCGAGGTGGAGGATATTTCCCTGGCCTGCCTGCGCTATGAGGACGGCAGCCTGGCCCAGGTGACCAGCTCGGTGATCCATCACGGGGAGGAACAGGGGATCACCCTCCAGTGCGCGGACGCCTCCATCGCGGCTCCCTGGCATGTGCGGGCGGAGCTGGGACAGAAAAACGGTTTTCCACAGGAGGGCGGCAACCGGGAGCTGACGGAGCGCATCGAGGCTTTTTATAATGGAATCCCGGAGCTTGCCTTTGAGGGGCATACCGGGGAGATCGACGATGTGCTGCGGGCGCTGGAGACGGGGAAGGGGCCGCTGATTACCGGGGAGGACGGCAGAAAAACCGTGGAGCTGATCAGCGCCATCTATAAGGCCGGGTGCCTTAAGCAGACCGTGACGCTCCCGTTAGATGAGAAGGACGACTTTTACACCTTTGAGGGATTGCTCAGACATGCGGTGCGCTTTTATGAAAAAAGCGCCGCAGTGGAGAATTTTGGGGAGGAGAGGATTACGCTGGGGAATTACTCGTGAGGAAGGACAGGAGCAAGTCCACTCCTTTAAAGCAGTATAAGGGGTGCGGCGGCTTATTGTGATAAAGCGTTATCCCGATACCGAGGGAAGGTTCCCGAGATTGTTGTTCTCCGAGCTGTCCGGCAGGGATTTCAGATATTCGGTATCCCTTCTGTGGGCGATGCCGACGCCCCTGATATCGCCGTCCTTCGCCATGGCCACACCCTCCTCTCTGGAGACGGTGGAGCCGTCGGATAACTGGTATCCGGTGATGCGTCCGCTGGTTTTGGTCAGCCCTACGATCTCCTTTGCGTCGCTCTTCGGCTCGGGAATATCGTCCAGGGTATTCCGTGCAAGCGCTTCGTCCGGTAAGCTTTTGTCTGTATTTTTCATTGTGTCCTCCTTTATTAAGGGTTCCGCAGTTATTCCTTTGCAGAGGTCTCTGCGGTCTGGAATAGGATGCGCCGGGATTGCAAAAATATACGTTTCTGATCAGCGTGGGAAGAAATGGACAGGGAAAACGTCATCTCTGTTCATTTTTTTCTTGCAATATATGGAATTGGTTGCTATAATCTGACTGAAAGATTGCAATTAGTTGCGAATTTGTTGGAAATGTGATTCCGACAGAGAGGAGCGGAGCCGATGTTTGCGGTGGAAAGACAAAAGGAGATCATGGATCTGCTCAAGGAGAAGGAGGCCGTCAGGATCAGTGAGCTGACAGGGCGGTTTTCGGTATCTGTGGAGACGATCCGCAGAGATCTGCTGGAGCTGGAGAAGCAGAATTTTTTAAAGCGCGTCCACGGAGGAGCCCTTCGAATCCCCCGGGGCGGAGAATATCCGGCCAGGCAGGAGCGGACGCAGCGAAACCGGGAGCGGAAGGAGGAGCTGGTGCGTTATGCCCGGGGGATGGTCCGTGAGAACGATACGATTATGGTAGACTGCGGCAGTACGGCGGTGGAATTTGCCAGGATGCTGGCGGAGAATTTTGAGAGGCTCACGGTGATCACCAACTCTCTGGAGGTTTTTGAAACGCTCCGGGTAAGAGAGCAATATGAGCTCTTTCTGTGCGCGGGCTTTTTCCTGCACAGGGAGAATGCGTTTTACGGCGCCTGGGCGCTGGAGGCTCTGGATCATTTTCACGCGGCCACGGCGTTTCTGTTTCCCTCCGCCATATCCATCCAGTACGGGATCATGGACTACGATAAGGATCTCTATCCGGTACAGAAAAAGATGATCGAGCGTTCCGCCGCCGCCGTCTTTCTGGCGGACAGCGGCAAGTTTGAAAAGAGCGGTCTGCTGAAGCTGGCGGATCTGGGGGAAGGGTGTTGTATTGTCTCCGATTCGGGGCTTCGGGATGAAATCCGGGAGCTGTACCGGGAGAACGGAATCAGGATAATCAGTGGGAGGAAGGAGCTGTGAGATGGGCGTTAATCTGAACGGTGAAAACAAAAAATGGGCCGGATGGCTGATCTGGATGTGCGCGGTCTGCTATTTTGTCAGCTATATCACGAGAATTAACTATGGAGCCGTCCTGGTTGAGATTGTGAGGACGGAGGGAATCAGCAAGGTGGAGGCTTCCATGGCGCTGACGGGGAGCTTTATCACCTACGGCGCAGGCCAGCTGGTCAGCGGGTGGATGGGAGACAGGATGAAGCCGGAGAAGCTGATTTTTTCGGGTCTTCTGATATCCACGGCTATGAATGTGCTGGTGCCGGCATTTACCCGGCCAGAGCTGCTTTTGCTGTTCTGGTGTGTCAACGGGTTTGCCCAGGCGCTGATGTGGCCGCCCATGGTGAAAATCATGTCCACTTATCTGGACGACGAGCAGTACAAAAAGGGCTGTGTGCGGGTAACCTGGGGATCCTCGGCAGGGACGATTCTGGTTTATCTGCTTGCGCCGGTGTGTATCATGTGGAAGGGATGGAGGAGCGTATTTTTGCTGTGCGCAGGGATCGCTCTGTGCTTTGCGTTTGTGTGGATCCGCGGGATCGCCGCAATCGAAAGACGGATGGAGCGGCCGGATCCGGCCGGGAGCAGGGCGGAGAGAATTCCTGCGCGCAGCGCCGGGGCCATTCGGGAAAAAGGGGAGAAACTGTTTACCGGAAGAGTCTGCTTCCTTCTGGGAATCATCATGCTGGCGATCGTCATGCAGGGAATTCTGCGGGACGGGATCACCACCTGGACACCCAGCTATCTGTCGGAGACCTTCGGGCTTGACAGCTCCCTTTCCATCCTGAGCGGGGTGATGCTGCCCCTGTTCTCCATCTTCTGTCTGGAGATCACCTCCGTCCTGAACCGGAAAGCGATCAGGAACGAAATGCTCTGCGCGGGCGCGGTGTTTTTCGCCGGAGCCTGCGGCGCGCTGCTGCTGGCCGTGATGCCCTCCTTTCGGATGCAGGTTTCGATATTTCTGGCGGCGCTGGTGACCGGATGCATGTATGGAGTCAACGTGATCCTGGTGAGCATGATCCCTCCCTACTTTAAAAGGGGCGGCCACGTGAGTACGGTTTCCGGCCTGCTCAACTCCTGTACCTATGTGGGGAGCGCCCTCTCCAGCTATGGGATCGCCTGGGTGGTGCAGCAGAGGGGATGGAACTTTGTGATCTGGCTGTGGGCCGCGGCCGCCCTGACGGGGACGGCGCTGTGTCTTGCCGGGGTGAGGCCCTGGAGGAGGTTCGGGCGGGAGAGGATGTCATAAGCCGGCAGGCGTCAGGTATTTTCCCTGACCGCCCGGCAGGGATTTCCGTAAGCGATGGTGTTATCGGGAATATTCTTTGTGACCACGCTTCCCGCTCCGATTACCACATTGTCTCCGATGGTGACGCCCTGCATTATGATGGCGCCCCGCCGATCCGGATCACATTGTCGTCCAGAAAGGTACAGTTCATATTGACCTCGCAGTTATTCCCGAAATAGATATTGTTACCGTAATCCACAAAGAAGGGGGCTGTGATCCAGAGATTGCGCCCCCTGCCGCCCAGGAGCATGTTCAGGATCCGCTCCTTTTCCGGAGCGTCTGCGGAATCGGTTCTGTTATAGTCTCCTGCCAGATCCTTGGCTCTGTGCCACTGCGTCAGCAGCTCGGGATCGCCGCAGTCATAAAACTCTCCGGCCAGCATTTTTTCTCGTTCTGTCATAATTATTCTCATGCGCCTTTCAAGGATAGCAGAGGCTGCGCACCCAGAGTCCGGTGCGCAGCCCCCTCATCTTAATGCTGAATATTTGCTCTCTGCTTCCTCTGATTCTCCAGATAAACCGGCTCCATATATTTTTTGAACACCGGCATCAGCTTATGGTCGAAGTTCTCCCGCACCGTGGTCTGCCTGTTGATCATCAGCGTGCTTTCCGTATCCGGCGTGCAGGCGGGCCATGAGGGGATCGCAGGATTTTCAGGATTTCCCTTCCTGGCAAAGGCCATCACGGAGTCGAAAATCTGTTTCTGAATCTGCTCCGAGATCTCGTCGCCCTGGGTATAGGGGGCAAACTCGATATTATGGAAAAAGTAGGGGATGTCCGAGCAGTGCCAGGGCGTCCTTCCCTCGTCGATGGGCAGATCCAGATTGAAATAGTAAGACCAGGTTTTGTCGTTGCATGCGCTTCTCTTCTGGAGGTACTCGATTTCCGGGGCGCGGAAAATGAAATCCAGGAGCATCAGATCCACCGGATTGCGCTCCGGGTAGGCCTCCTTAAACAGAGCGATGAGCTCCTGCGCCTTTTCCTTTCCGAAGGCTTCCTCAACCGCCTGGCAGCCCTGCTTTTCGCTCATATGGTTGCGGTCGTACGGACAGGGCACAAAGGAGGTAAACTCGCCGAACACGCTTCCCACCATGAGGGGAACGTGGGCCGTTTCCGGGCGGAACCCGTTCGCAAGCGGATCGCCCAGATAAAAGGCGTTGGGGTGCGGGGTATTTCCCACGTACTCCCCGGCCTGCTGCAGGGCAGGGCTCACCTTTTTGTAGGCGTCTGCAAGCTGCTGATAGGGAACGCTCTCGAGAACCTTCACATCGGAAACGCCCAGCTCTTCCATGAGGGCCCTGCCCAGCTTTTCACCGTCGCCTCTGCTGTCTCCCAGTGAAGAGCCGATGACGCCGCTCATGACGATTCCTTTGGCAAAGAGGCCGTCCGCAGCGGGGGTCTGCAGCAGGGTGGTCACCTTTGCGCCGCCGCCGGACTGGCCGAAGATGATCACGTTCTCCGGGTCTCCGCCAAAGCGTTCGATGTTGTCGTGGATCCACGCAAGGGCCGCAACCAGATCGTCCGTCCCGGCATTGCCGGAGTTGGCGTACTCCTCCCCGAAGGGCGAGAGATCGCAGTAGCCCAGGATGTTCAGCCGGTGATTCACGGACACCACAACAACCTGTCCTTCCTTACACATGTTTTCCCCTTCATAGGAGATATGCTCGATGGCGGAGCCTGCAAAGAAGCCGCCGCCGTGAAGCCATACCATAACGGGACGCTTCTCCCCGTCCAGGCCAGGGGTCCAGATATTCAGATTCTGGCAGTCCTCATTCATAACCCAGTACCGGTGGGGAACCAAAAGCTCTCCGTTTGGCTTTTCCATATCCATCAGCGGACATACATAGCCAAAGCTGGTGGTCTCAAGCACTCCGTCCCAGGGCTCCACCGGCTCCGGCGCATGGAATCTTCTGGCCTTCGCATAGGGAACGCCCTTGAAGATGTACATATCGTCGTAAAAATACCCCCGGATCCGCCCCCTGTCGGTGCGGACAATTGCTGTTTTGTCATTATAGATGAATTTTTTCATCCTGAAATACCCTCCTTCTGTCCATATCTTTATACTGATTATTTCTATCTTATCCCATCCGGCGGGGATTGTAAAGAATCTCTGCAAATGATATACTACAAACCATGAACACTTTATTTTCCTTCCTTTACCACATCGGAATCAACGACATTTTCACCCTCCTGTCCTTTATCGGCCTGGGGGTCTTTCTGTTCCGGCGGTTCATACTGCGAAAATCCCCCGTTCCCTCCAGCGCCTTTTCGAAGGTGTCCAGGGAGCTTTTAGAGGAATGTGTGTGCCTTCTGCAAAAAAAGGAGAGAAGGGACTTTGGGGAATATGTGGTCCCGCCGGAGCTTCTGGCCTCTCTGAAGGTCAGGCTGGACGATGGGGATACGCTGAAGGAGCTTCTGTGCGATATCTGCGCCCATCTGGGAATCGACGGGGAGTTTATTAAACTGATTGTGGAAAACGAGCCCCTTCCCGACCGGGCGGGGGAGATCTCCACGGATCTGGCGTTCACCACCATCCGCCTGGATTTAAAGCCCCGCCATTCGGTGGACACGGTGATCGCGGTGCTGGCCCATGAGGCGATCCATCTTCATCTGTTCTATGAGGGGATTCATTTCAGGGATCCCTGGAAGAACGAGATTCTCACCGACACGGCGGCGGTTTACTGCGGCTTCGGGGAGTATATTTACCGGGGATACGCCGTCATGCAGGGAGAGTTCGCCCTCTCTTATCAGAAGGTGGGGTATATCCGGCAGGAGGATGTGAGAGTGATTCAGGAGCTGATGGGCCGCGGCGGAAACTGAGAAAGGGTTGGAAGAAAGACGAAAATGAAAAAAAGCAATATGACCACCCTGTGCTATATCGAGAGGGACAACAAATATCTGATGCTGCACAGGGTAGCGAAGAAAAATGATATCAATAAGGACAAATGGATCGGCGTGGGAGGGCATCTCGAGGAGGGGGAGAGTCCGGAGGAATGCCTTCTGCGGGAGGTCTGGGAGGAAACGGGGCTTACGCTCACGTCTTACCGCTTCCGGGGGCTTATAACCTTTTGCATGGATGGCGCTCCCGCGGAATATATGTGCCTGTTTACCGCGGACGGATTTTCGGGAAGAATGCGGGAATGCAGCGAGGGAAAGCTGGAGTGGGTGGACAGGAAAAAGCTGGAGGGTCTGAATCTCTGGGACGGGGACCGGCTGTTTTTCGATCTGCTGCGCAGAGGAGAGCCCTTCTTTTCCCTGAAATACTGTTACCGCAGGGACGGCTCCTGGTACCGGGCGGAGCTGAACGGGCGAAGTCTGGAGCTTTTTGACGTCTGCGGGGAGGACGGTGCGCCCACGGGACGGGTGAAGGAGCGCAGCATGGTACACAGGGACGGAGACCTGCACCGGACGGTACATATGTGGGTGATCAGAAAAAGGGAGGACGGCGGTCTGGATGTTCTCCTGCAAAAGCGCAGTAAGGACAAGGACTCCTACCCCGGATGCTATGACATTTCCTCAGCGGGCCATGTGCAGGCGGGGGATGATTTTGAGATTTCCGCCCTGCGGGAGCTGAAGGAGGAGCTGGGGGTCGAGGCCGGCAGGGAGGATCTTACGTTTATCGGCTGGCATGAGGGCTATGCGTCGGACACCTTTCGGGGACAGCCTTATAAAAACTGGGAGATCAGCGCCGTGTATCTTTATGATAAGCCCGTTAAGATCAGCGGCCTCACTCTCCAGCGCAGCGAGGTGGAGTCGGCGGTTTTCATGGACTATGACGAGATTCTTGCAGGGATGGAGGATGGAAGCCTGAACTGTTGTCTTTACCCGAAAGAATTTCAGATGATCCGAAAGTCCCTGGAGCCGGGGTATTCTCCGGAGGGCGTGCGGGTCAGGGAGATCAGCAAAATTTAATAAACTGTTCAGATTCCTATAATTGACTTTTGAGTGTGTAAAAGGTAAAGTCATTTATTAAGAATTTCCTGCGAGGAGAGTGTGGGCGGGAGAAGGCGGATTCCTGTCCCTGAAAAAAATATGGATACAGATACGAAGCAGCCGCTGGTGAGCATTATCGTTCCGGTATACAACGGCGAGAGAACCATCGAGAGATGCCTTTGCAGCATCCGAAATCAGAGTTATTCGAATATTGAAGTGATTGTGGTAGACGACGGGAGCACGGATCACACGGCAAAGGTGATCAATAAGTACGCCGCCATGGATTCCAGATTCCGTCACATCAGGAAGGAAAACAGCGGCGTCTCCAGGAGCCGCAACGCAGGGATGGAGGCCGCCCGGGGGGAATATTTCCAGTTCGTGGACGGGGACGACTGGCTGATCAGGGACGCCACCCGGGAATTTGTCAGGATGGCCCGGACCTATGGCTGCGATCTGGTGATCTCCGACTATTACAGAGTATGGGGAAGGCGAATCCTGGAAAAAGGCTGCATCGACGCGGGTCCTGTGATCACCAGGGGAAAATTCGCCGAGTACATGATGGAGGCTCCCGCCAACTTTTATTACGGGGTGCTGTGGAACAAATTTTTCAGGGCGGACATTATCCGGAAATTCAACCTCACCTGCTCTCCGGAGCTGGACTGGTGCGAGGACTTCCGCTTTAATCTGGAGTATCTGCAGTATGTGGGAAAGGTGGGCGTCATAACCAGACCGCTCTATTACTATGTGAAAACCAAAGGGAGCCTGGTGGACACCCAGACCGGCTTCCACGAGACCATCCGCACGAAACGGATCCTGTTTTCCTTTTATAAGGACCTGTACCGGAGCATTGATCTCTATGAGAAACACAGGCTCCGTATACGGATGTTTTACCTTTCCTTTGCCCATGATAAGGTAAAGCGGGTGAAGTCGGCCTGACAAACATTTCTGTAAAGAGGAAAAAGCCGAAAATCGTCTGTAGCCTGCCCCGGAGGTAAACTGTCTGCTGATTTCAGCGACGGCGCAGGCCGCCTTTTCAGCCCCGGCGGGGAATTTTCTCACGGATCAATCTATCAAGAATATCGGCGGCCGCCTGAGGGGTCAGATCCGAGGTATCCAGCAGGGTTATCTCCGGCTCTGTCCTGCAGGCGTTGTCTTTGAGCCAGGCGTTGAAGGACAGGGAGCTTTCGATCCAGCTTTCATCCGCGACCTGTCTTCTGCAGAGCCGCTTTCTCATGCGCTCATCGTCGCAGACCACGGCCAGATAGTGGATCTGCGTAAAGAGCTCCCGCTCAGGCTGATTCTCGAACTGCTCGGGGACGGCGCAGCCGCACAGGACTATGGGCTTTCCGATCTGGGAAATATTTGCGGCCACCCGCATCCACAGCCTGCGGTAGGCGCAGTAATTGTCCTGGGGCGTGTCGTAGACGGCGTGCCAGAGCAGGTCGCTTTCCATGACGATGTAGTCATTATCCGGCGGGATATTTTCCGGCCGGGTATTTTTTCGCCGGGAATGTTCCTGTCGGGAATTTTCCCGTTGAAAATTTTCCCGTTGGAAAAGAACTTCGCAGACCGTGGATTTCCCGGCGCAGGACGCGCCGGTGATGATAAAAAGCGGTTGTCTGTTGGTGGGATTCATGCCTGGTTACCTTCCGTTCCGTCTCCGATGAGAACCGTTTTGCAACAGAAAGCAAACCCGTATTTACGGATGTGTTCCGCGGGGATTCCTCCTGCCACGAGATTGGCCTGACAGTTCTTCTCCTCAATCTGCAAAAGCGCTTCCCGCACAATATCGAACCGTTCCTTTTCCTCTGAGCTTTGTACTTTAAATTCTATAATCACAGCGTCGGGGCCGGAGATGTGATCTGTGGAGGGGTGATACTCCTGACGTCGTCGCTCCATCATGATATCGTATTCTCAGAGGGTTTCATGCTCATATTCAAAGTCTTGCCGAATCTTCCCGGGCGGGTAATCAGAGTCACATCATTATCGGATTCCGCGTATCTGATTTTCAGTATATCCGTTTCAATTCTCAAATGCAAGGTATCTTTCGCTCAAAAAACGGGCAGAATTTTTTTTACTTGACAGTATACCCATATGGGGTATATTATGTATTTACAAAGATACCCGCAGGGGGTATTGACACCCCGAAAAGGGAGACAATTCATTACTTTCTGTGCCGCCTGTATGGCGGCGGAATGGAGACTGATGTGTCCGAAACAGGAGATACTGTGAGAGAGGAAAACAGATGTAACTGCTGCCGCACCAAACACACGCCCAGAAGCCAGGGGCAGCAAAAGCAGCTCCAGAACAGGTTGAGCCGCATGATCGGGCAGCTCAACGGAATCAGCAGAATGCTTGAGGAGAACCGCTACTGCGGCGATATTCTCACCCAGGTAGCGGCGGTGGAAAGCGCGCTGCAGAGCTTCGGCTATATTGTTTTGCAGGAGCATCTTGAGACCTGTGTGGAGGAAGAGGTGCAAAAGGGCAACACGCAGATCATGGAGGAGGTCATCGATCTGGTGAAAAAGCTGAAATAGACCGGATCTGCGGGTGCGTTCCCCCGGCAATGGAGCTGCGTTGAGCAGAAATCAGGAAGATTTTTCAATTTGAAAAGGAGCATGGTTATAAGGATGAGAAAACAGAAATTTGCAGTCACGGGAATGACCTGTTCCGCCTGCTCCTCCCATGTGGAAAAGAGCGTGCGAAAGCTCTCCGGCATGAAGGAGGTGACGGTGAACCTGCTCACCAACAGTATGCAGGTGGAATACGACGAGGGGGTCTGCGACGAGACGAAAATCACAGAGGCGGTGGAGAAGGCCGGATATGGGGCCAGCCCGGCGACGCCTGGGGCTTCAGGCGCGGGGAATGAAAAGGAGCGTTCGGCGGGGGGCTCTCCGGGGGAAAGCGCGGGCGGAGCCGATGGAGGCAAAGACCGGCGCGGGCGGGAGGCTCTTAAGGGAAAAAAAGAAAACCGGGAAATGAAAATAAGGCTTGCGGTCTCCATTGTGTTCATGGCCCTTCTGATGACGGTGTCCATGCATCACATGCTTTTCATGTGGCTGAACCTTCCGGTGCCGGAGCTGTTTATGAGGCTCTTTCACGGGAATGAAAACGCGCTGACCTTTGCCTTTACCCAGTTTCTTCTGACCCTGCCCATCATCTATGTGAACCGGAAGTATTATCAGACGGGCTTTAAGACGCTGTTTCACTTAAGTCCCAATATGGACAGTCTGATCGCCATCGGCTCCGGTGCGGCGCTGGTCTACGGGGTGTTCGCCATCTACCGGATCGGCTACGGCCTGGGGCACGGGGACGGGGAGCTGGTGGCAGGGTATGCCTCCGATCTGTACTTTGAGTCCGCCGGAATGATCCTGGCGCTGATCACGGTGGGAAAGTACATGGAGACCCGCTCCAAAGGAAAGACCGGCGAGGCCATCGAAAAGCTGATGGATCTCTCCCCCAGAACGGCCATTCTGCTTATGGACGACGGACAGGAGAAGGAAATTCCCACCCACGAGCTTTTAAAGGACGCTCTCTTTGTGGTGAAGCCGGGAAGTCTGGTGCCGGCGGACGGGGTGGTGGTGGAAGGAACCTCCAGCATCGACGAGGCGGCCATCACCGGGGAGAGTATCCCGGTGGAAAAGCAGCCAGGGGATACGGTGGTCTCCGCCACCATGAACAGGGCCGGGCGTCTGGTGTGCCGGGCGGTGAAGGTGGGAGAGGACACCACGCTCTCCCAGATCATTCGCCTGGTGGAGGAGGCCTCCTCCTCCAGGGCTCCCATAGCCAGGCTGGCGGACAAAATCGCGGGGATCTTCGTTCCGGCGGTGATGGGAATCGCCCTGCTTACCTTTATTGTCTGGCTTCTCTCCGGGAGCGGCTTTGAGGCGGCCATGTCCTGCGCCATCGCTGTGCTGGTGATCTCCTGTCCCTGCGCCCTGGGGCTGGCCACCCCTGTGGCGATCATGGTGGGAACGGGCGTGGGCGCCAGATGCGGTATTCTGATCCGGTCGGGGGACGCCCTGCAGTCCGCCAGAGACGTGGACACGGTGGTGCTGGACAAAACCGGAACCATCACGGAGGGCAGGCCCGCCGTCACAGATGTGCTCTGTTTTGACCAGGAGCTGGGACAGGAGAGGATTCTCTCCCTGGCGGCAGCCGTGGAAAAGCCCAGCGAGCATCCTCTGGCGGAGGCCATTGTGGAGGAGGCCGCGGGCAGAGGCCTTTCCATTCCGGCCGCCGAAGATTTCCGGGCGGTGTTTGGCAGGGGCGTCATGGGAACCTGCCAGGGAATCAGGTGTCTGGCGGGAAATCAGCCCTTTATGGAGGAAAACGGCATTTTTCTTACGAAGGAGCAGGAGGAGGCCATGGAGCGGCTTTCCGGCGAGGGGAAGACGCCGCTTCTGATCTCTCTGGAGGCTCAACAGATTTCCGGTATCATCGCGGTGGCGGATACGGTGAAGGAGACCTCTTATGAGGCCATCCAGGCGCTCCATGAGATGAAAATCCAGGTGGTGATGCTCACCGGGGATAATGAGCGGACGGCACGGGCGGTGCAGAAAAAGCTGGGAATCAACCAGGTGGTGGCCGGCGTTCTGCCGGGAGAGAAGGAAAAGGAAATCCGAAAGCTCCAGATTAAGGGCCGGAAGGTGGCCATGATCGGGGACGGCATCAACGACGCTCCGGCCCTGGCCGCCGCGGATGTGGGAATCGCCATCGGAGCGGGGACGGACGTGGCCATCGACAGCGCCGATATTATCCTGATGAGGAGCAGACTCACCGACGCCATCACCGCCATACGCTTAAGCCGCGCGGTGATACGGAACATAAAGGAAAACCTGTTCTGGGCCTTCTTTTATAATTCCATCGGCATCCCCCTTGCGGCGGGAGTCTTTTATCCGGCTTTCGGCATCCGCTTAAATCCCATGTTCGGGGCCGCCGCCATGAGCCTGAGCAGCCTGTTTGTGGTGGGAAACGCGTTGCGGCTGCGGAGGTTTAAGGCGCGGGAGGAAAACAGCCATATTGACAGTAATATAATAACCATGAAGGAGGAAACAGACATGACCAGAACAATGATTATCGAGGGAATGATGTGCAGCCACTGTACCGGGAGGGTGCAGAAGGCCCTGGAGGGGATCGACGGCGTAAAGAGCGTCGTCATGGATCTGGAGGCCAAAAGCGCGCAGCTTGAACTGAGCGCGCCGGTGGAGGATGAGACACTTAAGGATGCGGTGACCCAGGCAGGGTATGAAGTGACTGAAATCCGGATGCAGTGAGAGGCATGTACAGGAGAATCCGCAAAAAATGATTTACTGATTTTCGGGGGCCCCTTTACCGTTCAGAAAACGAGCGGTGAAGGGGCCTTTTACAAAACCGGCACATTTCACCCGTTTCTTACAATGCTTTCTTCACCGAAATCGCCTTTACCGGGCACATCTCCTGACAGCAGAAGCAGGAGATACAGCCTTTCCTGCGAAACACTGCTTTTTTGATTGAACCGGAAGCCCCCGGGCGTCTGACCCGTGCGATGCGGATCACGTGGGCGGGGCAGCTCTCCGCGCATTTCCCGCAGCCCACGCATTTCTCCCGGTCAACCTGGGGGAAGGATTTCAGCAGCCGCGCGGCAAAAAACACGAAGGGCTTTTCCAGAAATTTCGGAAGATTTCCGGAAAAATCCAGCTTTTTTGTATCCGGCAGCTTAAAGGGCGTAAGGTTTTCCGGGACGGGATCGCCCGCCAGCTCGATTTCACCGGGCCTGGCAAGTCCCGCCTCCACGGCCTGGCGGATCATCTCGATTTTCATGGGATCCAGCTTCATCAGCCCCGCGGCGAAATAATCCTGGGTGTAGAGATCCCTGGCCGCCAGCAGCAGATGAAGCGGGTGGGAGGTTCCGCCGGTAGGGCCGTTCCCCTCCATGGCGTCGATGGCGTCGATGATGGTGAGCTGAGGATTCACCGTCCGGGCCAGCTCCAGGAGCATCCGGGAAAAGTCGGCGAGCCGGGGCCAGCGGTAATGAAGCTGGGGTTTTTCCAGTCCCGGGATCACCCCGAACAGGTTTTTGATTCCCCCGGAATACCCGGTCATGGCGTGGGTCTTGAGCTTGCAGATGTTGATCACATAGTCGGCCTCCACCACCGGCGTAATGATATGGAAGGAATGGTTGGCAAACCCGTCCGGGCAGTTCACTGTCCGGGCGGAAAAATCCATATTGAGGTGAAGCGCAGGCTCCAACTGCCTCATGCCGCAGGTGTTGTAAACATTTTTCATATATTCCCCGTTGTAAAGGCCGCCGGAGCTCTCCGCCAGGGTTATGTCGGTTACGCCGTGTTCGTTTAGCCAGCGGACCATCCCCCGGATCACCAGCGGATGGGTGGTCACCGGGTGCTCCGGCCTTTTTGCCATGATCAGGTTGGGCTTGATCACCACCTTAAGGCCCGGGCGCATGTCCTTTTCGATTCCAAGGGCCGAAAGACTGCGGCAAAGGGCGGGGTAAATCAGGTCTTCTTCGTATTCGGGGACATATTGCAAAGTCTGGATCATATCGTTTTCCTTTCCCAAACAACGGATGCCAGGCTTTGCCAGCCATCCTTATGTTTTAAAATCCGTGAATTCATTCTATCATCTTTTTCAGCGTCAGAAAAGAATAAACTTCCGAAATCTGACAACCGGCCCGGAGAAGTTTTGCTCTTTTTTTGGCGTATTTTGCTCACATCCTGGTATATTAATTCAGGAAAGGAGTGATCACATGCAAAATACAGTTTATGGATACATCCGTGTGTCCACCAGAGAGCAGAATGAGGCGAGACAGAAGATAGCCCTGAAAAACTTCCCCGTACCGGAGGAGAATATTTTTATGGACAGGCAGAGCGGCAAAGACTTTAACCGGGCGGCGTACAGGAAGCTGACGGGAAAAATGAAAGCGGAAAACGTGCTCGTAATCCACTCCATCGATCGTCTGGGGCGGAACTATGAGGAGATTCTTGAGCAGTGGCGGATCCTTACCCGGGAAAGGCATGTGGACATTGTGGTCCTGGACATGCCCCTTCTGGACACCAGGAACAGGGGCAGGGATCTGACGGGAACCTTTGTGGTGGATCTGGTGTTACAAAGTCCAAGCTGTTTTACATATTTATAAAAGCAGGTTCGCCCGATCTCAAGCTCCTCAAGCGCCTGGGCAAGTCCGATCTCCCTGCTCCGCCATCTTCTTACCACCTCCTCAAATGTCTCCGGGAGCTGCTTTCCCGGATTCCCGAAGTGGCCGCCCCGTTCTCTGGCCGCCGCGATCCCCTCTGCCTGCCGTTTGCGGATATTATCCCGCTCGTTCTGGGCCACATAGGAGAGAGCGCGTCTTTGGGCAATAAAAGTCCGTCCCCGCTCAAAAGGATTCCTCTTGCCGTCAACATGGGAAACCATGAGTCGGAGGAGAACGGTATGGACGACCAGTTCGAGAGGCTTTATGAAAATGATCTCCACGACTACTGGTTTGTCAGGGGTGATGCGCTTTTTTATGCGATCAACACCGACAACGGGGAATATGACAGGCACATAAAGGCGCTGGAGAATACAATCCGGGAGCAAAAGCCCCGCTGGATCATCGTGACCATGTACTACTCCATTTTCGGCGGCAGAGAGCGGAGCGCGGATTCCCCGGTCAGTGAGGCCAGAGCGGCCTGTGCGCAGGCTTTCTCAGATCTGAACGTTGATCTGGTGCTTTCCGGTCATGACCATCTCTATGCCAGAACCTTTTATCTGGAAGGAATGCAGAGCACACAAAAGGATGGGGGAGAAAAATCAGCCGGAGAGACACTGTATTTATCCGGCGGAAGCAAATTTTATGAGGGGAGCGATGAAAGCTGTCCGTATCTTTCCTTCTCCCAGGAGCCCGGGGAGCCGGTCATCACATTCATTTCCATAGATCCGTCGAGGATTCTGCTTAAGGCCTGCCGGGTCAGCGACGGGGAGGCGGTGGATCAGTGTGAGATTGTGAAGAAACAGGGGCGGTAGCCGGGCGTTTGCCGGATGCCCACAAAAAAAGGACGATGTCACACGACAGAGTCCTTTTTATTGTACACATAATCCTTTATAATAGAGACAGGAAAGAAAAAACGGGAGCAATTTTCCCACCCCCTTTCGGAAAAATTTTCCCATCCCCTGTGGAAAAAGAAGAATGACAATCGCCGAAACAGGGATTATAATGGAGAGAAGGCGCGGTCTGTGTCCGTGCGGCATTCACAGACCGGAGGAAGATAAGCCGCTCAGAAAAGGGGAGTAACTATGTCAAATATTCCATCACCCGGGCAGATTTACAGGCACTTTAAGGGGAATCTGTACAGGATTGTGACGCTGGCCCAGGAGAGCGAGACAGGGGAAATGCTGGTGATTTATCAGGCTCTGTACGGAAAGTATCAGGTTTACGCCAGAGCTCTTTCCGGGTTTACGCAAAGGCTGGACCGGCACGAATATCCCGATGCGGAGGCGGAGTTTCGCTTTGAACCCGTAAAAGAGCTGGTGGAAGCGCCGCAGAGACAGGGAGAGGAGTCTGCTGAGAAAGAGGAGCGCGCCGTGCCCGTCCTTTCACCACAAGAGAGGCCGGAGGAGATACCGCAGACCGGAGGGCAGGAGGATTTCCCGCAGGAGGAAAGCACTTTTGTGCAGGAGGGGGAAGGGCAGAAGGAATGGGATGTTGACCCGTTGCTGCTGGAATTTCTCGACGCCAGGACCTGTGAGGAGCGTCTTAAGATCCTCTCGGCATTGCAGCCCCGTATCACAGATTCCATGCTCAACGTGATGGCTGTCGCCGTCGATGTGGAGATCAGGGACGGCGACACGCAGGAACGTTTCGATGAGCTGCGGGCATGTCTTTCCACCCGGCAGCGGTATGAGAGCAGAAGCAGTCGATTAAGATAGAATGCAGGCTGTTTTCCTTAAATGCCGTCCGGGAGAAGCTATATCAACAAAAGGCAGGAAGGGAGAACGGCTATGTCATTTGAAATGGAAAACAGGCTGGTCATAGGGGTATCCTCGCGGGCTCTCTTTGACCTCACCGTTGAAAACGAAATTTTCCGCACACAGGGCGTGGATGCCTATTGCAGATATCAGGTGGAGCATGAAAAGGAGCTTTTAAAGCCGGGAAACGGATTTGGGCTGATCGAGGCGCTTTTAAATATCAACAAGCTTCCCGGTCAGGAGGGGCGGGTGGAGGTGATCATCATGTCCCACAACAGCCCGGACACCTCCCTGCGGGTGTTTGCCTCCATTGCCCATTACGGTCTGGACATTTCCCGGGCCGTCCTCGCCAGCGGGGCTTCGCTGACGCCCTATCTGGAGGCGTTCCACACGGATCTGTACCTGTCGGCGGATGAGGAGGATGTACAGTCGGCCATCGACTGTGGAATTGCGGCGGGGATCATCTGCTGCGATGAGATCAGAACCTATGACCGGGAGCGGGAGATTTCCCAGATCAGGATCGCCTTTGACGGGGATGCGGTGCTCTTTTCCGACGAGTCTGAGCAGATTTTCCGGGAAAGGGGGCTGGAGGCCTTCGAGGAGAATGAACGCATCCAGGCGGAGAATCCGCTCAGGCAGGGGCCCTTTGCCAGGTTTCTCAAGACCATCTCCGATATACAGCGGGAGTTCGCGCCGGAACAGGCCCCCATTCGTACGGCGCTGGTGACGGCCAGAAGCGCTCCCGCCCACGAGCGCGTGATCCGCACGCTGCGGGCATGGAATGTGCGGATTGACGAGGCCTTTTTTCTGGGGGGCATCACCAAGCGGGACGTGTTGAAGGCCTTTGGCGCACATATCTTTTTTGACGATCAGGCGGTACATACCGCGCCCGCCTCCCAGGTGGTTCCCTCCGCGCGCGTGCCCTACAAGCAGAAGGCGCTCCCGGAGCGCGTGCGGGATCCGTAAGAGGCAACTCTGCGGACCGGGGAGAAGCGCTGCCTGGAAAAAGGACTGCGAAATACGAGGTAAAGATGGAATATAAGCATATAGAGGAAGGGATCTTCGAGAGCCGCCCCAACAGATTTATCGCATATGTGACGGCTGACGGGGCCAGAGAAAAGGTTCACGTAAAAAATACCGGGCGATGCAGGGAGCTTCTGGTGGAGAACGCCACGGTTTATCTGGAGCGGAGCGCAAATCCCCACAGAAGCACCGCATACGATCTGGTCGCCGTGCGCAAGGGGGAGCGTCTGATCAACATGGATTCCCAGGCGCCCAACAAGGCGGTGGAGGAATGGCTGCGCGGCGGCGGTCTTTTTTCCGATGCGACCCTGGTCAGACCGGAAATGAAATACGGCAGTTCACGGTTTGACTTTTATGTGGAGACGCCCCGGGAGAAGATTCTCATCGAGGTAAAGGGAGTCACACTGGAGCAGGAGGACGTGGCGCTGTTTCCGGACGCCCCCTCGCAGAGGGCCGTAAAGCATGTGCGGGAGCTGATGGAGGCCGTGAAGGCCGGGTATCGCGCCTGTGTGCTTTTTGTGGTTCAGATGGAGGGGGTTAAGTTTTTTACGCCCAATTACAGGACGCATCCGGCCTTTGCCGAAGCGCTCCGGGAGGCGGCGCAGGCGGGGGTGGAGGTGCTGGCTTACGACTGCCTGGTATCGCCCCGGTCCATGAGGGTTCACCAGCCCGTTCCGGTGAAGCTCTCTGTTGTGGAGGCCGTGACCTGCCGCCTGCTCTCCTGGTACGACAGCGGAAGACGGATCCTTCCCTGGAGGGAGAATCCGACGCCTTACCATGTGTGGGTGTCGGAAATCATGCTGCAGCAGACCCGGGTGGAGGCGGTAAAGCCCTATTATGACAGGTTTATGAGAGTCCTGCCCGACATTGCCAGCCTTTCCGGCGTGCCCGAGGATGAGCTTTTAAAGCTCTGGGAAGGGCTGGGTTATTACAGCCGGGCGAGGAATCTGAAAAGGGCGGCGCAGATAATCATGGAGGAGTACGGCGGGAACATGCCCGGGGAGTATGATGCCCTTCTGGGACTTCCCGGAATCGGAAGCTACACCGCGGGAGCCATCAGCTCCATCGCCTTTGGAAGGAGGGAGCCTGCGGTGGACGGAAACGTGCTGCGGGTTCTTGCAAGGCTTAAGGGGGATGAGCGGGACATCTCCCTGGCCGGAGTGCGCAGGGAGATCGAGAAGGAGCTGCGCGCCCTGATGCCCGGGGAGCGCCCCGGAGATTTCAACCAGGCGATGATGGAGCTGGGAGCAACCGTGTGCGTCCCCTCGGGCAGGCCCAACTGCCCGGCGTGTCCTCTGGAGGGATACTGCACGGCGCATTTTGAAGGAAAAGAGCTGGACTATCCCCGCAGGACGCCGAAGAAGGCGAGAGCCGTCGAGGAAAAAACAGTGCTTATCATCCGGGACGAGAACAGGGCCGCGCTGCAAAAACGCCCGGAAAAGGGGCTTCTGGCCGGAATGTATGAGTTCCCCTGCATGGAGGGCCACCGCTCGGCGCAGGAGGTGCTGGATTATCTGTCCCGGCAGGGGCTGAGTGTGCTCAGGATCGAGCCCCTTAAGAGCAGTAAACACATTTTTACCCATAAGGAATGGCACATGATCGGATATGCGGTCCGGGTGGACGAGCTGGCGCAGAACAGGACGCCGGAGCAGATGATATTTGTGGAGAGGCAGAAGGCCAGGGAGACGTATCCCATTCCCTCCGCCTACAGGGCCTATCTTGAATATGCGAGCCTGTCCTGAACAGGCTTATCTTCAGAATTTCTTAAGTTGATTCTTTTCTCTAAAGTGGGTATGATAGGGGAAAGGAATATGCCGGCGGGATGTTACACGGGACAAAACGGCGGCTTTCCTGATAATTATCAACCTGGCAGGAGAGAGAGATGAAACTTTTATCATTTGCAATACCCTGTTATAACTCGGCGGCCTACATGGAAAAATGCGTGGATTCTCTGTTAAGGGGCGGAGAGGATGTGGAGATCATCATCGTGGACGACGGATCCACGGACGACACGGCCTGGATTGCGGACAGATATGCCGAAAGCTATCCGTCCATTGTAAATGTGGTGCATAAGGAAAACGGCGGACACGGTTCGGCTGTCAATGCGGGAATCGAAAGGGCGCAGGGACTGTATTTCAAGGTGGTGGACAGCGACGACTGGGTTAAGGAGGACGCCTATATGCAGATCCTTGAGACCCTGAAAAACCTCACCGGCGGAGAGAAGGTCCTGGATATGCTGATCAGCAATTTTGTCTATGAGAAGACAGGCCAGAACAGGCATAAGGTCATGCGCTATAAGCATGCGCTGCCCGCGGGGGAGCTGTTTTCCTGGGAGGATGTGAAGCATTTCCACAAGGGGCAGTACATCCTCATGCACTCTGTCATCTTCCGCACCAGACTGCTCCGGGAGTGCGGCTTAAAGCTGCCGGAGCATACCTTTTATGTGGACAACCTCTACGTGTTCGAGCCCCTTCCCTGGGTGAAGAATATGTATTATCTGGATGTAAATTTTTACCGCTATTATATCGGAAGAGAAGGACAGTCGGTAAATGAGGATATCATGATCGGAAGGATCGATCAGCAGCTTCTGGTCAACAGAATGATGATAGACTATATGGTGGAGAACAAAACCCGGATCGCACGCTCTGCAAAAATGAAACGGTATATGCTCAGCTATCTGGATATCATCACCACCATATCCTCCATTCTGCTGATCCGTTCGGGCACCAGGGAAAATCTGGCCAAAAAGAAGGAGCTCTGGAGTTATCTGAAAAAAAAGGACTGGCGGATTTACAGAAAGCTCAGGTACGGCCTGCTTGGAAGTTGCATGAACCTGCCCGGCCGCAGCGGCAGGAAAATTTCGGTGGAAGGGTATAAGATCTGCCGCCGGTTTTTTAATTTCAATTAATCAGAAGCAGACAAAAGGGCTGTCGCAAAAGAGCGGATTCCTACAATATGCGGTACGGAGACTTTCGAACAGCGTACACATATTGCAGAATTACCGGTTTTGCGACAGCCCTTTATGATTTACGAGGGTCGGCCGACTTTTACACCTGACGAACTCTCCGGCCATGCCTTGCGCCGATGCGGGTCTGATAAACCGTCACCACGTTTGCCTGATAGACAACCGCATACATGACCGCGGCCATGATAAAGGCGGTCAGCACATCAAACATGGAATGCTGTTTGATGAACATGGTGGAGAGGATGATAGAGACGCACAGGATAAAGGAGCCTGTGCGGATTTTTTTGTTTGCGGCAAGCGATTCACTGTGAACCACGGCCAGGTGCGCGCCGATGGAATTGTACACGTGGATGCTCGGCCAGAGATTGGTGGGCGTATCCACACTGTACAGGTGCGCCACCATTCTGGAGAAAATATTTTCCCGGGGCATTATGTAAGGGCGCAGATGATGTCCGTTGGGCCAGAGAGTGGAGATCACCAGAAACACCGTCATTCCTGTAAAGAGGAATACACAGGTATTAAGGTATTCCCGCTTATTTTTGAAAAAGCAGTACAGTACCACCGCCGACACATACACAAACCACAGAAAATATGGAACCACAAACACTTCGCAGAACGGGATCACATCGTCCGCCTGCATGTGGATGATAAAAGGCGGATTGATCACTTTTCGCTCCAGCCATGCAAACCAGACGCAATAAATCCCGGCATAAACAATCAGCGGAATCGCATGCTTATACCGCCCGTAAAAATTTTTCATAATAACCTCCATGCTGCCGCCGACAGGCGGCTCTCAAATCAGGCTGATAAAAAGCCGCAGGCTTTTTCGACCTGACCTTTCTGTTATATTTTACAGCAAAAGCTGTAATTTCTTTTTTTCGCAGGTCATGACGATACAGTTGCTTTTCATGGTGACCTCTCCGTCGGTATGTACCCACAAAGGAGCGGAAGTCTTAAGGCGGACTCTGGATGCGCCGTAGCGCTCGATTCCCTTAAAACGATAATGCTTCCCTGAAAAGGCAGTGGGAAGCGCCAGCAGAATCAGCCATTTGGGTATATTCCCCACCGCGCAAAGATCGATAAGCCCGTCCCCGGGATCGGCTCCCGGACAGAACTTAAAGCCACCTCCCTCATACTGATGGATCATACCTGCCACAAACAGAAATCTGGGAAGGGTGATCACCCTGTGGTCCGTCAGCGTGATGGTACAGGAAATCTTCCTGGCCATGATCAGCTGCTTAAGCGCAATGGTCAGGTAGGTAAGCTTTCCCAGACCTGCTTTATTCAGTATATTCTTAAATTTAGAAGCAAGAGCCTCCTCACACACGGCGGCGTCGAATCCGATGCCGCAGCTCACGGCAAAATACCGTCTTCGCTCCGCAGGCCCGCCGCAGGCGTGCTGCCTCGAATACTGGCCGGACATCTGCTCATAGGTCAGACACCCCAGATCCATAAGGGAGGGTTCCCTGCAGGATAAAATAAGCTCCAGAATTTTCAGAGGGTCTTTCGGGAGGGACAGATCCCTTGCGAGATCGTTGCTTGAACCGGTAGGAATGTATCCGATCTGCACGCGGCCAAAATCGGTGATTCCCTGCAAAACTTCATTTAAAGTGCCGTCGCCGCCAAGCACGATGAGCTTTATTGTAATTTCAGGGTTATTCATTAAAAGAGAAGAGGACAGTTCCCGCACCAACACCGTGACATGTCCCGCTTCCCTGGAGATGAAAGCCTTATATGCAATTTTCTTCCGCTTCAGCTCCGGTTCCAGCATGGCCCAGATTTTGGTGCCCCTGCCTGATCTGGAGGCCGGATTTACGATCACATAGTACATACTCTCTTTTGTCCCTCTGAAATCGTTTTTTATTGTATCAGCAATTGGGCGGAGAGTAAAGGTCTTTCGGCATTTTCCACAAATCTTAAGGAATAATTAGGATATATTCACTAAAGGGTTCGAATATTCTGAAATCCGTCTGCTCTCGCGGGCCATAAAGCCCCGGAAACGGCAAACATTCCGGGCCGAAATGCGGACACCGGGTTTTATTTACAGGCGGGATATGCTATAATAAACCGAAATCCGAGAAGCAATATTATTTTTATATACAGGATGAGGAGGAAAAATATGTATTCACTTGAAGAAGTAAGAGCCGTTGACCCGGAAATCGCCCAGGCCATCGTGGATGAGCAGGAGAGACAGAACAGCCATATCGAGCTGATCGCTTCCGAGAACTGGGTGAGCAAAGCGGTGATGGCGGCCATGGGCAGCCCGCTGACCAACAAGTATGCGGAAGGATACCCTGCGAAGCGTTACTACGGCGGATGCCAGTGCGTGGATGTGGTGGAGGAGCTGGCCATTGAGAGGGCGAAGAAGCTCTTTGGCTGCGATTATGCCAACGTACAGCCCCATTCGGGGGCACAGGCCAATCTGGCGGTGCAGTTTGCGGTCTGCAACCCCGGGGACACCATCATGGGGATGAATCTGGATCACGGCGGACATCTGACCCATGGAAGCCCGGTAAATATTTCCGGAAAATATTTTAAGATCGTGCCCTATGGGGTGAACGACGAGGGCTTTATCGACTATGACAAGCTGCGGGAAACCGCGCTGGAATGCCGCCCTAAAATGATCATTGCGGGGGCGTCGGCCTATGCCAGAACCATTGATTTTAAGAAATTCAGGGAGGTCGCCGACGAGGCGGGGGCAGTGCTTATGGTGGATATGGCTCACATCGCGGGGCTTGTGGCCGCCGGCCTTCATCCCAGCCCGATTCCCTGGGCGCACGTTACCACCACAACGACCCACAAGACGCTGCGGGGCCCCAGAGGCGGACTGATCCTTGCGAATCAGGAGGCCGCCGACAAATATAATTTCAACAAGGCCATATTCCCGGGAACCCAGGGCGGCCCTCTGATGCACGTGATTGCCGCCAAGGCGGTCTGCTTTAAGGAAGCGCTCTCGGATGATTTTAAGGTTTACCAGCAAAATATCATCGACAATGCGCAGGCGCTCTGCGCAGGACTGATGAGCAGAGAGATCCGGATCGTTTCCGGCGGCACGGACAATCACCTGATGCTTGTGGATCTGACCAACTACGGACTGACCGGTAAGGCGGTGGAGAAGATGCTGGACGAGGCCCACATTACCGCCAACAAGAATACCATTCCCAACGATCCCAAATCTCCTTTTGTCACCAGCGGGGTTCGTCTGGGAACTCCGGCGGTTACATCCAGAGGGATGAATACGCAGGATATGGACGAAATCGCCGAGGCGATCGCCCTGATCGTAAAGGGCGGGGAGGAAAAGATTCCGCAGGCGAGAGCTATCGTGCAAAAGCTCACGGACAAATATCCGCTGATTTAGGAACAATACGGGGAAAACGAAAAGAAAACCCGAAAAAACCTGCCCCGGGGCGGCGCTTGCTGCCGACCGGGGCAGGTCTGGCGCAGGGGGATTTCCCACCCTGTCATTCCCCTTAAGGGCCGTCTTATGCGCTGAAGAACGACAGATAAAATGAGATAATTTGTAAAAAAATGGAATAATTTCAGATAAAAAAGATTCATTAATAAAAAAATGAAAAATCTTAGAAAAAAATGAAAAAATGTGTTGACAAATCAACAGAGACTGACTATAATAAAATCAACAAAACAAATTCACATAGATAATCTTAAAGAAAGGAAGGTACGGACCACCGAAAACGTAAGATGAGTTATCTGGCAACGGATAACGGAAATGTGAAAGAGTTAAGCTTTTAAAGTACAAAAGAATTAAGTACCGAAGAAAGCGAATTTCGAATTCGTATCACGCGCAGAAGAAAAGGTAACGAGTAGCAGAAGAAGAAATTAAACGTTACAGTACATTTGTACATAGGAAAATGGGCAGAGGTACGAAAGAGAAAAAAGAAAAACTGAATATCGGGAGAACCAGAGGTATTATCCGAAAAACAGTAGAAAGAGAGGTAAAGGCCATTGGATAGCATAGCATAGAGGCGGGTGTTAGTCGAAAAGATTAATACCCGCCTTAACTTTTTGTGGAAATTGGCGGGCAAATAAGTTATGATAGATGTTATACTGAACCAGCGGAGGGTATGGCTATCAAAATGGCAGGCAGAGAGATTAATCAGGAAGAAATGGAAAGAAAGATATACAGGCATAAGCGCAGGGTGAGAAATCAGATCATTTCCTACATCGTGATCACTGTGTTTCTTGCGGCGCTGATCGCGGGCGGCGTGATCGGCGTGAGAAAGCTCATGGCGATGATTAATGATAAAAAGCAGGCGGAGGAATTGCAGAAGCAGCTGGAGGAGCTTTCGGAGGGGGATGATACGCCGCCTGCTGTGGAGGCGCCCCAGGAGGAAACGGAGCCGGAGCCCGAGGGAGAGACCGACTGGCTGGAAAATATGGTGAACGATACGATTGCCGGGATGAGCCTGGAGGATCGGGTGGCGGGACTTTTCATCATCACGCCGGAGGCCCTCACCGGAACGGACACGGTGATCCAGGCGGGAGATACCACCAGGGATTGTCTGGCAGAGCATCCTGTAGGCGGACTCATCTATTCCTCCCGCAATATCAGGGACGAGGCCCAGCTTAAGGAGATGCTTCAGAATACCAGAAGCTTTTCAAAATCCGTGCCCTTCCTTGTGGTGGAGGAGGAGGGCGGAGAGCGCAGTCCCGTGGCGGAGAGCGGACTTGTGGAGAACGCAGGGAAAATGTCCGACATCGGCGCGGGAATGGATCCGGAGGCGGCCAGGACGGCCGGAAGCACCATTGGGGGATATCTCTCCGGTTACGGTTTTAACGTAAACCTTGCGCCTGTGGCAGACCTTTTGGTGGAGGGGAATTCCGTTGTCGGAGAACGGGCTTTTGGCGCGGACGGGGGAACGGTTTCGGCCTTCGTGTCAGCCTTTGTGGAGGGCAGCCAGGGAAGCGGTGTGAGCGCATGCCTCAAGTATTTTCCCGGTCTGGGGGACGCGCAGGCAGATGCCACGGCGGGGATGATCACATCCGAAAAGACGCTGGAGGAGTTGACGGGGACGAATTTTCCGGCGTATCAGGCGGGAATCATGTCAGGGGCGGATTTTGTGATGGTCAGTCATCTCTCCCTGCCAAATATCACGGGGGACAACACCCCGGCCTCTCTTTCAGGAAAGATGATTGCGGAAGTTTTAAGGGGGCAGCTTGGCTTCCAGGGAATCGTGATCACAGACGCAATGAACGTGGCTGCGATCACCGAATACTATACTCCGGATGAGGCGGCAGTGAAGGCGCTGCAGGCGGGGGCGGATATGATCCTGATGCCGGAGGATTATGGTCAGGCTTATCAGGGCGTGCTGGACGCGGTAAGCAGCGGCGCCATCACCCAGGAGCAGGTGGACGAGTCCCTGCGCAGGATTTTCAGGGTAAAGCTGAGGGACCGGCTGGAATAAACAGGATGGAAAGATTTTCCGGCCCGCGAAGCGTGCGGCGCAGTTGCGAAAGACGGGGATATGGATGACAGAGGAATTGCTGGCGGAGCTCCGGAAAATAACGCCGGAGGAGGAAGGGATCCTGGCGGGCCGGACGGAGATTGAAAAGGAGCTGTACATGTCCGCAGGCCGGGATACGGTCGAGGCCGCAAGGCTTCTGGAGGCCGGCAGGCTGATCCAGGTGCGGCCCAATACCAGGTTTGTGCATTTTCCGGCGCATACTCATAATTATATAGAAGTGATCTATATGTGCTCGGGGAGTACCCATCATGTGATCAACGGCGATGACGTGATCCTGAAGGAGGGCGAGCTTCTCTTTCTGAATCAGAAGGCGGTGCAGGAGATCTACCCTGCGGGCGAGGAGGATGTGGCGGTGAACTTTATCATCCTGCCGGAGTTTTTTGACTACAGCCTGAAGATGATGGAGGAGGAGAAAAATCTTCTGCGGGATTTTGTGATCGATTGTCTTAAGGGAGAGAATGAGTCCGCTCTCTATCTGCATTTCAGGGTGGCGGATATTCTTCCCGTTCAGAATCTTCTGGAAAATCTGATCTGGTCAATCTGGCACAGACAACCCAACAGGAGAAGTATCAATCAGGCCACCATGGGACTGCTGTTTTTGCAACTTATGAACTGTACGGACCGGTTAAGGACGGGAACCAAAAGCGCGGGACAGGAGACCATGATCGCTGTGTTGCGGTATGTGGAGGAGCATTACCGGGACGGGGAGCTCTCGGAGCTGGCAGGGCTGCTGCACTATGATTTGTACTGGCTTTCCAGGGAAATCAAAAGGATCACCGGAAAAAACTATACGGAGCTGGTTCAGGAAAAACGGTTGAATCAGGCGGTATACCTGTTAGAGCATACGGCCATGTCGGTGATGGAAATCGGTATGTCGGTGGGATATGACAATATCAGCTATTTTCATCGGATTTTTCAGAAACGATACGGCATGACGCCCCGGAAATACCGGATCAGCAGGAGAAACTGACAGGTATTAACCTCCTATTATAATATACCACAAAATGAACAAAATTTCAAGACTTGTAAAATACCCGGGAAGAAACTATACTTTCCGGGTATTACTGATTCTGTAAGCCGGCGTGCGGGACGCTGCGGCTTACCGGTTATATGGGGAAGGAGGATTTTATGGGAGAAAAAGAGCAGAGAGAACTTATGGCGGGGCTGGATACGTTTTACATGCTTCAGGAGAGGGCGCAGGTGGGAAGGATTCTTGAAAAGAACAGGGAGACGGAACGGTTCGGGCTCATCTTAAGCGAGAAGGAGGCACGGCTTCTGGTAACAGAGCGGGGAAATACGCTGAAAAAGGAACAGCGAGTGGAGTTCGGGGAGAGTATCCTGCCGGAGATCATCGACGTTTTCTGCGATTCGGCATATATTACCCAGGACAGCTACTGCGAGACGCTGATGCGGCTTCAGGAAATCTTTTTTCTGTACAAAAACGAGATGCTGGACGAGATCACTGACGGGGAGCTTCTGGAGTTTATGAAGGAGCAGTGGGAGGGCGTGTGCTATGGGGATGCGGATTATCTGGAGGGAACCTGTCTGGATCTGTTCGCCCAGGCCATCCGCGCCGGATATTCCGGCTATGAGGAGAGCGGCGGGCGGGGAGAATTTCAACAATTTGATATTGTAAAGCGCTGGGACAGGGGGCTTTATCTGGCGGCCCTGCAGGATTTGCTTTCCTGACGGATGGAAAGCTTTTTAACCGGAGGAGCTTCAGAGGACGAAGGCAGCCTTTCTGTGGAGGAGGGCATCTGAAAGGAGTGAGGCGGTAAATATGGAAAATATGGAATACGATCCGCAGGAGATTCTGCCCATTGTGGCGGAGCTGTCCCGGAAATATACCGGCGGCGAGCATTCTTCCGTCACGTGGGAGAGAGCGCAGGCGCTGATGGAGGCAGTTATGTACTGCATTTGGGAGTATGAGAATTCCGCCGGAGAAGGCCGCAGGCGAAAGGAGGATGGGACGCCGGGCGGCGAAGCGGGCGCGGCTGTGTCCGCAGGAAAAGGGATTCCCGCACAGGAGGCTTACCGGCAGGGGGCGATCCTGGTGGTGGAAAAGGTAAAAAAGCTCAGAGTGCTTTACAATGAGCTGGCATCAGGGTTTTGTGATTTCGGCGTACGCTGTCTTGGGGACACGGTAAGGAAGGGGATGCCTGAGTTTTTTCTGAGATACGACGCGAGGTTTGCCCCGCAGGAGACGCTTCTCATGCTGGATTATCCGGTTTTGAGGGATATCTCTTCCTTATCCGGGGTGGACGCGGTGTGGGAGTATATGCAGTGTATCCGCCTTGAACAGAAATTTCTGCAGGGACTGGACCATGACTGGGTGGTCGGGGCGCTTGCGGCATATCACGAGGAATACAGGGAGCTTATGGAGAATATCTGCGGCATCGTGCTTGAGAGAATGGCAATTTGCGCGGCCCTCGGAAGGCCCTTTGATCCGGCAGGCTCCGGGCGGCAGGACTGGCTCCGGGAAAGGCGGGAAACGGGAATCTGGCTTGAAGAAAAATCCGGGCCGGAGTCGGAGCAGTGGCTTCTGGCGATGGTCCGGGAGGCTGTAAAGCGTTTTGCAGAGGATGATCCGCTGGTGTATGAGTATCTGGCGGGAGGAGTCCGGGAGATTGCGGGGCGGCTGCGGATGCTTTACGGGGGATGTCCGGATGAACGTGATGCATGATATTTTACACTATCCATTAAAAGAAAAACATGCGTTCACTCCCCTTTGAAGTATTTTGCCCTGCCTTATAACACACTTAAAATAGAAAAGTGTAAAGCCCCCTGATCATTCAGCAGGCTTTACACTTCATATTTTAGCGGTTACTGTTTAATTGCGTTATTCTTTGATGATATCTAATTCGGTAAGATTGATGCCGGAAGCCGTCAGTATGACTTTTAATGCCGTATAACGTCTTTTCATTTTTTTATATGCTTCCGAATCTTTTTCACAGGAAATCATATAGTCCTGCAGTCTTTCGAATTCTTCAACATTCTTTTGCATCATTTCTTTTTCGGCCATTTCCAACGCCTCCATATTCCTGCCGCTTTTATAATAAAGCAGCTGCTGTATGTTACTATATTTATTATAGCGGTTTTGTGAGGGAGTGTAAAGTCTGTTCAAGTGCCCCCGAAAACCACCCCTGCAAATAAGGACACTTTTTCAGGCAAAAGGTGTTCTTTTTTTGTCCTTCGTTTTCCTGTAAAATATGAAAAAAGAAGTCTGCGGAAGGTTTTTGGGGACATATTTCCGGGGAAGGAGAGGATATGGAGCAGTATTATCTGGCGATCGACATAGGGGCGTCCAGCGGACGTCATATTCTGGCCCACAGAGAGGACGGCAGGATGGTGCTGGAGGAGGTTTACCGGTTTTCCAACGGTATGGCGCGCAAAGACGGCGCGCTCATCTGGGAGACGGAAAGGCTCTTTGAGGAGATCAAAAACGGAATGAAAAGGTGTCGGGAGCTGGGAAAAATCCCGGTAAGCCTGGGCATAGACACCTGGGGGGTGGACTTTGTTCTTCTGGACGGGCAGGGAGAACGGATCGGGGACGCCGTGGCGTACCGGGATGGCCGCACCAGAGGGATGGAGGAAAAGGTTAACGAGATCATTGGCCAGGAGGAGCTCTATGCCCGCACCGGGATCCAGCGCCAGAGCTTCAACACCATCTATCAGCTCATGGCGTTGAAGCAGCGGCAGCCCTGGCAGCTTGAGAGGGCGAAAACCCTTCTTCTGACTCCCGATTATTTCAATTATCTGCTGACGGGAAAGGCGGCCACGGAATACACCATTGCCTCCACCACACAGCTTGTGAGTCCGCAGACGAAGGAATGGGACCGGGAGCTGATCCGGCGGCTGGGATATCCTGAAGGCATTTTTACGCAGATTTCCATGCCGGGCACAGAGCTTGGGAATCTGAGGGAGGAGGTTCAGAGGGAGGTGGGCTTTGACGCTGTGGTGATCCATCCCGCGGCCCACGACACCGGCTCCGCGGTGATAGCCGTTCCGGGCAACGAGCCGCAGCCTCTTTATATCAGCTCGGGGACCTGGTCGCTGATGGGGACGGAGCTTTTAAGGGCCGACTGTTCCCCGGAGAGCAGGAAGCGCAATCTTTCCAATGAGGGCGGGTACGACGGGCGTTTCCGGTATCTGAAAAATATCATGGGGCTGTGGATGATACAGTCTGTCAGGAAGGAAATCGGCGAAGGCTTAAGCTTCGGGGAAATCTGTGAGCAGGCGTCCGGATGCGGGATCGGCTCCATCGTGGACTGTAATGACGAGCGTTTTCTTGCCCCCGAAAATATGACCCGGGAGGTGTGTATGGCCTGTCGTGAGTCGGGACAGCGGGAGCCGGAGGGCATCGGGGAGGTGGCGGCGGTGATCTACAACAGTCTTGCCAGATGCTACGCCGGTACTGTGGAGGAAATCGAGGCGATGACGGGCTGTCATTATGCGTGCATCCACATTATGGGGGGAGGCTCCAACGCGGAGTATTTAAACCGCCTGACAGCCAGGGCCACGGGCAGGCGGGTTCTGGCCGGGCCGGTGGAGGCCACGGCCATCGGCAACATCTCCGCCCAGATGATCGCCCGGGGAGAGCTGGGTGGCCTTGGGGACGCCAGAGACTGTATTTCCCGGTCATTCCCCATTGTGACATATGAACCGGGGGAATGATTCCCCCATGCTTCGGCGCACATTGCGGCCGGAGGAAGACAACAATTATTACAGAAAAGAAAGGAACAGGTGATTTGCCATGAACCAGAAGGAACGATATGAATGGGCCAGGGAGAGTTACGCCCGGGTGGGGGTGGATACGGATGCGGCCATCGCCCGGCTGAAGGAGATTCCGGTTTCTCTGCACTGCTGGCAGGGGGACGATGTGACGGGATTTGACCATGACGGCCCCTTAACGGGCGGGATTCAGACCACCGGCAATTATCCCGGCAGGGCCAGAACGCCCCGGGAGCTGATGCAGGATATGGATCAGGCCCTTAAGCTGATGCCCGGCAAAAAGAAGCTCAATCTCCATGCCAGCTATGCCATTTTTGAGGACGGAGAGTATGCGGACCGGGACAAAATCGAGCCCAGGCACTTCGCAAAATGGGTGGAATTTGCCAGGGAGAGGAATATGGGGATCGATTTTAATCCCACCTTTTTTTCCCATGACAAAATAAAGGACGGGCTGACCCTGACCAGCCCGGACGAGGAGACCAGGAAATTCTGGATCGACCACGGAAGGGCCTGTATCCGGATCTCGGAGTATTTTGCCAGGCAGACGGGCGTTCCCTGTGTGATGAATATCTGGATCGGGGACGGCTGCAAGGACATTCCGGCGGACCGGATGGGACCCAGGATGCGGTATAAAGATTCCATCGAGCAGATTTTGTCCGAGCCCTATGATAAGGAGCTGGTAAAGCCCTGCGTGGAGTCCAAGGTGTTCGGGATCGGGGTGGAGTCCTACACGGCGGGCTCGGCGGAGTTTACACTGAGCTTTGCCGCCTCGCACGGGTGCCTGCCGCTGATGGACAACGGCCACTATCATCCCACGGAGATGGTCTCCGATAAGATTCCTGCGCTGCTTTGCTTTTTCCCGGAGATCGCGTTGCATATTACAAGGCCGGTGCGCTGGGACAGCGACCATGTGGTGCTTTACGACGACGAGACCAGGGAGATGGCCAGAGAGATCGTGCGCTGCGACGCTCTTGGAAGGGTGTACATGGCGCTGGACTATTTCGACGCGGGCATCAACCGGGTGGCGGCCTGGACGGTGGGCTTTCGCAGCTGGCAGAAGGCGCTGTTAAACGCCCTCTGTACGCCCAATGAGGAATTTAAGAGGCTGCAGGACGAAAACCGTCTGACGGAGCTGATGATCGCTCAGGAGGATATGAAAACACAGCCCTTCGGCGATGTGTGGGAGGAATATTGCAGGCAGTGCGGCGTGGCGGCGGGCACAGAGTGGTTTGACGCCGTCAGAAGATACGAGGAAGAGGTATTATCAGGGAGGAAAGACTGAAATGAATTTTCTGGAAGCGGGATTTGTACAGGGCTTTATACGGATGGCAAACGACGGATGGGAGCAGGGCTGGCACGAGAGGAACGGCGGAAACCTTTCTTACAGGGTAAAGTCCCGGGAAGCGGAGTCTGTAAAGGAAAATTTCAGGGCAGGGGACTGGCAGGAGATCGGAACCTGTGTCCCGGGGCTGGCGGGAGAATATTTTCTGGTGACGGGAAGCGGGAAGTATTTCCGCAACGTGATCATCGATCCGCAGGACAGTCTGTGTATGATCGAGCTGGACGAAAAGGGAGAAAGGTACCGCATTGTCTGGGGGCTTGTAAACGGAGGAAGTCCCACGTCGGAGCTTCCCTCCCATCTGATGAATCATGAGGTGAAAAAGCGGGTGACGCAGGGCGGATACCGGGTGATTTACCACGCCCACACCCCCAATGTGATTGCCCTGACCTTTGTGCTGCCCCTTAAGGATGAAGTCTTTACCAGAGAGCTCTGGGAGATGGCCACGGAGTGCCCGGTGGTGTTTCCGGACGGCATCGGCGTGGTGCCCTGGATGGTGCCCGGCGGCCGTGAGATCGCGGTGGCTACCAGTAAACTGATGCAGGAATATGACGTGGCGGTCTGGGCCCATCACGGTATGTTCGCCGCCGGGGAGGACTTTGACCTGACCTTCGGGCTGATGCATACAGTGGAAAAGGCGGCGGAGATTCTGGTAAAGGTGCGTTCCATGCGTCCCGACAAGCTCCAGACCATAGAGCCCCGGGATTTCCGGGATCTGGCAAAAGATTTCAAAGTGACTTTACCGGAGAAGTTTTTGTATATCAGATAGAAAACAGCGAAAGGGGCCGGCTTTGTAATTAAACCGCCCCACAGGATCTCCGCATCACGACAGCGCAGGATGAAAGACTCCGGGCTGACGGATGCGGAGTTTTTCGGCTGATTTTAATTTTCGCAAAAGGTATTGTCAAGGGAAGAAGTACAGTATATAATAAATAAACGTTTATTTACAAAGGGAGGTGGTCACTCTGGATGACACCAGGATCCGAATCATTTCCGCGACGATGAAGGCGGTGCGGCAGTATGGCCTGGAAGGGGTACGCATTCAGAACATCAGCCAACTGGCCGGGATTTCTCCCGGGGCGCTGTACCGCTATTTTGACAGCAAGGAGCGTCTTGTGACGGAGTGCTTTACTTATGTGGACAGACAGGCAGCGGAGATTTTTGAGCATCTGGAATTTGATCCCCGGATCATGCTCGTGGATCCCATCAGGGCGGTGAAAGGCCTGTGGCTGCCCTATTTTCGTTTCTGGGTATCCCATCCCGACGAAACCGTCTTTTATCACCGGTTTCGGGACAGCTCCTTTTTTCCGGAATATGACAGGAACCGGGATGTGAGCTATTTTGGCACCTTTGCAGGAATGGTCCGCGCTTTCAGGGAAGCGTTTCCCGGTCTTAAGGAGATCAACCAGGATCTGCTCTGGCTTCACGTGCTGACCTCTACTGTGATGTACGCCAAATATGTGGCGGAGGGAGTGCTGCCCGACAATCAGGAAACGCAGGAGACGGTATTTTGTCTGCTGACCACCGGACTTGGCGGTTATCTTAAGACAGAATCAGAAGCGTGACCGTTTAATGAACATTAACATAAGGGGCGCCCGTCAGGCGATACAGCGTCGTTTCTGACAGCGGGATTTGTGCCGTGTACAGAGCTTCCCGCAAAAAAGCGGGCTTTGAAAGGAGCATGATTATTAATATGGAAAAAATACTCATTGTTGACGACAGTTCTCTGCAGGCCGCCAACTTAAGGTCCATCCTGGAGGATGAATATGAGGTGAGCGTCGTACAGACGGCCAGGGACGGATTCGAGCAGGCGAACTCAGGCGCTTTTTCTCTGATCCTGCTGGATGTGGTTATGCCGGAGATGGACGGGTTCACATTGCTGAAGAAGTTGCAGGATGATGTGATCACCCAGAGCGTTCCGGTGATTCTGATCACCAGCCTTTCTGACATCAAAAGCGAGCAGCGGGGACTTATGCTGGGCGCGGTCGATTACATCAGCAAGCCGTTTCATCCCCTGATCGTAAAGGCGAGGGTGAACACACATATCAAGCTCTACAGCTACCGGAAGCAGATCGAGCATCAGTCCATGACAGATCAGCTCACCGGGATCGCCAACAGGCGCAGACATGATCTTTACAGCTCCCGGAGATGGAACGAGGCCATCCGTCTGAAGGTGCCGTTCTCCGTGTGTATGTTTGACATTGATCATTTTAAGAAATTTAACGACACATTCGGGCATCCGGCCGGAGATAAGGTGATCGCCTCTGTGGCAAGGACGCTGTCCTCCCATCTGCAGCGCAGTACAGACTTTCTGGCCCGCTATGGGGGCGAAGAATTCGTGGCGTTCCTTATGGGGGAGTCCCCCAGGGAGGCGTTTGAGCAGGTGAAAAAAATCCGGCAGGCGGTGGAAGCGCTTCATATTCCCCATGATTCTTCCGTCTCCGAATGGGTGACAGTCAGTGTGGGGGCGTCAGTGTCGTTCCCCGGACAGAGAACGCCTACAGCTCTTATCTGAAAATCGCTGACAACATGCTCTATGACGCCAAGAAATCCGGGCGTAACAGGGTGGTCTGGTCAGACGGGGGAGAAGAGCAGCTTCGGGAAAAGGAGGATTAGAGACGCTTCGGCGGGAATTATGAAAAAATATCTGTATTTACAGGGCTTTTGTCAGCATACCCATTACGCCAGCCTGCAGCCTGTTCTCTACGAGAAGGAGGAGGGAGATGTGTACCGAAAGGTGCGAATGGCCTGCGACGGCTCCTGCTCCCTGTGCGGGCGTATGGAGATATGCGATTATCTGGACGATGCGCCGGATGAGATCGGGCCGGAGGAAGAGTGGAAACTGAAAGAGGAGCGGATGACAGGGACGGACACATTTTAAGAGAGGACGGGCGCTATTATGTCGGAATGCAGAATTGCTTTTGTGGGGAAAAGCAGAAATGGCGGCGACCGGTACTGGTGCATGGAACACCACGCGCCGGCATATGGAAAAAACGGCGCACGTCTTGCGCAATGTCTGGCGGTGTCAAAGGATGGGGCATGGGATAAGCTCTCCCGGGAGCCGGATTCACAGAGGAGTCCGGAGGAGATCATGCGCCGGGCGTATCTTCCGGCGGCGTATGATACGACCTTTCATTCGGAGGAAGGCGGCGGGGAATATGACAGGAAGACGGGTCCCGTTCGTTTGGAGGGGAGGGCGGTCAGCCTGTGCTGGACGGAATTTACAGGGATGTGGTGATCGACGGGATCCCTGTAAGGGTCGACTGGGCCCGGCTGTACATGGTAGAGAAAACCCTTCCCTTTTTGAGTGGAAGAATTCAGGCCCTGCGCTGTCCGGATTGTGGAGAGCAGCTCGTGGATACGCGGGGCTCTGCGGCGGAAAGCGCCGCGCGCTGTGCAGGGAGAAGGGGCTTTGCGCCGTCCTCTGTCCACAGATGCGAAAGGTGCGGGCGGAGCTTTAAAACCCGCAGAAGGGTCGTCAGCAATCCCTTTGTGGAGACGCTGCAGAGGCTGCAGGATTTTACAGATCTTCCCCTGCGGGAGGCAGGAGGATGGCAGGTTTTCAGACCCGCCCCGCCAGCATCCTCTCCGTCCTTTTCATCACCACAAAATAGCTGCTCACAAGAATCGCCACCGCTCCCGTCCAGGCCATAATCTCCGCGAAGAAAATACCCGTCTCACCGATCAGCATGGGAAGAAAAATGGCTGTCAGGGCGCGCATGAGAAACTCCGCAATGCCCGACACCATGGGGAGCACGGTGTTGCCCATGCCCTGGATGGCGGAGCGGGTCACGTGAAGGATATAGAGGATGGGCAGGCATACGCTCATGACTGCGAGATAAAAGTAGGCGATCTGCAGGGTCTGTTCGAATTCCTGGGGCGTGCCGGAGATAAAGCAGCTCAGGATAGCCTTTCCGGCAAGAAGCATAAACAGGGCGATCACCACGGAGGTGACAAGGGAGATAAAAAGCGCGGAGCGCATCCCCCTGCGGATTCGGTCCGCCCGGCCCGCGCCAAGGTTCTGCCCCACGTAGGTGACCATGGCATAGCCGTAGGAGGTAGCCGCTACCTCCAGCATTCCGTAGAGCTTGTTGGTAGCGGTAAAGCCGGCGATGAACAGGACGCCGAAGCCGTTTACCACGAACTGTACGATCATTCCGCCTACGGAGATGACGGCGTTCTGGAACGCCATGGGAAGACCCAGCACGAACAGACGCAGCGAAAGCCCTTTCTGAAGCTGAAAATCAGAACGGGAGAGGGAGAGAATCTCTATTTTCCTTATATAATGTATGCAGTAGAAGCTGGAAACGAGCTGGGCGATCAGGGTGGCCGCGGCGGCTCCGCCGATGCCAAGGCCAAAGCCCAGCACAAAGATAAGATCCAGCACAATATTCACGATGGCAGCCACGATCATGGCGTGGAGCGGCGTCTGACTGTCTCCCAGAGAACGCAGGATACAGGCCAGAAGGTTGTAGGCCATAACGACGGGAATACCCAGGTACATGATGCGCAGATAGAGCAGGGCGTTTCCCATGATCTCAGGCGGCGTCTGCAAAAGCGTCAGCACAGGGCGTGCCAGGAGCTGTCCGCCAAGAAGCAGGGCCAGGGTGCAGATGAGAGAGAGAACGGCGGAATTGCCGATCACCCTGCAAAGCTCGTCCTTCAGTCCTGCGCCGAATTTCTGGGCCATCAGGATGGCAAAGCCCTGAGTCAGGCCCTGGATAATTCCCAGCATCATCCAGTTCATCCAGTCGGCGGCTCCCAGCGCGGCGAGAGCGTTTACGCCCAGAGCCTTTCCCACCACCATGGTATCCACCACGGTGTAGAGCTGCTGGAACACATTGCCGATCATCAGGGGCAGAGCAAAGGTAAAAATCAGGGAAACGGGTTTGCCTTCCGTCATGTTTTTGATGTGTGATGCCATAAAGAGACCTCTGGATTCTTTCTGTGTAAAAGTTGGTAAGCGCGACAATATTTTCACGCGGTCATATTGATCGGTTTTCGAAGCCTGATCCTGTGACAGACCCGCATCTCCTATTATATTCCTGCAAAATTGCAAGTCAATGTATTATCCTGTAACGTTTCATCCGGGCCCGGACGCAGTGCTTTCCGGTTTTTCGACAGGATAAACGGTGGCGGAAAATCCGACAATGTGGTAGAATAAATGCCGGTGCGCAGAGCGTTTTATCCGGATCAACGTTACTGCGCGCGGAGTGGTGAAAGGAGTATGGAAATCAGAATGAGAAGGAAAAGTAAGTGGATCATAACAGGCAGCCTGCTTCTTGCGGCGGCAATGCTTGCGGGAGGCTGTTCTCAGCCAGGCGCAGGCCGGGCAGGCGCGGAGGGCGTACAGGAGGTCGCTTCGGGAGAGCGGGAGCCGGGAACCGGGGCAGACGAGGGGAACGGCGCGATGCAGGAGGGCGCGGATACGGATAAAGCCGGGGAGATTGCGGGCGAAGCGGAGAAGGACGCAGGGAGCACCGGGGAGGACGCTCTGAGGCCGGACGGCCTGCCGGTGCAGATGCCGGCCTTCACCACCACGGATCTTGCCGGGAACGAGGTGACTGAGAGTATTTTCGGGGAAAAGGATCTCACCGTGCTGAATATCTGGGGAACCTTCTGTTCTCCCTGCATACGGGAAATGCCGGAGCTGGGCGAGTGGGCGAAGGAGCTGCCGGAGAATGTACAGCTTGTGGGCCTGGTAGTTGATATTGAGGGGGAGGACGACACCGTCCATAAGGAGCTGGCGGGCGAGATTACCGATAAGGCCGGGGCGGACTTTACCCATCTTCTGGTCAACATGGATTTTGCCCCTGTGATGGGCCAGGTGGTGGGAGTGCCCACCACGCTGTTTATCGACGGGGACGGAAAGATCGTGGGCGATCCCATCGTGGGCGTGAATGTGGGCGGATACAAAAAATTCGTGGAGGATTATCTCAGTGAGCAGTAAAGGAGATCACGGGCAGGGCGCGTCGGAGAGGGACGGCGTCCGGGATGGCGGCGGGGCTCCCGCATCGGGCAGATACCGGAACAGGGCGGGCGCTTTGCTGCTGGCGGCGGCCTGCGGGTTTGTTCTGTACGGCCTTTTCCGGGGGGAGGCTGCCATTGTGCTGAACAAGGCGGTGAATATCTGCCTGGAATGCATCGGACTGGGGTAAAGGACAGAGATGAAAATGAAGCATGCATTACGAAGAAAACTGGTTCAGATCGCGGCCTTTGGTTTTTCCAATATCCATCTGACGAATTTCAGGGGCGGCAGAATCTATCAGGGAAAATGGAAGCAGTTCTGTAATCCGGGGCTGAACTGCTACTCCTGCCCGGCCGCCGGCTTATCCTGCCCTATCGGCGCGCTGCAGGCGGTAGGCGGCTCCATGAATTTTCAGTTCAGCTTCTATGTGGCGGGCTTTCTTTTGGCCGTGGGCGCACTCTTTGGAAGAGCCGTCTGCGGCTGGGTGTGTCCCTTTGGGCTTTTTCAGGAGCTGCTTCACAAAATCCCATCCCCCAAATGGAAGCTCCCCGGGTGGATGCGGTATCTGAAATACGGGATTTTGCTGGTGTTTGTGATCCTGCTCCCGGTGGCGGCGACAGATTATATGGGCATGGGAAAGCCGGCCTTCTGTCAGTTCATCTGCCCGGCCGGGACGCTGGAGGGCGGGCTGCCCCTTCTGGGAACCCACCCGGAGCTGCGTCAGAGCATCGGTGCGCTGTTCTTTCTGAAGGCGGCGGTCCTGGTGATCACACTGGGGGGCTGTGTGTTTGCGTACCGCTTTTTCTGCCGCGTCATGTGTCCGCTGGGAGCCATCTATGGCCTGATGAACAGGGTCAGCTTTTTCCGCCTGGAGGTGGACCCCTCAAAGTGTATAAACTGCGGAAAGTGCGCCAGGGAGTGCGGGATGGAGGTGGATCCGGTCAGGACGCCGGACTGCGCCGAGTGTATCCGGTGCGGGGACTGCGCCAGGGCATGCCCCGCCGGGGCTATCCGGCTGGGCTTCGGGCGCAGGTATTCCGGGAAGAAAGGATAAGGGCCCGAAACCGGCTCCGGAACGTCTGATGGGCAGAGGAAAAAACTCCTCTGCCCGATTAACATCTAAAATCCGCCGGAAAAATCATACATGGAGAGATATTCCCGGGTATGTTCGCACATTTCCTGAAAGAGCCTGCGGGCGTCGCCAGGGCTGCATGTCACCAGAGGATCGTTTGCAAAGGCGGCGAAGATCATGCGCAGATCCCGCTGTGCGATTCCTTCGGAGAGCAGCTCCTGTTCGCCGCAGATCCGTGCGATGAGAGGATAGATCTCGCGGGGGACGGGGCCGGCCATGACGGGAGTGACGCTGCCCGAGCAGAATACGGCGTTGGTCTCCACCACGGCTCCCAGGGGAAGGTTCGGGATCTGTCCCTGATTGGGAAGATTTACATTGGTGACCAGCTCGCACAGGCCCAGAAGGGCGCGGATCTGACTGACCCCTTCCTCCCCGGTGCCGTTTATTTTCACCGATTCCTCTCCGTTTCGCAGGCGTCTGCTTCTTGCCAGGCGCTTTTTCAGGTCCTCCTTTCGCCAGGAGACGCTGGTCAGGCCGAACTGCATCTGTCTGACTCTCTCCGGGCTTTCCAGATACCATTTTCCCGGACAGAATTCCGCCAGGTGGCGGTCCCCCGCGGCGGCGATATAGCCGTAGCGCAGAAACAGATCGATTTTCACCTTCTCCGTGCTGGAAAAGCTGTCGTTCATCCAGTTGGAATCCACCTTCTGATCGCCGGTGCGGTAGCCCTCCCGGTATTTCAGGCAGAAGTCCCGGTAATAAGGAAAGAGGTCCTTCCCCTGCCAGGAGGCTTGGGTGAGCCAGGTAAAATGATTGACGCCCACCGGGTTTACCCTGATTTCATGGCGGTCGATGTCAGAGGCTGAGAAGGTCTCCTCCACCATACGGGCAAGGAGTTTCTGGGTGCCGAACACCTCATGGCAGCAGCCGAAGGCCCGAATCTGCGGGAACACCCGGTAGAGGGTCTTCACGCACAGGGTCATGGGATTGGTGTAGTTGATCACAAAGGCCCGGGGACAGTGGTCTCTGACGGCCAGGCCGATCTCCTCAAACATGGGCAGGGCGCGCATGGCCCGCAGGATCCCGCCGGGGCCGGAGGTATCCCCCACCGACTGGTAGATTCCGTATTTCTCGGGGGTATGTACGTCCGACTCCATCTCGTCAAAGGTGCCGGGAAGAATGGAGATCACCACGAAATCCGCGCCTGTAAGGGCCTCGGCGAGGGTCTCCACGGCCCGGTAGCGCCAGTCGGACCCGGCTCCCGGCGCGGTGCGGAACTGATTGCCGATCTGTTCATTGTCCAGGGCCGCCTGAAGATCGATATCGTACAGCGCCACCTCCCCGCAGATATCGGTGCAGGCGGCCAGGTCGCTCATAAGCCCCCAGGCCCAGCCCCGGGAGCCGCCGCCGATGTAGGCGATTTTGATGGAGCGGCCGGCGCAGGCGGGGAGAGCGGGCCTGTCTGTTCCGGTCATGTTGTTTTGTGCCATATTCATATAGTACCTCCCTGTCGAAGCTTTTTGCGCAGGCTCAGCCCGGCATCCGCTGCATCCGCTATTTCTGCACCTTCATATTAACTGCCAGCTTACGTTCCCCCTCACGGGCCCTGTCCGAGGAGAGACCGATGAAGTCTTTTCCGAACAGGTCATAGATATTTCCGGAAATCTGAAACTCCGGCAGCCTTCCGGTCAGCTTTCCGTCCCGGTAAAGAAAGGCCGTCTGCACCGGGGAGGCGAAATCCCCCTCGCTGGTAAAGTCCCCGCCGCTCATAACGCTGACGTAGATTCCGTCCCGCGGGCCGATCAGCTCTTTCAGGGTCTGGCCCGGGGAAGCCAGGGAAAAGCTGCCGCCCGTGTTGGAGGGGACGCTGTCGTAGGCGCCTCCGGCAGTGGCTGTGTTATCATATCCGAATTCCCGGCTCAGCCTTTTGTCCGCATAGGGTCTTAGCAGGACGCCCTCCCGGATCAGATCGCACCGGTCTCCCGGGCAGGTGCTTCCCTCAACGTCGAAGAAGGGATTGCCGGGGGTATCCGTGCTTCTGTCCACATACAGGGTAAATTTTTCACTGAAGAGCTTCTGTCCTGACTTTCCGTTAAAGAAGGAGGTTCCGCGGCCAAAGGCCAGGGCGTCCAGATTTTCCAGCAAAAATCCCAGAACGGCCATGGGCGATACGATGACGGGCAGCATGTCCCTTTCCGGCAGCGAAACCGGATTAAGGAAAGCGTCCAGATGCTCCCGGGCCTCCTCCAGGAAGCGTTCCCGGTGGGGATCCCGGGTCACATATGCCAGACTGTCGTCAAAGACGTTTGCGGAGGCCTCATGCTTCACCAGCAGCTCCCAGCTCATGATGCGGTCGCGAAAGGACAGATCCGTCCCGGCGTCGTTGGAGAGCCGGCGGCTGGTCTCGGATAAACGGATCTTGTTGCCGAAAAGCAGCTGAGGATATTCTTTTTTCAGAATCGTCAGCACCTCCTGGGCTTCGTTTAAAAAGCCCTCGCTCTCCTCCACGCTGAAGGGGCCCTGTTCCATGTTCTCCTGCCGGACGATGCCGCGGGAGGCGTCCGCCTCATAGGGAATTTGCAGGCTTAAGTTGGACAGGGCCTGCTCCATCAGATCTTCGTCTGCTTCACCCAGCTTTCCGGCCACGCCGATATGGCTGTTTTCATAGACCCGGCAGGCGCTTCTGGTAATGTCCTTTTTGATGACTGAGGCGATCGCTCCGCCGGTCACGCCGAGATTGATCTCCCGGTTCTTTTCGATATATTTTTCTTTTACCATAATGATCCTTATACTCCTTTCAAAGCCAGGGGATTTATTGAACGGTGAGACGCTTTACCCGCACATAAGGGCCGCCCATTCCCACCCGCAGGGGAAACTGTTCCATCTTGCCGCAGCCGCCCAGGGCGAAGGAGCAGAGCTTAAACTCCCTGGACACCCCGTCGATCTCGTGCAGGGTACTCATCACGTTGCCCGTCACCACGGAAATTTTGACGGGCTCCGCCAGCTTTCCGTCCCGGATCATGTAGGCCTTGTTGGGGGCGATGGTGAAGGTGCTCATACCCGAGCCGTGGTTGTAGTCCGAAAGAAAGATCCCCTTTTTCACACCCGCGAAGAGCTCGTCTCTGGTACACTTTCCCGGCTCCACATATGTGGAGGTCATGCGCACGATGGGTTCAAACAAAAAGCCGATGGAGCGGGCGTTTCCCGTCAGCTCCTCGTCCAGGGCCGCGGCCGTTGCGGCGCTGTGAAGGCGTCCTGTGAGAATGCCATCCCGGATCAGCCAGGTCTTTTTCGCCCGGGTGCCCTCGTCGTCAAAGGGCACATAGCCGGATCCCTCCTCAAGCCCGGTATCCACAATATTCAAAAGCTCTGCCCCCACTCTGGTTCCGATGGCCCATTCCCGCTTCATGTTTTCGTCGCCCACCATGAAATCCGATTCACTCTTGTGGCCGAAGCTCTCGTGGGCAAACACCCCGGTCACCTCCGGGGAAAAGATGCAGGTGTACTCCCCGGGCTCCACCGGCACGGCATGCTCCTTGTAGAAGATATCCTCCCGGATCTGCGCGCGCAGATCCTCCTCGTGGCCGGAGAGCTCGTCGAACTTCATCCGGTAGATATCCAGTCTGCCGTAAAAGGGCTTGTCCTCCTTCATCAGCACATAGCGGGGGGCTATGCAGCAGTTCTGGGTGTCAAAGGTCACGTCGCATCCCTTGCTGGACACGATGTGCTTGCAGGTGTGATTGTCCACGTAATAAACCTTCCACTGGGGAATTTCGCCGCAGGAATCAAGACACCGGCAGTAGCTCTCCATGGCAGAGAGCTTGTCCTTCACCGGCACTTTGCTGACGTCGCAGTCCGTATACCGGAGCGAACGCTCCCGGTTCACCTCATATCTGCGAACCACCGGATCATCGTCGATCTCCGGGCAGGGGACTGCCATCCGGGCAAGGGAATCGATCTCCTCCTGCACATGCCCGCACTTTGTGGTTGAGCTGATATACCATTTTTTCCCATCATAGAGCCGGACGATGACGCCCTTCTCCCGTTTGGTTTTGTTCTCCCTGAGCACGCCGTTCTCAATGGTGATGGTGGTGGCGGCCAGCGTCTCTTCCCGTACATCCGTATAAAATCCCTCCGGAAACCGATACATATTATCCCTCATTTCCGCGCCTGCCGGCGCTGTTTTGCTTAACATAAGGGCAGTCCCCTGCCCGTTGTTTTACATAAGGGCAGTCCCCTGCCCGTTGTTTATTATATTCTATTAAAGGGCCGGGTTCAACCGGTTTTATTACAATAAACCCGTCCCGGGGCCCTGCCGGGCGGCTTTGTCAATATCTGTACAGTTTTGGGCAAAATCCTGCTGTTTTACGGAGGAAAGATTTTTTATATTATCAGAGGGCGCGCAGGCAGGAGGGGCTGCCCCGGGATTTTGCAGAAGGCGCTGCCGGTACTGCCGGGGCGTGCAGCCCATATGCCGGGCAAAGGCGGCGGAAAAACGCCCTGCATTTCCGAAGCCGACGAGCTGGGCGATCTGCTCGATGGAATAGCGGTCGCCTGCAAGAAGCGGGACGCTCTGGCTGATGCGGTAGTCCTGCAGGTATTCGGAGATGGTTTTTCCCGTCATCCTTTTGAAAAAGCGGCAGCACCCTTCCCGGGAGAGACAGATCTGATTCGCCAGCGCCGAGAGGGAGAGAGGCTCCGTATAGCTCCCGTGGATGGCCTCCAGAAGAAGCGCAAGGCGCGTAAGGGACTCACTGCCCGCAGGCCTGGATTGCTCCAGCAGATCCTGGCAGGGAGAGAGCAGGTCGGCGAACAGGCCGCACAGAAGGCCCTTGATCCGCAGTTCAAAGCCGAAGGGCTTTTCCGCAAAAAGGGCGTCGATCTGCTTCATGAGCTCCGACCGGGAGGGAGAAAGCCGGATGCCGGAGAGCGCGTCGGCGTTTAAGTAGGGGCAGACGAGCTTCTGGTAAATGTCGCTGGCCGGCGTCCCGTAGAGCAGGGACGGATGGAGAATCGTGGTGAGCAGAACCGGCTCCTGCCGGGTGCTGGCCACGGCGGAGTGAGGGATCCGGGAATTGATCACAAGCCCTTCCCCGGGGGCCAGGTCGAAAATTCTTTCCTTCAGCCGGTAGCGGATCTGTCCCTTTATCACCACGGCGATCTCCAGCTCCTCGTGCCAGTGGCAGCAGATGTACCTCTGATAGAAGCTGTGCAGATAGTCGTGATTGATCTCCAGAGGAAACTGTGCGCAGCCGTGGGCGGTCACCTCCCGCAGATCCTCGTCGGTCTGGATTTTGCAGATGTTTAGGGGGCGTCCGGGAGCGGGGATGGGCCCGGGGGTTATATCCGGGCGGACAGATCCGGTATCGCCGGAGAAAGCGTTACGTGTGCCGTCGTTGTACATGAATAAAGCCTCCTCGCCCAATTGGAAATCGGGTTATGCCAACCGGGTATTTCTTCCATTATAATAACGATTTGTATTTTTCACAAGAAAAAAGCCCGCAGGGGCGCGGAAAGGAATGTGGTTTAAGCTATGGCGCAGGATCTGACACAGGGGAAGCCTTTTCCCGTTATTTTGAAATTTTCTCTCCCGGTGATCGGGGGAAATCTTTTTCAGCTTTTTTATACGCTGGCGGATTCCGTGATCGTGGGGCGCGCCCTGGGGGCGGACGCTCTGGCGGCGGTGGGGGCCACCAGCATCATCGTGTATCTGGTCCTGTGTTTTATCCAGGGAATCACAGGGGGATTCGGGATCTGCCTGGGGCATAAGTGCGGGGCGGGGGATGAGAAGGGAATGCGCCGCAGCGTGGCGGCCTCCGTCATTTTGTGCTGTGTGTTTACGATTCTGATCACCGCGGTTTCCTGCGGCCTCTCCCACCGGATCCTGGGGTGGATGAAAACGCCGGAGGGGATTTACGACATGGCCTACGGTTATATGTTCGTGGTGCTTTCGGGAACAGGGGCCACGGTTTTTTATAATATGATATCCAACATTCTCAGGGCGCTGGGGGAGAGCAGGACGCCGCTGGTGTTTCTGGTGTTTTCCTCTCTTCTGAATATCGCTCTGGACGTGGTGTTTATCGTCCCTTTGGGAATGGGAATCACCGGGGCGGCCTGGGCTACGGTTTTGAGCCAGCTCATCTCCGCCGTGCTGTGTACTCTGGCGGGGATCAGAAAGTTCGAAGTGATGCGTCTTAGGAGGGAGGACTTCCGGAGCCCTGGGCATACCCTGGCAAAACATCTGCGCACCGGCTTTCCCATGGGATTTCAGATGTCCGTCATGTGTATCGGCCAGCTCGCCATGCAGGGAGCGGTGAACGCCCTGGGCACGGACGCCATAGCCGGTTATACGGCGGCCTCAAAGGTGGATCAGGTATCCGTCCTGGTCAACGCGGCTTTCGGGATTGCCATCTCCAACTTTGTGGCCCAGAACTACGGAGCGGGGGAGGATAAACGGATCAGAAGCGGCGTGGCGGCCTGCCTTTTGCAGACCAGCATCGCCAACGCCCTCATGTGCGCGCTGATCATCTGCTGCCGCCATCTGGTGGCGCCGCTTTTCGTGAGCAGCCCCACGGCGCAGATCATCCGCTACAGCGATCTGTATCTGCTGACCATCGTTCCCTTTTACCTGCTCCTGGGGGTTTTACAGATTTACCGCTCCGCCATCCAGAGCATGGGGAACGGGGCGGCGCCCTTCGGAGCCTGTATGATCGAGCTGGTTCTGCGGGTGGGGGCGACCACCCTGCTGGCCGCCGGGATCGGCTATGTGGGGATCTGCCTGGCAACGCCCCTGGCCTGGATTGGGGCGTGCGCCCTGCTGGTACCGGTTTACCACAGGATGCGGGGTGGGAGGCGTACGGGGCGCAGGAGAAAGAGGTAGGGGCGGAGATTCAGCTCCGAAAATACCCCCACAGATTCCGGATCTGTCCTTTCAGGGTGGAAAAGCTCCAGGACATTCCGCTTCGGTCCATACTGTTGGGATCGTTGACCCGAAAGCCATTCTCATCATACCCGTAAATCACAATAAAATGTCCTGTGGCGGTGAAATCTCCGGGCCGCATGGCGCAGATGATGGGGCGGCCCAGATCCAGGTACTGCCGCATGACCTCCTCGTCCAGTCCCAGCTCGACGGCTGTAAGCCCGTAGAATGCGGCCGCGTCCTTCATGAAAAGCCAGGCAGTTCCCGCCCCTTTTGTGTAATACCCTTTTTCCATGCTCAGAGCGGCCAGGGCGTCGGGGGTGGCGGACGTATCTCCGGTCAGGGAAAAGATCACCATGGACAGGCAGGTGGGTCCGCAGCCTGTGATACCGATGGGGCCTGAGCCATAGGGGACATAGCCCCATCGGCTGTCCCACTGCAGAAACAGCGGAAAGGTCTGCGCCTTCTCCTCGTCGCTGATACCGCCTGTGGCCGCGGCGTCGGCCAAAGGGTACCCCTTTACAAATTCTGTCATTTCCCGATTGGAGGCCAGCGCCGCCAGAAGCTCCTTTGGATATTCTTCACGGCGAATGTAAATTTCTCTGATATCGTCATCCTGTAACGCGAGCTCAGAGAGGATGTCCTCCACCTGCGCTTCGCTGAGAAGCTGCGGGCCGCCGGAGGTCTTTTCCCCGTCGGCGCGGTAAGATGCGGACGGGAGCGCTTTGATGACCGCAGCGTCGGAAGGGGCTGTGCTGCTGCCTCTGGCCGCCGGACGCTGATCGGAGAATTCACAGAGCTGTCCGCCAGAATCCGCCTGGCCGGCGAAGGCGGTGACTGTGAGCTCCCGGGGAGATTCCTGCGGCAGTTGACCGGCCAGAAGAATCATTTCGTTGAAAAAGGGCATGGCTTTATCGATACAGGCGATGATTACGCCTGCCAGCGCCAGACTGCGGATCAGCCGCAGTGTCCGCGGGATTATGCGTCTCTGGCGTTGTCTGTCTACCCGTAGAGTGCGCGGTGAGGAGGGCCTGGCGGGTTTTTGTCCTGTGTCTGATATCATAGGTATCTGTTCCTTTCCCGAGATGGATTTTGGGTCAGTATAGCATGGAAACCTCTAAGGATTCTCTAATATTTTATTAAGAAAGGGACAAAATCCGTAAGCCGCCACCGCATTTCGTCAGGCGACAGTTGAAACCGCGGCGTTTATTCCTTATAATAAAATCAAAACGCAGAGAAAAGGAGAATCATGCTATGAAAAGTGTTGATCAGAAGGAGTTTCTGGGCGGTCAGGGGACGGTACACTTTGACCATATACTGCAGGCGGAGGAAATGCACGGAATGAACCGGGTTTACGCAAAGGTGACGCTGCAGAAGGGATGCTCGGTGGGATATCACGTACATAAGGGAGACGGGGAGGATTACTATGTTCTTAAGGGAACCGCCACCATCGACGACAATCACGAGAGGACGCTGACCCTTAAGGAAGGGGAGCATTATTTTACTCCTTCGGGGAAGGGACACAGCCTGGCCAATCTGGAGGAGGAGGAATTGCAGGTGATGGCGCTGATCATTTATGATCATGATCTATGATCATGAGAAAAAGGACTGAGCCATGTGTACAGGATCCTGCGGACATATGAAGACGTAAAGCTCCCGGTCTTTTGTCCACAGGTCTCCTGCGGGGATGGGGCGGCTAAATGTCAGCCTCCATCCCGTCGTATGCCGCCAGAAAGCCGTGGACGTGGAAGGCCTTTTCCAGCTCCTCCTGGAAGGGGCCGTAGGTATGTACAAAGTGGGTCGCGATAAAGACGGTGTTTTCATCCGCCATATGCCGGGAAAGCATCCGCTCCTTAACCCGCAGATTGTCCTCGAATCCCATGTGGTTGTCAAAATAAGTGGGGCCGTTGCAGCAGGTGCAGTCCAGGACAACGCCGTCAAAGCGCTCCCCCTCGAGGGCCTGCCAGGTCCTGTCCGGAAAATACCCGGTGTCGTGGGCGTAGAGAAGATTGCGGCCGTTTCTGCGTATGATGTAGAGATGGCACTCCTGCGTCCGGTCATGGTTGGCGGGCAGGGCTTTGATGGTATAGTCCCCTGCGGTGAATTCCTCAAAATTGCTGACCCTGCGTACATGCAGATAATCGGAAATCTTTTCCGCTCCCACCTGGCGGAGCCTTTCGCACACGGTCTCATTGCCAAAAACCGTCATTTCCCCGGGGATGGGGGACATGGAGTAGGGCGGCGCGATATGCATCAGCTCCTCCGGGTAAAAATGATCCATGTGGGCGTGGGTGACGACCAGATAATCGATATCGTTCAGATCCAGCCCGCCGTAACGCATATGGTCAAAGACGTCCGGCGAAAAATCGATCAAAAGATTTGAGTCGATCTTTGTGCTGGTTCTGCTGCGGAAATTTTTCGAGGAGCCGTCTCTGTGGGCGGTTCTTATTTTCACACAGTTTTTGCAGTTGCAAAAGGTGGCCGGGACGCCCTCCGAGGCGCCTGTGCCGTAAAAATGGATTTTCATGGCGATTTCCTTTCCGGGATGGTTGAATTTGCCCCTTTTTCTCAGGATAAGTTGTCGTAAGGAGGGACCCGCCGCAGGCGGGAGGATTCCTTACGACCTGCGCGCGCATCAGCGCGCTGCCTGTGATACGTTGTCGCAAGGAGGGACCCGCCATGGGCGGGAGGATACCTTACGACCTGCGTGTTGCCTATTATATCACATTTGCAGGAAATTTGTGACCAACATATGCCGGAAAGTAACCTGAAATGGAAGCTTCTGACAATACATTTAAGATCATCCTTCAGATGACGGCGGAAAACCCGGAGGCGCATGTATGGTATATATCAATGCGGCATCTGTCTCCGGGAATATCAGGAGGCTATAAAAATTATATGAACAGAAGTATATATCAGCGTTATTTAGAAACCAGCGTTTATACATATGCAGGGATATATAAAGAATTTATATTATCGCTGCCGGATGACATACCTTCCATAGGAATGTTAATTTGTGATCAGATTACTCATCCATCTATGTATTTTACAGAGCCATCTCCTTACCTGGAAGATACTTATTTTGGAAAATTCGCATCCTATCCGAAACATCGTTTTAAAAATGAAGATGAACTATATATAACTGCTGTTT
>CANOVJ010000004.1 GCA_947570615.1 uncultured Lachnospiraceae bacterium
CCAGATATTGAATTTTCAAGGTACATAGCTAAAATCTATGTGCGAAGTTTGAGTACATTAATTATACATCGGCCACTCCCTTTTGAAAACTGAATTCTTTTCATAACTCCACCCACTTTTTATTTTGATCAGGCTGTGTCCTGGTTCGTTCTTTACTGATATGTTCACACTCGGATTACAGGGATTGCATCTCGGCTTTCCATTGTTTCGACGTCATCTTTTCCCCATTCCTGAACTCGGAGGGAGTGACGCCGGTTATTTTTTTGAACTGACGGTAAAAATGAACCTCATTGGAATAACCGCAGAGCTCTGCAACCTGATCGATGGGGAGGCTGCTGGTGAGGAGGGTATATCTGGCGTGATCGATGCGCATCCGGATCAGGTCGCGGTGGAAGGAGATACCAAAGTGCTTTTTATATAAATATTGAAAATAGGATTCGCTGATCCCGAGGCGGCGGGAAATTTCTCCGATAGAGTGGCGCTGAGAAAAATGATTCGCCGCATCCAGCCGCACAAGCTGGAGCTCATTATAATAAGGAAGCGTTGTCTCCTTATTATTTCTGGTCTGCCAGGCGGCAAACAGGTGATTGAAAAGAAGCTGAAAAAGGCAGTCCGTGTTTTCTCCGGCGTAGTCGGGATGACCATAGGAATGCTCCCACAGGAGCTGGCGGATGCAGAAGGTATAAAGCTCGGTATTGCCGATGGGAAAGGGGACATTGGCAAGGTGGTCGAGCTGTCCTTTGAGGGGGCAGTCCTCGATGGAAAAATGGAGCCAGTCGTCCACGTAATCGCCCTGCGGATTTCCGTAATAATAGGAGGTTCCGGGAGCAATCACAAGCGCATCCCCGGGCCGGGCGCTATAGGAGGCTTCGCCGAGCTGAAATTCTCCGCCGGAGCGTATGATGAGCAGAACGTAGTGGGGAAGCCCGTCAGGGCGTGACATCTGGTAGGGGCTTGGGTGTCTGGCCTCATAGCCTCCTGTAATCGCATGGAGCATGGGGTTCCTCCTCCTTAAAATAGTAGAAAAGGTTAGTTTTGGTGTATTATAGGATATTATATTTTTTCTGTCAACATTATATAATCAGATTATGTATAAGGCATGCGCTCTGGCGCGCGGCAGTAGCGTATTGGTTAGTTCCGGGGCAGACCTTTTTCAGAAGAAAAATCGCCTCCGGGCGGCACATGAAAGGAGAACAACGATGCAGCTCAATGAAATGCAGACAAAATGGGCACAGGAGACGCTGGATAAGACGGCCGGGAAGCTCGCGAAGGTGAGCAGGCGCTCGAAGGACAAAATCCCCTATACCACGGTGAACGGCGTACACGACGACAAGTCCGGGGAGGGGGCCATCGGCTGGTGGACGAACGGCTTCTGGGGCGGGATGATGTGGCAGATGTACACCCTCACCGGGGAGGAATTTTATAAGGAGGTTGCACAGGACAACGAGCGGAAGCTGGATGCGAACCTGATGGATTACAACAAGCTGGATCACGACAACGGCTTTAAGTGGCTTCCCACGGCGGTGGCCAATTACCGCGTGAGCGGGGATCCTGCCTCCAGAAACAGAGGTCTTCTTGCGGCGGCCAATCTGGCGGGGCGTTATAACAGCGCGGGCAGATTTATCCGGGCTTGGAACAACTGGGACGACACCGCCGACCGCACAGGCTGGGCGATCATCGACTGTATGATGAATCTGCCTCTTCTGTACTGGGCCAGCGAGGAGCTGGGTGATCCCAGATTTTACCAGATTGCGGTCAATCATGCCAACACGGCCAGGGAGTGCTTTGTGAGAGGGGACGGGTCTGTGAATCACATCGTGTCCTTTGATCCTGTGAGCGGCGGAATGATTGAGAGCTTCGGCGGCCAGGGATACGGCGTGGGCTCCTCCTGGACCAGGGGCCAGAGCTGGGGACTTTACGGCTTTACCTTAAGCTATCTGCACACGAAGGATGCGGCTTTCCTGGAGACGGCGGAGCGGATCGCCAATTACTTTATCGCCAACATCCCGGAGAGCGGACTGATTCCGGTGGACTTCCGTCAGCCCGCAGATGTGACCTGGGAGGATTCCACGGCGGCGGCCATCGCGGCCTGCGGCCTGATCGAGCTGGCGAAGCTGAAGGAGGGCAGACAGAGCGGGATTTATCTGGATGCCGCGCTTAAGATGCTTAAGGCTCTTACCGAAAAGAGCTTTAACTGGAACGAGGAGGAGGACGAACTGCTGACGAAGTGTTCGGCGGCCTACCACGAAAAGGAGCATGAGTTTTCCATTATTTATGGAGATTACTATTTCCTGGAGGCGCTTATGAAGCTCACCGGGAAAGAGCTGTTTATCTGGTAGGGCATGCCGGAGCCGGGATTTGTGATATGAAAAGGCGATATCTTTAAAAGGAGGCAGTACATAGATCATGTTCAGTGAGATTGTAAATCAGCTCCGGGGGGAGCTTGCAGTGTATCATCCCTTTGCGACGATCAGTGAGAGAGCGGCTTGGGACGGTCTGGACCAGGAGTGGAGAAGGCAGGCCGTCCGGCTGGGGGAGGAGTACCTGGGTTTCGAATGGCCCTATATGTCCGCCACGGATTTTATGGATTTTTCCCGGACGGGAAACCGGATACGGTTCGAGACCCGCTTTTTTTTCCAAGCGTCATGCGCTGAGCGCGCTGGTGCTTGCGGAGTGTGTGGAGAACAGGGGGAGATTTCTGGACGATATCGTCAACGGGATTTATTCCACCTGTGACGAGAATGCCTGGAATCTGCCCGCCCACAACGGACATTATTTCGGGGAAGGGTATGCTCTTCCCGATCTGACCCGGCCCATCATCGATCTGTTTGCCTGCGAGACGGGCTCTGTGATGGCGACGGCGCTTTATCTGCTGGAGCCGGTTCTGGACGGGATGTGCCCTGTGATCACAAGGCGGATCCGCTATGAGCTGGAGCGGCGGGTCCTTACGCCCTACCTGGGAGAATACTTTGCCTGGATGGGAAACGGAAAGGATCCTTTAAATAACTGGACGCCCTGGTGTACCCAGAATGTGCTTCACTCCGCTTTTCTGGCCGGCGGCTGCGAGGAGCGGAGGATGGAGATCCTGACAAAGGCCTGCCGCAGTCTGGATTACTTCCTGGAGGAGTATGGGGAGGACGGCTGTTGTGACGAGGGGGCCCAGTATTACCACCATGCGGGCCTTTGCCTGGCGGCGATCCTGGATCTGTGCAACGGCGTCAGCGGGGGAGCCTTCGAAGGGATCGCCCGGGAGCCCAAAATCAGGAATATGGCGGATTATATTTTCAAGGTTCACGTGGACGATATCTATTATGTGAACTTTGCGGACTGCTCTCCTGTGGCGGGCCGTCTGGGCGGACGGGAATTTCTGTTTGCGAAAATGACTGGCAATCAGGACATGATGGCCTTTGTGGCGGACGATTTCAGAAATGGTCTTCCTCAGACGCTTCTGCTTAAGGGGGAAAACAATCTGTTCCACCGTCTGATGAACGCCTTTTTCGTGTCGGAAATGAGAGCCTGCCAGAGCGCCCAAACGCCTGTGCCTCCGGACGTCTATTATCCCAGCGTGGGCCTGATGGTGGCGCGGGATGATAAGCTGCTTCTGGCGGCCAAGGCGGGAGACAACGCGGACAGCCACAACCACAACGACGTGGGAAGCTTTACCATTTACAGGGATGGAAAGCCCATGTTTATCGATATCGGCGTGGAGACCTACACACAGAAGACCTTTTCCGACAGGCGCTATGAGATCTGGACCATGCAGTCCTCTTATCACAACCTGCCGGAGATCAACGGTTACATGCAGCTTCCCGGAGCGCAGTACCGGGCGCAGGAGGTGAGCTGTGAGCTGGAGAGCTGTACCCTGGCCATGGAGCTGGCCGGGGCTTATCCGAAGGAGTGCGGGATCCGCTCCTACCGGAGAGAGATTCGCCTTGAAAAGGGCAGGGAGATCGTGGTGCGGGACAGCTTTTCCTTTGACGGGGATTCCTGCGGGGAGTCTGCCGCCGGGAAAAACACGCTGATCTTAAATCTGATGACATATGAGAAACCGGCGCCGGAGCAGACAGAAGAGCCCGGCGCGAAAGTCCTTCGGATCGGGGAGGAGGGCGGGAAGCTTCTTCTGGAGAACGCCCATGTGAAGGCCATAGAGGCGATCCCCATCACGGACGCGCGGCTTCAGAACGCCTGGAAGCACGATGTATACAGGATTCTGGTGGAGCCGGATAAGGAAAATATGACGCTCAGAATCAGTTAATGGAATGGGAAGGAACATAAGGATGCCCGGCGAAGCCTGGCATCCGTTGTTTTTTCAGAGAGCCGTGAAAACAGGTGGATGAAACGCCGTTTTTCTGATAAAATGGAGAAAGACAGGTTCGAAAAATAACGACAGGGGGAAACAAAGATGGATGATAACGGACTTATCGCTCCAATCAGTAAGATTCATATGGAACCCATGGATGTAGTCAACGGTTTTGAGGTCAGGCCCGGTATGTATGAGGTCAACGGGGCTACCGCAATTCCCTGCGGGGTGAATTTCACGGTGTACTCCTACGGGGCTACTTCCTGCGAGCTGCTTCTGTTCCACCGGATGGAGGAGGAGCCCTATGCCGTGCTGAAATTTCCGGAAACCTACAAGATCGGGAAGGTCTATTCCATGATTGTTTTCGGGCTGAATGTACACGATTTTGAGTATGCCTACCGGATGGACGGGCCCTATGACCCGAAGGAGGGACTTCTTTTCGACAAAAAACATACTCTGCTGGACATCTATGCCAAGGCGGTGGCGGGCCAGAGGCTCTGGGGCGTCCCCCAGATGGAGGGCGACTGCTACCGGGCAAGGGTGGTGAAGGACGACTTTGACTGGAAGAATTCCAGTCAGCCCCTGATTCCCATGGAGGATCTGATCATTTATGAGATGCACGTGCGGGGCTTTACGAAGCATGAATCCTCCGGTGTGAAGTATCCGGGAACCTTCGCGGGGCTTAAGGAAAAGATTCCCTATCTGAAGGAGCTGGGCATAAACGCCGTGGAGCTGATGCCCATCTTCGAGTTTGACGAGATGCGGGACTACCGTGTGGTGGACGGAAAGCCTGTGATGAATTACTGGGGCTACAATACGGTGTGCTTTTTTGCTCCCAACACCAGCTACACGGCCAAGGTGGAATATAATAAGGAAGGAACGGAGTTAAAGGAGCTGATCAGCACCCTCCACGAAAACGGGATCGAGTGTATTCTGGACGTGGTGTTCAACCATACGGCGGAGGGGGACGAGCGCGGGCCGTGCTTTTCCTTCAAAGGCTTTGACAACAACATTTACTATATGCTCACACCGGACGGCCATTACTACAATTTCAGCGGCTGTGGCAACACCTTAAACTGTAATCATCCCATCGTGCATCAGATGATTCTGGAGTGCCTGCGGTACTGGACCACCGCCTACCATGTGGACGGGTTCCGGTTCGATCTTGCCGCGATCCTGGGAAGGAACGAGGACGGCTCTCCCATGAGCAAGCCGCCCCTTTTGCAGAGTCTTGCCTTCGACCCGATTTTGGGGAATGTAAAGCTGATCGCCGAGGCCTGGGATGCGGGCGGGCTCTATCAGGTGGGAAGCTTTCCCTCCTGGAACCGGTGGGCAGAGTGGAACGGCAGATACCGGGACGATCTGCGCAACTTCTTAAAGGGCGACTTTGGCATGTGGGAAATTGCTGCCCAGAGGATCACGGGCTCCAGAGACATTTATAAGCCTCAGGACAGAGGGAACAATGCTTCGGTGAATTTCCTTACCTGTCACGACGGATTTACCCTCTGGGATCTGTACTCCTATAACGGAAAACACAACGAGGCCAACGGCTGGAACAATACGGACGGAAACGACGATAACCGGAGCTGGAACTGCGGCGTGGAGGGGGAGACGGACAACGAGGAGGTGCTCTGCCTGCGAAGACGCCTGGCCATGAATGCCTTTGCGGTCCTTATGTGCAGCCGGGGAACGCCCATGTACTTTTCCGGGGACGAATTTCTGAACACGCAGTACGGCAACAACAACGCCTACTGCCAGGACAACGAGATCTCCTGGCTGAACTGGGAGGCGCTTGAGAAAAACCGGGCCCATTTTGAGTTCTGCAAGTATATGACAGCCTTTCGCGGGGCCCATCCGGTTCTGCGCAAATTTTCCGGGAACAGCTGGTGCGGCTTCCCGGAGATCCAGGTGATGGGGCCCGATTCATCGACCAGAGTGCTCCGGGTTGTCTATGCCGGAAGAGTGGAGGTGGACACCAGAGGTAACGGGCATGACGACATTGTCTGTCTGGCGGTAAACGTGTTCTGGGAGGATCAGGAATTCTGGCTTCCCACCCTGCCGGGGGGGAAGGTGTGGTATGTGGCGGCGGACACCAGCGGCAGGTATCTGCATGGGTTTATCCCGGGGCAGCAGGGGATGACAAGGCTTCCCGAGAATCGGGTCACCATGGGAGCGCGGAGCGTGTGCGTGTTTATTACCTGAGAACAGGTTGAAAAAAGACCTGCGTCAGGCGAAAGAAAACGGGAGGAAAAGGATGCTGTCGATTGCGGTCTGCGACGATGAAATTCTGGAATGCTGCCGGATCTCCGGGCAGGTGAAACGGATTTTACAGGACATGGGAATAGCCCATGTCCTGTATGAATATCACAGCGGCGGAGAGCTTCTGAGGGCGGCGCGGCGATTCGATATTGTTCTGCTGGACATTCTCATGGAGGGGCTGGACGGCATGAGGACGGCGGAGCTGTTCCGGGAGGAGCCCTGCCGGGAAAAAGCCTTTCCGGGGGAAGCCTCCTGTGAAAAAAAGCCCGCCGGGGAGGCTTCGGCCGGAAAAATACCCCGGCCCCTTCTGATCTTCGTCACCGCCAGCCGGGAGTATGTGTTTGACGCGTTCGAGGTGGAGGCCTTTCAGTATCTGGTCAAGCCTGTGGGGGAGGGAAGGCTGCGGAGGGTTCTCGGGCGGGCGGTAGAAAAACTCTCGGTATCCTCCCGCGAGTTTATCCTGGTGAGCAGCGGCCGCAGGCAGATCAGACTGCTTTTGGAGGATGTGGTTTATTTTGAAATATTCGGGAGGGTGATTCACGCCCATGGAGGAGGGGGCGACACGGAATTTTATGAAAAGATCGGCGTGCTGGAAAAAAAGCTTTCCGGAAAAGGGTTTTTCAGATGCCACAAAAGCTATCTGGTAAATCTGCGCCATGTGGAGGGGTATAGCCGACAGGAGGCGCTTCTGGATAACGGGGAAAGCGTTGTGATCTCAAAGAGGCGTTACGAGGATTTCTGTCAGGCGATCCTCGCTTTTATGAAGAAAAACGGAGGGATCCTGTGAGTCGGGAGTTTTTTTGGGGATTGCTTCTGCTCCATCTTCTGGCAGACGGAGGATATGTCTGGGCGCTGACAGGGTTTTTCGGGCGGCGTCTTAAGGACGCCAGAGGGGGCAGAGGAGGACGGATCGCCTTCGCAGGAGCGCTTACGGGGGCGCTTCTTGTCATGGGAGCGGTTCAGGAAATATGGTACATTCCCTTTTTTCTGGCGGCGGCCATAAGACATGCGCTGCTGATCGGGCTGGTCATGCTGTTTTTCATGGCAGAGCCGGAAAAAAAGTTATTTGGCGCGGTACTGGCAATGACCGTCGAGGTGCTGGCCGGAAATTTTGGGAATTCCCTGTTGTCGATGGTGACGCTGTGCGTGAGGAAGTGGTTTATGGAAGGGGAGAACGCTTCCGTCAGCCTGTGGGGGAACGCTCTGCCGGCTGTGCTGGCCAGAGGCGGGGTAATCCTGGCAGTCTGTCTGTCGGAGCGGCCGCTGGGGGAGATCTTTTCCGGGAGAATGAAAAGATGGTATGTACTGCTGTCCCTTCCGCTTCTGTTTATCGTGGCAGTGGTGGATCTGGTAAATTACGGCGCAAGCGTCGGGATTATGGTGGTGTCCGATGTAAACGGGCCGGATTACTGGAATGAATACGACAATGAGATTTTCAGCCATCTGGGAATCTGTATTGTGACGGCGCTGTCCATGTGCGCGGCGGGGGTATATGTTTCCGGAATGAACCGGATCTGGCTGGAACAGCAGAAGAAGGAACGTTACCGCTCGCAGTTGGATTTTTACAGACTGCTGGAGGAGCAGTATGGCCAGATGGAGCGTCTGCGGCATGATATGAAAAATCATCTGATCGCGCTGACCGGTCTCTGGAAGAACCGGGAGTGGAACAAAATGGGAGATTACCTTACCCGGATGCAGGAGGCGGGCGATTTCGGGGAGGAGGAGGCTACAGGAAGCCGGGCAGTGGACGCGCTTCTTTGTAAAAAGCGCAGACAGGCAGAGGAGCAGGGGATCCGGTGGGAGTGCGATGTGCGGATACCGAGGGATTGTCCTGCGGACGAGTTTGACCTGTGCGTGCTGATGGGAAATCTTCTGGACAACGCGCTGACCGGAGCGCAGAGCTATGTGAGGATCCGGGCGGGCGCAGTAAAAAAATGCTTTCTGCTGGAGGTGGAGAACAACTCTCCGGGCGGGGGGTTGCAGGGCGATTTCTTAAGGAATGCGGGAAAAGTCAGATATTCCACAAAGAAAAATGCGGGGGAGCATGGAATCGGCCTTCTGAATGTGCGGGGAACGGTTGAGAAATATGACGGGATTATGAATGTGGAGGCCGGGGATGGGATTTTTGCGGTATCACTGCTCCTGCCGCCGGCGTCATTCTCATGACAGGATTACCCCGGAAAGGATGTGCCGGATGGGCGCCCGGGGAGAGACGAAATCCGCTTGTGACGGGGAGAGGGCCATTTGCAGCATTGCGCTAAGATAGGGGAGGGCTTTGCCGATATGTATGGCAAAGCCTGATTTAATATAAGGACGGCTGGCGCGGAAAGGAGCTGAAGGAGATTGCATGTAAAAACGATGGCAGGGCTCACAGGAGCCAGAACCAATATGGAGCTTGCCAGGGTTCCCATGAGGGTTTATAAGGAGGCAAGACGCAGAGGCGACCTCTCTGCCATGGAGCGGGCCATGGGATATACCGTGGAGTTCCAGGAGCAGGCGGAGGATTACAGTGAAAAGGCGCAGGAGGGCATGGAGGAGGATGCCAGACTGGCCGGAGAGAAGGCGGAGCTGCAAAGGCAGCAGATGGCAGAGGAACGCAGGACGAAGCGGGATGCGGAGCGGGAACGGCTGGAAAGCCTTCGGGCAGCGGACGGCGCGCAGGCGAAGGGGACAGGAGAAGTCCGGGCAGAAAGCGCGAATGTGGAGACGGAGAAAACAAAACAGGTTCCGTCCATCAACGACACGGTGGAGATCAGCAGGGAGGGAAAGGCGCTGCTGGAGGCAGAAAGAGGCAGAACAGTAAACACTTCGACAGGCGAAACCGTGCAGAAATAAGAGTAAGGATTGGAAGGAGGATGGCGATCATCATGAAAGTGGAAGGATTACAACAAATGGCTCCTGCCGCCGGTATGGCGGGAGCCGGAAAAGGGGAAGCGGCGGTAGAAAGACAGATTCAGGCGTTGCAGAGGGATTTAAACCGGCTTGAACAGAAGCAGGAGCTGACCGGAGAGGAACAGAAGGAGAAGCAGAAGCTTGAAAAACAGATCGACAGCCTGAAACGGCAGCTGTTACAGATGCAGACGCAGGAGAAAAAGGAGACGGACGGGGAGAAGGCCGCACAGTCCCCATTGAAAGAGGAGGGGAAAGGGGATGCGGTAGACGCTTTTGTATAAGGCGTCCTGTGCTCTTTATACTGTTTTGGATATTAATGTGGACCGGAGAATATAAATGCACCCTTATGGGAATGTTTTGAACCGCGCGGGATTGAAAACATGCCTGTAAGGGTGCTATTATGTGTTTGTGCAGGAAGGCTTAAGGACTGAAAGGAGATACTGTGAAAAAACGAATAATGAATCTGTTGGCATTGTGTGCATTAGCGATAACGATAACCGGTTGTGGGAAGGATGCAGGGACCGGGGAGGAGGGGCAGGAAAAGGCGCCGGATACGGTCATGGACGCTTCCGATACGCCCGGGCAGCCGCAGGAGGAACAGAGCTTACAGGAAGAGCAGGGGACGCAGGAAATTCAGGACACGCAGGACATGTCCGAGCCGGTGCAGGAGGAAGTAAACCCGGAGCCGGAAACGGTTATTATAACAAATCCATCCTGGGATTATTACATCTCGCAGCCGGCTGAGCCCGAGACAGCTCCGCTTTCGCTCACGGTTCTGGAGCAGAGCAAAAATCAGATCACGGATACGGAAGACTGGTTTGAGAGAAACGGGCTGGTCCTGCCGGAATACAGAGACGGCAGATATTCCTGTCTCATTGAGGACGGTCTGCTGATCCATATTCTGGAAAACGGTGTGATGAAGGCGACTCTGGATTTTTCACAGTTTCAGTACGCGGATGATTTTAAGCCGGAGGACAGGGATTTCGTGGATCAGAATATAGGCGGGGGTGCAATCTGTGACGGGATTCTGTATGTATCCACCTTCCACTATACCTATGCGCAGTCCTCGCCCCACAACGGCTATCTCACGGCCATCGACCTTTCGGATTACAGTGTTTTGTGGAAAACCCGGGCGCTGGTCTGCAATTCCAGGAATTTTGAGATGGTGGGGGATGTGATTCTCTGCGGATATGGCTTTACCGCTGAGGATGATTTTCTCTATCAGATTGACCGGAAAACCGGGGCTGTAATCGGAGAGACAGATCTTGCCTCCATGATGGATTATATTGTGTATCAGGACGGCAGACTTTATGTGAGGACCTATCACACGGATTATGTGTTTGAGGTTGAGTGAGTGTTTGCCGTCCTGTGGTTGATGAGCTGTGCAGTTTATATATCTGCCTGTAAAGTATTTCAGAACCGATGACCGCCGCCGCCCCCGCTGCTGTGACCGCCGCCACTGTGTCCTGCGCCGCTGTGACCACCGCCGCCGCCATGGCTTCCTCCGCTGCTGTCGGTGCTGCGGGGCTGGTAGACCTTGCTCTGGCTGGTCAGCCTGCGCTGCACATTGGAGAAGGCGAACCTGGCGTAAACAGAGTTCAGGATTTCCCTGGTGTCCGGCTTCGACGAGGCCGACAGGATCCGTACAAGAAAATAGTTGATCAGCGCCGCCAGGATCAGAGCCAGCAGGGCGTTGCTTATGTATTTCATGGGCTGTGCGATTCTGCGTCCGGATAAGAGGGCGTGGATTTGTCCGAAAGCCCTGGAGGCGCACTGATAATAATCCTGGTCGGAGGCATAGCGGTACACATTATCGGTGATGGTGTTTGCGTATGCCGTCGTGACGGTTTTGTACACGGCGCCGTCGCTGAAAATGTAGATTTCCCGGTTGGACATATCGATGAGAAACAGGGTTCCGCTCTCAGAGCCCATCAGCCTGTGATAACAGTCCTGGGCGAACCAGGAGGCAGAATAATTATTGTAGGAGACGGATTTGAAAACCGCGTTTCCGTACGCGGTGAGCGCCCGCATATCGAAGGCGAGAAGAGCCTTTTCCTCGTCGGTGAGCAGATCCGCGTCATCCTCAACCGCCACCTGATAGCCGGTTTCTTCGTTCATCCACAGGACGCAGCCGGAATCACTTTCGGCTATGTCAGCCCTGCCGGAGGAAGCGTCCCTCTCCTGTGTGTCCTGCGCGTTATAATCGCCTTTGCGGGGAAGCTCCCTGCGCTCTGCGCCGTCCACGCGGAGAGTCATCATCAGGAAAAGAAGGATAAATACCCGGATGCCTGATTTACGCACGATCGTCACCTCCTGTTCTGTCAAACTGCGGCAACCGTCTGGTTGCCAGTACATTGTACTTTCTGATAATCTCCATAACCGTAAACAGAATGCCGCCAAAGGAGAAAATGGCTGCGGCATAGTACCACAGATCCGATACGGGATTCAGAAGCCAGACAGCCGCGGCCACCGCCGCCGCTGCCAGGGAGCTGAGAGCCCCGCCCAGACGGTAATTTCTGTCGGAGGAGCAAAAGGAGATCAGATCCTTTAAGGGAACGGAGCTGTCCGGCTTTTTCCGCTGTTTTTTGCTCTCGTCAGCCAGGGACTGGCGGTACAGATAGCCCCGGTCACAGGTGCGTCTGTCCCTGTGATAAATTTTCGACATTTCCGTCAGGTAGATAAAAAGCGTCGCCATAGCCAGGAACCCCGAAAAGCCAAGGACGGTTTTGGGAAGAATGGTGAAGAACAGATTCAGCAGCAGAAAGATCGGCACAGCCAGAACCGCAGAGCCCGCCACATATTTTTTCAGGTCGATGGGAAGATCCGCCGCCACTTTTCCGGTCTGGCCATTCACAGTGGCGTAGGCCACGCGGCCATTTTTGCGGTAGGACATAAACCAGACGGGATACATCACTCTGCGGGGAGGCTCGCAAAAGGTGTGGAAAGCGGTGGTCATGGAAAAGCTGTTTCTGCCGCCGGTCAGATGCACGTCGGAAAAGGCCTTTACCCTGCGGATATTGTCGTAGCTGGTGCTGTTGGCGATCTCAATGGCGTCGTTTTTGTAAATCTCGCTGTCCACGTCCGCGGTATCCGCGTAGAACCCGCTCAGAAAGGAGGGCGTGAACTCCTTTTTATCCCGCACGTCAAAGGGAGCGATCCGGGCGCTGATGTCGTCGTCAAAGGAGGAGGACGCGTCATAAGAGAGATTGTTGTATTCTGCGTCGATCTGGCCGCTCAGATCGTAGTGGTCGGTATAATTGTAGTCCCCCTTGCGGTAAGACTTCTCTCCCTTTAAAAGTACCGGGCCCTTCTGGGAGATATCATAGCTCCAGTAGGGCATGTAGATTCCCCGAAAGCTGTCGATATGCTTTTCATCCTTCAATTCGTCCGGGGTAAAGGGAGAACGCTTCATCCGGGCGATGAACGCCTTTTTGCAGGCGTCCTTCGTCTGTCTGAACGGGATAATGTGGGCGGGGCGTAGCTGCCTGCTCACGCGGCTTTGCAGGATGGTTGAAGCGCCGCAGAAGCTGCAGAACTCTGCGACAGAGGTATCCGTGCTCATGATCTCGCCGCCGCACTGAGGACAGGTGAAGACGGTCACGTCGAACACGTCGTTTTCCTCCGCGTCCTGCGCTTTGGTTATGTCGTAGGGATCCTGGGTGGTCTGACAGTAATCGCATTTCAACAGCTGAGATGGGATATCGAATTTCAGATTACTGCCGCAGTTGGGACATTCGTACAAGGTGGGCCTCCTGATTTCAAGTTCCGCAGATGCTCTTCCGCACACCTTTTTCCGGAACGGTTTCCGGCTGTTTGCACATCCGGAAACCGTTCCGTGTACGTTCGAACGTCTGCTGATTCAAGTTTTTGTTACCAGATAATACTTTCCGCGTCCTTTACGTCTGCGAAAGGGCCGGGCAGAGGGGACACGCCCCGGTGCTTTCCCAGATAATCGCTGTCAAAGAGGATGGGAGAGCCGTCGGGGGATTCAAATTTCTGCTCCGGCTCGAAGGCCATGCCCAGAAGCTCCGTGGAGATAAAGGGCGTGGACGGCCTGTCTTTGGGGAGATGGTCGTAAAGGTCTGTCTTTAAACGGTAATGGCCATCCGCCTCCTTCACCAGCTCCAGAGAGACGGCAGCCGCCGTCTGACAGGGAGCTTTTTCTTTCTCCCAGGGCCTGGCGCCGTTGCAGTAGAGGTTTCCTTCCGACCACACGGGGAGATGCATATAGTAGCGGTCGCTGGGAGCCGAGCCCATGCCGCAGTAGCCCTCGAATTCCTTATCCCACTGCTCAAAGGTGGGATAGCCGTCGTAGGGGAAGGTTCCCACGAGCGTGTTGCCGTCGTCCCAGCCGTTGGGCTCCATGTTCTCCTGGGCGGCCCTCAGCGCCGGATGCACGTCCTGCTGAAGGAAGATATTGTTGTAAAAACGCATATCGCCGTGAAGGAATGTCATAAAGCCCGCCACTTCCGTACGGTGATGCATGTGATAGGGGGTGTAGCGGGGAGAGGAGAGCGTCTTCGCCCCGTTATCCGTGCCGATTCCCACGGCGGTAAAGCTTCCGGCGATCAGATTGTGAACCAGCGCCACGCCCTGGCAGGCCAGTTTTACGGCTCTTGTCGAGAGCAGGAGGTTGTTGTCGATAAGAGTAGGACCGTGGGAAACCTCCACGAAGATATCCTCACCGATTCCCTGCATTACCTGTGGATCCGGGTCTGCCTGATCCGGCTTTAAGTTGGGCAGGGTGTTGTGGTGGAACAGGTTCTGAGTCACTCTCGTCCCCTGCGCCTGCCAGTCCAGCCAGATCCCGCGGGTGCAGTGGTGGATATGGTTCCTGCGGAAAACCACGTCGATGGCGGCGTGCATCTTGATGCCGCCGATCTCGGCCCCGGCCAGATTCTGCCGGTTGTTGATATGATGGATGTGGTTATCCTCGATCAGGGAAAAGACCCCGCCCAGATGGCCGACGATACCTGTCTGACCGCAGTCGTGGATATTACAGCGGCGCACGATGTGGGAACCGATATTCTCCTTTGACCATCCTTCCGCCTGGGCCTGACAGATACACTCCCGTTCGGTCTGGGTGCCGTCCTTGTATCTGCTGTGAAGCCACTTATTGTCGTTGCCCTTCTGGCGGTATTTTCCAAGAGAGATGCCGGAGCACTTGGAGTCGGAAATCTCGCAGTCCTCAATGATCCAGCCTTTGGCCCAGTGGGGCCCCACCATCCCCTCCTGATAAGCCGTGGGCGGAGCCCACTGGGTGGCGGCCTGACGGATCACGAAGCCGGAGAGGGTGATGAAGTCTCTGCCGGTTTCGGAAGGGTAAAAACAGTTCCTGCGCACATTGATCTCGACATTCTCCGCATTGGGATCCGCGCCCTGGAAATTGGCATAGAGAACGGTGTTCCCGTCCTCCTGTTCGGTATACCATTTATAAACGGTAAAATCCGGATCCCAGGAGGGAAGAAAGACCTCCGGCTTTAGAACCTCCCCCAGGGAGTACGCCTCGTACATTGCCTTGCCGTTTAAATATACCTCTCCGGTGTGGGCGGGCCTGTCCGGAATATACCAGTCGCCCTCCACCAGGGTGGTGTAGGGGTTATAATCTCCGAATATGCCGTTGGAGATTTTTACTGTCCACACGTCCTTTTCATAAGGCTCCCAGCCCTTTACCTGCTCCGCTCCGGTGATTACCGCGCCGCCCTTAACCTGGGAAATGTACTGAATGCGAAAGTCGCCGGAAATGCCGCCCTTTCCGGGATTCACATACTCCCTGTACACGCCGGGGGCTACCAGCACCCGGTCGCCGGGCCGGGCGATGCGGGCCGCCGCGGAAATTGTCTGAAGGGGATTTTCCCTCGTGCCGGCGCCGTTTCTGGCCGCCTTCTGATCTACAAAAATATCCATACGCTGTCTCCTTTTCTTTGATAGTGGGGAAGGTACTTTTTTGCTTCGCTCTGCTTCTATTTTATTCGGTGCCGGGGATTAATTCAAGCTGTAAACGGTTACATAATTTCTTTTTTCCTGCCGGGGACAGGATATAAAACTTTTTAAACCGTCTCATTGCATATCCCCCCATATCCTGCTATGCTTTCAAAAGCGGAAACGAAATTCGCAGGAAGGAGAGGAGGGATTCGCATGGCGAATGAGGACCGAAAAGATTTCAACGCAATGTTAAGGGACAGCAAGGATATGCCCAAATATCAGATCATTACGGACAAAAAGAGCATCGAAAAGTATGGCGGCGATAAGATGTATTTTGCGCCGCCCATGGATTATGACCGGATCATGAAGCAGGTTCCTTTTGGAAGGGTGATCACGGTGGGCGGGCTGCGGGCGTATTTCGCAGAGGAAAACGACGCGGATTTTACCGAGCCGATCACGGCGGGGATTTTTGTGTCCATTGCGGCGTGGGCCAGCTTCCAGCGAAACGGGGAGGACGAAACGCCCTGGTGGCGGACGCTGAAGGCGGACGGGGAGCTGAACCCCCAATTTCCGGGTGGCATCGACGCCCAGAGAAGGAAGCTGGAAGCGGAGGGCCATACGATCATTTGCAGGGGGAGATGCAATCTCAGATATTATGTAAAGGATTATGAGAAGGCGGTATGGGAGCCGTAAAGTATCTGCCTGTCACAGATACCGGATCCTCCCCGCCTTCGAGCAGGCCAGCAGATCCTTTTGCGTCTGGCGCAGCAAAGGCCAGAGCCGCTTCGGAGCGGTAATATCCATGGCGTCAATGGGCGCGCGCATGGAGAGATTGTTTTCCGATTTGTACCGGCGCACTGCGGCCATGGCGTCGGTCAGCGCCTGTCCGAATTCCAGCAAAAGCGGGTCAGGCTCCTGCGGCTTTTTCCAGAGCGTCACATGAATGGAAGCTTCTTTTTCATATTTTTTGAAAAATTCCTGATAGAGATACTCCGTAATATGGGGCACATAAACGGCGTACAGCTTCAGGATGGCCAGCAGAGTGTGATAGAGCGCATACTGCCCGCTGCGGCGCGCATCCTCCCCGTGAAGGTCGGGGCGGTAAAGCCGTTCCTTGGCAATCTCAATGTAGTTATCGCAGAAATCCTTCCAGAAAAGGTCGTCGATCTCATGCCTTGCGGAGCCTGTCTCATATTCGCTCAGCAGGGCGGCGGCTTTGCGTATGGTCTCATCGGTGCGCGCAAGGATCCAGCGGTCGACTGGCAGAAGGGTTACCGGAGCGGACGGATCAAAATCCTGCAGCTGGGAAATGGCAAATCTGGAGGCGTTCCACAGCTTGGTGATGAACCGTCTGGACAGGGCCAGATCCTCCGGAGCGAAAAAGGTGTCGGTGCCCAGTCTGGCATTGGCAGCCCAGTACCGGATGGCGTCGGCGGAATGGGCGGCGATCAGCCCGGCAGGGGTGAAATCGCTGTTGTTTTTGGATTTGCTGATCTTTTCCCCTTTTCTGGCCAGAACAAAGCCGCTGATCATAATGTCCTTCCAGGGGATCTTACCCGTGTGGTAAAGGCTCCTGACGATGGTGTAAAAGGTCCAGGTGCGGATGATCTCATGGGCTTGGGAGCGCATACTCATTGGGACAAGGGGAAGGCCCAGCCGCTCATTGATCTGAGGCGACACGGAGGAGGTGGCCCAGGTGTCAAGAACCGCGCGCTCGGGGACGAATTCATGGCAGCCGCACTGGCAGATTCCCTCTAAGGAGGTCTCCAGCGGATTGACAGGGAGCTGATCCGGGGAGGCGAAAACAGCCCTGCCGCAGTCCCGGCAGTACCACACGGGAAAGGGGATTCCGAAGTAGCGCTGGCGGGAAATACACCAGTCCCATTTTAAGTTGTTCACCCAGGAGAGATATCGGCTTTTCATATGGGCGGGATGCCAGTTGATTTCGTCAGCTGCCCGCAGGAAGCGCTCCTTCTGGGACAAAACATCGATATACCACTGGCGGGAGGGGATGATCTCCACCTCCTGGCCGCAGCGCTCGTGGACGGCCACTGTGTGGGTGATGCCCTCGGCCTTCAGCAGAAGCCCCCTTTCAGAGAGCAGACGCAGGATTTCCTTCCGTGCAGAGTGGATTTCCAGACCGCCGATAAAGGGAACCTCCGGAGCGATGGTTCCGTCCGGCAGGATTATTTTCCGGTAGGGAAGCGCGTATTCCTGCGCCCACTCCGCGTCGGTGCTGTCGCCGAAGGTGGCGCACATTACGGCGCCGGTTCCCTTGTCGGCGCTGACCTTTTCATCCGCCATGATGGGAATTTCATAGTCGTAGAGAGGGACACGGGCGGTTCCTCCAATATAGCGGCCATACCTTTCGTCATCCGGATGGACAAACAGACAGACGCACCCATAGAGCAGCTCGGGGCGGGTGGTGGCAACCTGGATGATATCGTCCCCGGCCATAAAGGGAAGATAATTGAAGGCAGAGTCCACGTCCCGGGTATCCAGCTCCGCCTGGGCGATGGAGGTTCGGCAATGCGTACACCACAGAACCGGCGATTCTTTTGAGTAGGCCTTTCCCTGCCTTACCAGCTCCAGAAACAGCTCCTGAGAGATTTTGCGAACCTCGGGGCTGATGGTGGCATACTGCAGGGACCAGTCCACGCAAAAGCCCAGGGACTTCCACATCTCCCGGAAATCCTTCTCATATTTTTCCGCTACCTCGATACATTTGCGGGTAAACGCACTGCGGGGCATATCCCTGGCGAGGATTTTCTCATCGCGCTCCACCAGCCGCTCTGTGGGCAGGCCGTTGTCGTCGAAGCCAAAGGGGTAAAAGACATTGTACCCCTGCATGCGCTTAAACCGGGCGATCATTTCCGCCTGCGTGTAGGAGAAGACGTGGCCAATATGCAGACGCCCGCTGACTGTAGGGGGCGGTGTGTCGATGGAGTAAACGGGGCCCTCTCTGTCCGGGTCAAAGCGGTAGATCTGCTCATCCTCCCAGAATTTCTGCATCTGCTTTTCAACGGTTTCAAAAGAATAGTGTTTTTCCATGCGTGATGTCCTCCATATTCCGGTCTGACGCTCCGCGGACAGTCCGCGCATAAAAAGAAAAGCCCCGGAGCAACATAAGTTACTCTGGGGCGAACAAAACGTCCGTGGTACCACCCAAATTCAGAAGAAAATTCTTCTGCACTCAACCGGTACGGGAAAAATTTCCGATACCGTCTTCCCTGTGACGGGGGAATTCCGGTGAAGCCTACTTGGAGCGGTCTGCCTGCAGCATCCGGATGACAGCTCTGCCTGTCACGACGGCTGTAATCTGAAAATGTCTGCGGTCAAAGACGATCCGTTGGGTTCACAGCTCAGAGGACACTTCCATACTTTCTTCACGAAGGCTTCCACCGGCCGCCTTCTCTCTGTGCATCGGATGAGTATGTACTTCCTCCTCCTCATAGCCTTTGGTTTTATATAATTTTTTATGAGTCTACTACAGATTTTCCGGGGTGTCAACAGGGAAATTGCATCTTACAACAGGATAATCTTTTCTGTAGAATTGTTTTTGCGCCTGTGATAGAATAATTCCATGAAGCAGAACACGGAGGCGCATCTTGACCAATAAAATGAAAATCATGCTGATAGAGGACGACGCAGTCCTGTGCGGCGAGATCGAATCCTTTCTGGTGAAATGGGGATATGAGGTGGCGGCGGCCCGCAGATTTGACGAAATTCTCCGGGAATTCACAGAGCTCGCCCCCCATCTTGTCCTGATAGATATCAATCTTCCCTGCTACGACGGCTTTTACTGGTGCGGACAGATCCGGCAGGTTTCTCAGGTGCCGGTCATCTACATCAGCAGCCGTGGGGAGGATTCGGACAAGCTGATGGGTATCGCCCAGGGCGGGGACGATTACGTGGAGAAGCCCTTCCGCCTGGAGATCCTGAAAGCGAAGATGGAGGCGCTCCTGCGCAGAACCTATGAGTATAAAGCGGGACAGGCGTTTTTGCAAAATCTCATATCCTTACAGGCGGGACTGGTCTTTGACGGGGCGTCCGGCCTTTTGTTCCGGGAGGGAGAGGAGATCGGGCTGACGAAAGCCGAGCGGCGGGTGCTGATCCGCCTGACACAGGCAAGGCCGCAGGTGGTGACGAGGGAGGAACTGATGATGGCCCTCTGGGATACGGAGGAATACCTCTCGGACGGAAGCCTCACCACGCTGGTGTGCAGGCTGCGGGGGAAGCTCAAAGCGGCCTGCGGGGATGAGATCATCCGCACCAGGAAGGGACAGGGATACTTTGTAGCATGACTTATTTACGAAAAAGGTGGAAACCGTACTTCCTCTGCGGGGCGATGTTTCTTTCCTTTAATCTGTATTTTATACTGCTGATGCGGGAACGCGGGACGAAATATCTGTGGTATCTGGATATTCTTCTTCTGCTGTTCCTTTTTCTTTTTGGAGCGGGAGATTTTTATCTGTACCGGAAAGAAAAAAGGCAGATGCGGCAGCTTCTCCTGGAAGAGGATGAGATCGCCGGGCGGATGGAGGCGTTTGAAAATCAGGAGATCGCGCTGCATGACGCAGAGATATTAAGACGGCGTCTGGAAGAGGCGTTTCAGGAAAACTGCGAGCTGCAGGATTATGTGGCGAAGTGGTGCCATGAGTTTAAGATTCCCCTGGCAGCCGGGCTTCTGATGGTGGAAAAGCTTCCGGAAGCCGGCAGCAGACAGGCCCTTCGGGAGCAGCTTGAGAAGATGAACCGTCAGATCCGCTCCATGCTCCTGGGGTGCAGACTGCAAAGCTCTCTGGTGGACTTCCAGATCAAAAGGACAGATCTTGAGGAGTGCGTCAGAGCCTCCATCAGGAATAATCAGTTTTTTCTCATACAGGAGGGCTTTGAGCTGGACGTGCGGGTGGAGGAGCGCTGCGTCTATACGGATCCCCAGTGGCTGGTTTATGTTCTGGATCAGCTCATCGACAACGCGATGAAATATGCGGGAGAAAAACCGCAGAAGAAGCTGCGCCTGTGGACGGAGGGAGGGGGAGAGGAGGTCCGCCTTCTGGTGGAGGACTGCGGAGAGGGGATTATGCAGAGCGAAATCCGCAGAATCTACGAGAAGGGATTTACCGGGGGCAGTCACCACAACGGACGATACAGATCCACGGGAATGGGGCTTTATATGGCGGAGAAGATTCTCCGGCGGCTGGGACATGAGATTACGGCAGAGAGTGAGTACGGCGTATACACGAGATTCAGGATTACCTTCAGGAGCAATGATTTTTTCAGCCTCTGATACGGCCGCCGGCCAAACCTTACAGAAACTGTAATATGACAGGCGGTTTTGTAAGACGTCCGTAAGGATTTTCCGGGCCGGCTGTTTTATGATGGTATGGTAAAATCAAAACGACGGCAATCCCGGGTATGTGCCGCGGAACTTGAATGGAGGATCATCATGAATCAGAACAAAGTAGCTGAGGTTAAGAATCTGATCAGGAATTACGGGCCCAGGGGCTTTCAGACAAAGGTGCTTAAGGGAATCGACCTGACCGTTTATCAGAACGACTTCATCGCCATTATGGGGCCGTCCGGCTCCGGCAAGACCACCCTTTTAAACATCCTTTCCACCATCGACCGTCCCTCACAGGGAACGGTTATGCTGGGGGAGCAGGATATCGCAGGTCTCTCCAACAAAGAGCTCTCGAGGCTTCGCAGGGATAAAATCGGTTTTATTTTTCAGGATTACAACCTGCTTGACACCATGACCTTACAGGATAACATTGCCCTGCCTCTGTCCTTAAACGGCGTCAGCGGCGGGGAATGCGTCAGGAAGGCCCAGGAGCTGGCGTCCATGTTCGGTCTTTCGGAGCATCTGAAAAAGTATCCCTGGCAGCTCTCGGGCGGCCAGAAGCAGCGGGGGGCCGCCTGCCGGGCGCTGATCACCGACCCGGAGATCATCTTTGCCGACGAGCCCACCGGGGCCCTGGATTCCAGATCAGGCAGGGAGCTTCTGGAGTGCCTGAAAAGGGTGAACGAGCGGGGGCAGGCCACCATCCTTATGGTGACCCACGACCCCTTCTGCGCGTCCTGGGCCAGGGATGTGTATGTTTTAAGCGACGGCCTGATCAGATGCAGGATCAGCGCCGGGGCGCAGCGCAGGGAATTTTATGACAGGATTATAGAGGTGCAGACCTCCATGGGAGGTGATTTCTCATGAGGATGACCGGACTTGCGTTTATGAATTTCAGAAACAGCTTTAAAAACTGCCTTTCCCTGGTGGCGTCGCTGGCTTTTACCATTGTGATCTTTTTAAACTTTCAGAATCTGATCTACTCCGACGCCCTGATTCAGTTAGGGGAGAAGAACAAGAGAAATATGGATACGGTTATCCAGGTGATCTCCATTGTGCTGGTGTGCTTTATGTTTTTCTTTATCTGGTATTCCACCAATGTTTTTCTCACCAGACGCAAAAAGGAGATCGGCATTTACATCTTTATGGGTCTCACCAATCAGCGGATCGGCAAAATGTACATGATAGAGACGGCGCTGATCGGGCTGAGCGCGCTGGGGTTTGGAATCTTTTTCGGTATCGTGACCACCGGGCTGTTTCAGATGATACTGCTCTCCCTCTCCGAGCTGGCGGTGGAGATCAGCTTCCGGCCTGTTTTCACTCCTGTGCTGGTCACCGCCCTGGCATACCTTGCCATCTATGTGATCTTTGTGATAAAGGGGTATGTGGATATTGTAAGAAGCAGCGTGCTCTCCATGCTCACCGGGGCCAGGCAGAACGAGTATGTGAGACAGAGCCGGGCATTGCTTTTTCTGCGGGCCCTGGCCGGAGTGGCCGTGCTGGCATCCGGTTTTTATCTGGCGGTGAAAAAGGGAGGGCCGGAGGTGTTGGAGAACGCTGTGGGTGCGGTGGTTCTGGTCATCCTGGGCGTATATCTGCTCTTCGGAGGTCTTCTCCCCCTGGTATTCCAGTGGGTGGCCGGAAACAAAAGATTCCTTTACCGCAGGGAGAGGTGCCTGTGGGTGAACAACATGATCTTCCGGATGAAAAAGAATTACCGCACCTGGGCCATGGTGTGCGTGCTGGTGCTCTGCTCCGTGACGGCACTGGCCACAGGCTTTGCGGCCAGGATGCGCTATGAGAATATGGAGAAATTTGAAAAGGTCTACACCTTCCAGCTTCTGAGCGATCAGAGCGATCTGGACGAAAGGGCCAGAAAGCTGATTGAGGAGAGCACGCAGATTGCGTACAGCTCCTTCCTTCCCATCACCACTCTCTCTGAATCCCAGATCAGGACCACAACCAGATACACCGGGTATGCGCTCACCTCGTATTCGGCGCTCAGGGAGCTGGCGAGGGAGGCACACCTTGACTTTGACCTGACGGAGCCGGGAGCGCAGGAGTACATCAAAGTGTCCAACGTGATCCTGTTTTCGCTCTATACGGACGTTACCGCCGAGACGGCAGAGATCGAAGGAAAGGTTTTCCGGCAGACCCAGCGGACACAGGCTCCTTATCTGGGCTATCTCCAGCAGCGCCACATCACCCTGTTTGTGTTGGGCGACCAGGAATATGAAAAAATGCGCTCCATCGGGAAGCAGCTCTATATCTACAATTACAGTATTGCGGACCCGAACGCCTTCGTCTCTGCCAGGGAAGCGCTGGGAGAGCTTGTGGCTCAGACGGACGATTACTATGTGGGGCGGGTGAGCGTGGATCCCCTCTCCGACGGGGAGCGGAACTGGGTTAAGGTACTTTACTCCCTGTGCGTGTTCATGTTTATGGTCTTTATCCTTGCCAGTGCAAGCATCATGTTCATGAAGCTGTACAACGATTCCTTCGAGGAGAGGGAGAGGTATCTGATCATGGAAAAGATGGGCTTTGACGCCGGGGCGCTGGGCAGATCCATCGGAAAGGAGCTGGCCGTGGCTTACGCTCTGCCCCTGCTGGTGATGGGCGTGGCCTCGTACTTTTCAGTGCATGCGCTGCAGATGGTGATGTCCGCGGATCTGGGGATGATCCATCTGGTGAGCGTGCTGGTGGTGGTAACTGTCTTCCTGGTCTGCTATGGGCTGTCGGTGATGGTTTACAGAAGGAATGCGGGGGTATAGGAAAATGCACTTTGTTGATGCGAAAGGAATCCTGTCGGCAGGAAACGGAATGAATCTGTACCGGGGATGTACCCACGGCTGTATTTACTGTGACAGCCGCAGCCGGTGCTATCAGATGCAGCACCCTTTTGAGGACATCGAGGTCAAGCAGAATGCGCCGGAGCTCCTGGAGAGGGCTTTGCGGGCTAAAAGAAAAAAGTGTATGATAGGGACGGGGGCCATGTGTGATCCCTATATGCACTGTGAGCAGGAGCTGGGGCTGACCAGGAGCTGCCTTGAGATCATCGACAGGTATGGATTCGGACTTGCCATACAGACCAAGTCGGACCGGATTCTGCGGGATCTGGATCTGCTCAGAAGCATCAACGAAAAGGCCAGGTGTGTGGTGCAGATGACGCTGACCACCTTTGACGAGGAGCTTTGCAGGATTCTGGAGCCCCGGGTCAGCACCACCAGAGAGCGCTTCGAGGCGCTTAAGGTTTTCAGGGACAACGGGATCCCCACGGTGGTCTGGTTTTCACCGCTGCTTCCGTTTATCAACGATACGCAGGAAAACCTGACGGGGATCCTGGATTACTGTGCCGAAGCGGGGGTTTGGGGGATCCTCTGCTTTGGCATCGGCATGACGCTGCGGGAGGGGAGCCGGGAATATTTTTATCAGGCGCTGGATCGGCATTTCCCCGGCATGCGGGAGCGGTATCACAGAAAATATGGCTATGCCTATGAGATTCCCAGCGACAATAACCGGCGCCTTATGCGGATCTTTCACGACCGGTGCCGGGAATGCGGAATTGTCAGCGATATGGACCGGGTGTTTGCGTATCTGAAGGAATTTCCGGAGAATAAAGGATATGAGCAGCTCACGCTGTTCTGAACAGGGAGGGTGTCGATGCAATTATACAAACTGCTGGATCTGGCAGTGACAATGACCGAGGGACTGGTTCTGTATGTGATAACCCTGTGCTTTTGCCGCACACCCCGGTTTCACAGATGGATAAGCGCGGCGGCTTTGCCGGTGATCTATATGTCGACTGTGATCGGTATTACCTGGTTTACAGACTGGGGTGCGGAAAGAATGTTCATTATGGTCGCGCTGACCGTTGCCCTTATCATGGCCTTCTACTCTGTTTCCATCTGTGAAAGCCTGGTGACCATGGAAGTGTTCTGGATGCTGCTTGCCTTTCCCGAATCCGTCGCGACAGCGCTCGCGAGCCTTGCCTTCAACGGCGAAATTATGACGGTGGTGGAGGGGATTCAGATTCTCAAATGGCAGCTATATGTTCTGACGATCGTGATTCGGTGCCTGGCTCTGGGGATCGCTTATCTTCTGCTTCACGATTTTCATTACCGGATACGGCTTAAGGATGCGGTGGTATTGACCGCAGGGTTTCTTCCGGGATGTGGACTGGGGTTTGCGGGCACATACGGATATCTGAATCTGGGGATGGAGGATACCTTTGTCCTGGATCTGGCCGCGTCGGCGTTTTACCTGTATTTTGCATTACAGTTTCTCTATTCAAAAAACATGTCGTATTTAAGGGAGCAGAGGCAGCGGGATAAAATACAGATCGACTGCCTTGAGCGGCAGTTTTCCTGGTATCAGGAAAAGCTGCGGGATGAAGAACGCGTCCGCGGCATCTACCACGACCTGAAAAACCATCTGCTGCTGCTGGAGAGCGGATCCGATACGGAGCAGACGCGCAGGATGGCGGAAAAGCTGCGCGCGCAGATTGAAGGGTATGAGGACTATGTGCATTCCGGCAATGCGTTTCTGGATATTATCCTGAAGGATAAGGCGGCAAAGGCCCGGGAGCGGCAGATTGATTTTTCCGTCAGGGCAGATATGGAGGGCATTGACTTTATAGAGCCCCTGGACATCAGCACCATTTTCGGAAACGCCATCGATAACGCCCTGGAGGCCTGCGGGAAGCTGCCCGAAGAGAAGCGGTTTATCACCGTGAGGGCCGGGCGCGTGCGGGATATGCTGATCATCACGATAGAAAACAGCGCCCCGGCGGGGAAACTGTCCACCGAAAAAACCACAAAGGCAGACAGCTTTATCCACGGCTTCGGGCTGCCCAATATCAGAAACGCCGTCCACAGATACGACGGGCAGTGCGACATAAAAGCGGAGAATGGAGTTTTTACGCTCAGGCTCCTGATTCCGATTCAGGAAAACTCAACCATCGGGTGAGTCTGCGCCCCGGATTCTCTCTTTACGTTATTGCGGCGGTTATTCGCCTGTACTAAGATGAATATTATTCGGTATTCAGAGATCAGAAAGCGCGGAGGAGACAGAGATGGAGCATTTAAAAACAGGAAAAATTATCAGCAAAAAGCGTAAGGAGATGGGGCTTACCCAGAATCAGCTTGCCGGAACGCTCAATATTTCATTTCAGGCCGTTTCCAGGTGGGAAAACGGTACGGCCTATCCGGATATTGAGATGCTGCCCCGGCTGGCGTCTGCGCTGAGCACAACGGTGGACGCTCTGCTTGGCTACAGCGGTGTGGTCACGGATTATGACAGGCGTTATGACGCGCAGAGCTATTACTGGGGGCTTACGCCCAACAGCATCTGCTATGAGATCATGAAAATCCTTCCGCCCATCAGGCCGTACTGCGTTTTGGATATTGGGTGCGGGGAGGGGAAGGACGCGGTGTTTCTGGCCCGGTGCGGCTATGCCGTGACGGCATTTGATATCGCGGAGCAGGGAATCGAAAAGGGCAGAAGGCTGGCGGAGCATAACCATGTGGAGGTAAACTTTTTCAGGGCTGACATCTTTGACTACTGTCCTGAAACGCAGTATGATATTATATTCAGCAGCGGGGTACTCCATTTCCTGCCCCCCGAAAGGCGCGGAACGTTTGTCGAAAGTTTAAAGGAGCACACCGCACAGGCGGGAATCAACGCGTTGAACGTATTTGTCCATAAGCCCTTTATCCCTCCTGCGCCGGACCTGACGAAGGAGGAGGAAAAAGGGGCACCCTGGTATTCGGGAGAGCTGTTCGGTTATTATCACGACTGGCGCTTCCACACCTGTAAGGAGGATATTTTCGACTGCGACAGCGGGGGGATCCCGCATGAGCACTGTATGGATACGCTGATTGCACAGAAGGAGGAGAACGGATATGAATCTTGAAAAATTCAGTGAGGGGCGCAGAAGCTGCGCGTACTGGGAATTAAGGTGACGCAGAACGGCGTTCCTGCCGCGGAGCAGTTATGGGACGAAGAGTACCGCAGGAACATATACTCGGCCAGCAAGAGCTTCACCTCCTGCGCGGCAGGCTTTGCGGTGAAGGAGGGGCTTTTCTCACAGCCCGCTCTGCGCCGAGGCGCGGTAAACCGTGGGGGTAGCGCCAACCTCCTTGCGGAAAACCATGGAAAAATACTGCACGGTATCAAAGCCCACCTGGGCGGCGATTTTCTGTACGGGCAGGCTGGTAGAGAGCAGGAGCGTTTTCGCGTGGCCAAGGCGGGCGTTTTTGATATACTGGGAGAGGGTCTCGCCCCGCACCTGCTTAAAGAGACGGGAGATGTAGGACTGATTATAATTGAACACCTCCGCCAGGTGGGTTACGCTCAGATCGTCCGCTAAATGGTTTCCGATATAGTCGCACATGGTCTGAACCGTGCAGGCGCTGTTCATGTGGAGCGTTTCGTCGGAGAGAGCAAAAATCTCCCCCGCCAGACGCCTTACATAGTCCAGCAGCGCGCTCCAGTCCTGCGTCTGCATGGAGCGGTAGAGCGGGAACAGGGAAATTTTCTGCTCCAGGGCGTGCTGCATATGCTGTAGATTGATATGATCCAGAAGCGTGAGGGAGAGCTGCGCGCACAGCTGGGCCTGTCCGGAGGCGTTCATCCCGCTCAGCCGGGGACAGAGAGCGCTTATCTGATCGAGCAGGGCATAAAAGTCCTCCTCTCTGGCCTGTACCAGCGCCAGAGAAAGCTTCCGGATATACTGGGCAGTCTGCCACTGCACGGCTTCATGGGAATGGGGATTCTGGCTTAAGAAGTCGTCCCTGACCACTGTGCCGAAGATCGGCGCAAGGCCGATTTCCGTGTTGTGCGTGCGGCAGTATTGCCGCAGGAAATAGTATCCCTGGGAGATTTCACGCCAGGGCAGGGGGCGGCTGTAAATAAAAAACAGGATTTTGCCCTCTGCTCCGGCGGCCTGTGCGGTCAGCCCCCGATCCAGTTCAGAGCGCAGAAGCGTAACGCTTTTTTCCGCCTCGAGGGATTTCTTCAGGGGTTTCGTGATCTGGGTCAGCAAAAGGACATACTCCTCGTTCATATCCAGAAGGGCGAAGCGAAACCGGGCGTCGAGAGTCGCCTCCAGGTTTTGATAGAGCTGTAACAGAAAAGCGCTGTTGACTGCCTGATGGACAGCGGCCGGGTTTGAGAAGCGTATCAGCGTAAGCCCTGCCGGAGTCTCCGGATCCAGCGGCAGAGCGGGGCCGTAGAAATTTAATTTTTCCTCCATGGATGAGAGACTTTCCGATTCAAAAATAATATCGTAGAGCATGCCCCGCTGTTCAAAATGACGGATCAGGCGGTTTTTGCGGTTGGCGGCGTCCATTGTCTGCCGCGTCCGCTCCTCCTGTTCGATTTCAGAGAGCATTCCGGAGATCTTTTTAACGATCTCCCGATCGGCCTCCGTTTTCAGGACATATCGTATATTTTTCTCATTGTTGACCTGGTAGATCAGGTCGAATTCATCGTAGCCTGTCAGCAGAAGGATTTTGCAGCCGGGGTACATCTCCAGAATCCGGTGGGCGGTCTCTATCCCGTCAGGTCCCGGCATCTTGATGTCCAGCACGGCCAGATCGATTTTCCACAGGCCCGCCTTTTCCAGAACCTCCACGCCGTTGTTCGCCCGCCAGATCTCCAGGTCGGGAAAATGAACGGCCAGAAGGTCTTCCACCCAGTCTACCACATGACGCTCGTCGTCAGCCACAATTCCACGATACATTGACGTTTTCTCCTTCTATTTGAAATAAAGCCGCACTGTGACGCACAGACCGCCAAGATGAGAGCGGCTCAGTGAAAAGCAGTCCCTGGACTGGAAGTAAATTTGCAGCCGCCTGGCAATGTTCAGCATTCCGCTCAGACCCGCGGGGATGCTGTCCGCGCCCAGACAATCCAGCCGGCGCTGCAGCTCGGCGAGGCGCTCCTGCGTCAGAGCCTGTCCGTTATCCTCCACCATAATGACCAGCTCCTTTTCCGACTTTCTGACATGCCGTACCCGCAGGATCGCGCCGCTGAGCTGCTCCTCCAGACCGTATTTGAAGGCGTTTTCAATCAGAGGCTGTAAAAACAGCTTCGGCACCTGGTAATTTTCGAATTCCACAGGCAGCGCGTCGAAATCCACCTCGATGCGCCCCGAAAAGCGCACGGCCTGCAAATTGGAGTAGATCATCGCGTGTTCGTTTTCGTCGGAGAGAAGCACCAGATCGGAATTTTTTCTGGTGATATACCGGAAGTAGGTTCCCAGCTCCTGGGTGATCTGCTCCGCCTGCTCGATATCTCCGCTGGAGATCACTCTCTGCAGCCAGAAAAAGTTGTTGTATAGAAAGTGCGGGTTGATCTGCGCCTGCAGCTGGCGAAGCTCCGCCTTTTGCAGGAGAATCTCCTGCTTATAATTCTCTGAGACAAGCTGCTCCAGCTCAGCCGCCATATGGTTAAAGCTGTCGTACAGATAATTGAAATCCTCCGTTTCCGGCTTCTGGGCCCGGACGCTCAGATCTCCCTGGCGCAGCCTGTCAAAGCTGCTGATCAGGTTTTGCAGGGGGTGATGGATCAGCTTCACGGACTGGATAAAGAAGATCACCATCACGAAAACGGAGAGGGATATAAATATCACGATCAGAACCGCAAAAAGGCCGGTGGGACGGGACAGCAGACCGTCCGGGATCAGCTCAAAATAAGTAAAGCCCAGCACCGGGGAGCGGTAAACATACAGCCAGTATTTCTCAGAGCCGAAGGAGAACCTGGTGAGCGTTCCCGCCTGGGCCGCTCTGGCCGCCGCCAGGGCTGCATCGCACATCCCGTTATCTGCGATATTTCCCATCCAGAAGCTTTCGTCGTTCAGGTACAGGGAGAAGAGCGACTCCGAAGGATATTCCAGCGAGGCGCTCAGATACTGGGAGAGCAGATATTCTGACAGCTCCACCTCCAGGATGCAGATGGGGGAGCGCTGGGTATTGGGGATGAGAAACACGACCTGCCCGTCCCGCATGACCAGCATGTTCCCGGCCTGAAGCAGTGCGGCGATCCGTTCAAACTCCCCGTCGGTAATCGCCTGGACCCACCCTGATGAATTCAGATGGTTGATGTTGCGGCTGCTGAAGCATGTCCCCAGCGGCCGGGAATAGATGCGGGCATTTTCCGCCCAGCTGTGTGTGGTGATAATCAGGTTCAGGCTTTCAAAGATCTGCTCGGTGACCTGTACGCGGTCGTATCCGGTCAGGCTATGATCCAGAACGGTGAGATAAAACGTCTTGTCCAGGGAGATTCCCGCCCTGGCAGCCAGGGCGATATTGATAATCTGCCCGTCGATATTTTCCAGTACATTCCCGCGGCTTTGACGGGCAAGGCTTACATTGGAGGATATGATCCTTTCGTTGGCCGCGTTTAAAAGTATGACGCTCACCGCCATCCATGGAATCACCAGCACGGAAAAGATCAATAGCACTCTTGAAAAAACCGTGTTCCGAATCTTCACTGAATCCCCCATTTCCGGGTACCCGGCGCCTTTATCCTCTGAGAATGCGCCGCTCCCTTACAGGAAGCCTCCGCGCCGAAGCTGCGTATCCACAGGCCCGCCTGTTTTCTATAAAATACGATAAATTACATAAAAATTCAAGTGGATGAGGTTGGAAAATAAGCATTTTATACAACCATGTCATCAGATTATAAAAATGTCAGATGTTTACAATTGTGGTATGTAAAAAGTTTGTGCTATGATCTTTACAGCAGATTGACCAGGTACTTTTTATTGCAAAGGAGAAGAAAATTTATGAAAAAACGGTTTTTATCGCTGCTTTTGACAGGAGCGCTGCTTCTTTCCGTCACAGCCTGCGGATCCGGCACAGATAACGCCCCGGCCTCCCGGACCGGGGAAGAAAGCGCTCAGGAAACACAGTCCGAACCGGAATCAGAGCAGGAGTCTCAGAAGACGGAAGTACAGACCCAGGAGTCGGGCGAACCCATCACTCTGACCATTGCCAACGTGGGGAGCAGCCAGCCCTATCCCAACGGGGAGAGCGCCGAGGACAACTGGTGGACCCGTCAGTATAAGGAGCGCTTCAACGTGGATGTGAAGACGGAATGGTACACCAACGACGGCGATTCCTATAATACCAAGCTCAACATGGCCATTGTATCCAAATCCATACCGGACGCCTTTACGGCCACCTCTCTGCGGCAGCTCAAGGAGCTTGTGGACGCAGACCTGCTGATGGATATGACGCCTTATTTTGAGGAGTACGCCTCCGATCTGGTAAAGTCCATCGCAAAGCAGGATCCCGACACCTTTAACACGGGATACATCGACGGAAAAATGTACGGCGTGACCCAGATGCACTATGGCTGGAGCAGCAATCCCTATTATGTGTGGCTGCGCAACGACTGGATGGAGGAGCAGAACCTGGAGGCTCCGAAGACCATAGACGATCTGGTCAATATCATGACCACATTCAAAAACGCCTACGGCGGATGGGGACTGGCGGCGGATAAGAGCCTGTACACCTTCAAGTCGCTGGCCCTTGCGTGGGGAGCTCAGCCCGACATCTGGATCACGAAGGACGACGGAACCATGGAGCCCGGCGCGATTCAGCCTGAGATGAAGGAGGCGCTGGCCGTATTCGCGCAGTGGTATAAGGACGGCCTGATCGATCCCAATTTCACCACCTACGACATGACCGCCATGAACAACGGCATCATCGACGGATCCATCGGCGTTGAGGTATACCAGCAGTGGTGGGGCTACAATCCGGGAGCGGATGTGGTCAAGCAGAACGGACCGGAGGCGGTTTTCCATCCCTTCGAGCTTCCCACAGCCACCCATGATATTCTCTATCCCATGTCCTACACCAACCGCGGCTACACCGTTGTGAGCAAGGACTGCGAGCATCCCGAGGCGGTGATCGAGCTGATCAACTTCTATGCGGACGCGTTCTTCAATCCGGATGCGGACGAGGAGGCGAAATTCCTGCTTACGGACACGGCATACGGCGATTACGCTCACATCACCCCTTTCCGGATCCAGGATACAACCGTGGAGGACCAGAACCTGGAGCAGGTGACTTACGCCATCGAGAATAACGATCCCGACTCCATCACTCTGGGCACGGCCTCTCAGAAGTATATCGGCGCCATGAAATGGATCGAGGATCAGGATCCGTCGGGGCTGGGGGATTATTTCCAGCACGGCGCAGGGGAGTTCGCGGCGTTTCGTCTGGCCGTCAACATCCTGAACGAGAAGCGCTATCAGCTCAACGCCATCTGGGGGCTGACGCCGGATGAGATGGACACCTACGGCTCCACGCTGGACGATATTCTCACGGAGGGCTTTACCAAGATCATCATCGGCGACGAGGACGTTTCCTACTTTGACGAGCTGGTGAGCAACTGGCGCACCGCAGGCGGCGACACGGTGATCGAGGCCGTAAATAAAATGTACGCAGAATAAGCTGTCAGAGCGCCGGAGCGCCTGACCGGAGCCCGGGCGGAAGGTCGAAACCGCGGCCCGGGCTCCTTATGGAGGTAACTTATGAAGTCAAAATCCAACAAAACCGCCCCGGCAGGCGCGAAATTCACCTGGAAAAAGTTCCGGGATTCCAGGGAGTGGCAGCTCCATCTGATCCTGCTGCCCGCCGTGGTGGTCGTCTTTATTTACAGCTATATCCCGCTCTACGGTATCGTGATCGCTTTTCAGAAATTTGCTCCCGCCACGGGCTTTTCCTCTCCCTGGACAGGCCTTGCGAATTTTGAATTTCTCTTTCGCCAGCCGAACTTTGTGCGGACCATAGGAAACACGCTGTATATCGCTGTGTTCAAGCTGGTTCTGACCCAGATCGTCTCCATCGTCTTCGCCCTGATGCTCAATGAGGTACGATGTTCCGCCTTAAAGCGCTCGGTGCAGACGGTGGCATATATCCCCAATTTCCTCTCATGGGTGGTTTTGTCGGGAATGCTGATCGATATTCTCGCAACGGACGGGCTTCTGAACCAGATCACAGGATTTTTCGGGGCGGATCCGATTTCCTTTCTGGGGAATCCGAAGGTGTTTCCCTGGACCATGATCATCAGCGATATCTGGAAGAACTTCGGCTATGGGGCGATCATCTACCTGGCGGCGCTGACCAGCGTGGATCCCGGTCTCTATGAGGCCGCCGCTCTGGACGGGGCGAACCGCTTTAAGCAGATCTGGCATGTGACCCTGCCGGCCATCGCGCCCACCATTATCCTTATGTCCCTGCTGTCCCTGGGCAGCCTTCTGAACGCGGGATTTGAGCAGATCTATAATCTGTACAGCCCCGCCGTCTACCAGACCGGCGATATTATCGACACCTATATGTACCGTCTGGGAATGATCGAGGCCCAGTATTCCTTCGGCACAGCGGTCGGCCTGTTTAAATCCGTGATCTCCTGTATTCTGATCTCCGTCTCCTACTGGGCTGCGGATAAGTTTGCGGGATACAGGATTCTCTAGGAGGTATAATACATGATACAGAATAAAACCCTGGGCGGGCGGATTTTCGCCATGGTAAACACGGTTTTGCTGATCCTGATGGGCCTGCTCTGCCTTCTGCCGGTGCTTCATGTGTTCGCCCTGTCGCTGAGCAGCAGTAACGCCGTCTCGGCGGGAAGCGTCCTGTTCTGGCCGGTGCAGTTTACCTTAAGCTCCTATGAGTTTGCCATGAAGGATCCGCAGTTTCTGCGCTCCTTTCTGATTTCGATTGTCCGGGTGGCGCTTGGCGTCTCGGTCAACGTGATCATGACGGTGATTACCGCCTACCCTCTTTCCAGAAACGGCAGGCGCCTGCACGGTCGGAATCTCTATATCGGATATTTCTTCCTGACCATGCTGATTGGCGGCGGCATGATTCCCACCTACCTGGTGGTCGCCAATACAGGTCTTCTGGATTCCATCTGGGCGCTGATTATTCCGGGAGCCCTCCCGGTATATTACATGATTATCATGATGAATTTCATGCGGGGGATTCCGCCGGAGCTGGAGGAGTCCGCCATGATCGACGGGGCCGGTCCCCTTCAGATTCTGTTTCGGGTCTGGCTTCCCGTGCTTAAGCCCTCCGTGGCCACGGTCACACTGTTCTGCATCGTGGGCCACTGGAACGACTGGTTCGGCGGCCTGCTGTATATGAATAAAACCAGCAACTATCCGCTGCAGACCTACCTGCAGTCTCTGCTGACGAACTTCGACGCGCTGCTGAAGCAGAATTCCCTGAACTATGTGGAGCTGATCAAGCGGATGAATGTGCGCACAGGCCGGGCGGCGCAGGTGTTTCTGGCGGCGATCCCGCTGCTGGCCATCTATCCCTTTTTGCAGAAATATTTTACAAAGGGCCTGACCCTGGGAAGCGTAAAGGGCTAGAGCAATCGGGCAGCTACCGGCAGAGCTTCCCGTAGAAGTATTGCTCCTGAAAGGAAATATCCCCCAGGATTTTTTCATCCGGGATATCCTCCCCGCTCAGGGATACGATCCATTTGTCCTCCACATCGTCAAACCGGTGCCAGACGGCGATCACCTTCCCCTCGAAATGGGTCAGCGGCTCGCCTGCGGGGAGGAGATATACATCCTGCTGCTCCCCGTCCCCCGCGAACACGCCGTCCACATACCCGTAGTTGACCGGATAGAGAAGCTGCGGGCAGCGGGGATGCCGGGAGCCTTTCGGTCTGTCAACGGTTCCCCGGACTGTCTTTCCGATGATGTGGCTGTAATCCGGCACGGGAGCATCCATGACACAGAAAAAATAATCCAGGGTCTGCACCAGCTTTTTCTCCTCATACAATTTTCTGATTTCACAGGCGCTCATCCAGCGGCAGTCGGCCACCTCGTCGGTGGTGGCGGCGTTTAAATCCGGCTCTCCGTCCCAGGAAAAAAGCCACACGTCCATAATATCGTTGAATGCCTTACCCTCGTAACCAAGTCCGCTTCCACGTATCTTTGTGAAGAGAATATGGCCGTCCCGGGGATCCAGATCAAGGCCAACCTCCTCCTTTACCTCCCGGAGGGCTCCCTCGAGACTGCTCTCCCCCCTGGTCACCGCGCCGCCCACGCATTCCCACATCAGCGCGAAGGTGGGTCTGCTCGCGCTGCGCCGGGAAATCAGGTATTCTCCCCTGGAGTTACGGATCCAGACATGCACGGTCAGGTGGTAGAGACCGTCCGGGAACTGTTCTCCCCGGATGCATTCCAGGCCGGATTTCTCCCGGTATCTGGTGTATAAATCCCATTTTTCCATAGCTGCCTCCCTCTGCGTTCCATCAGTCTGCTGTTGCTTTACCCCAATATCATAACACAGGTTGTGTCAAAGGTCAGCAGGTAAGGGGCGGAAAAAAGCCCTACGTATAGAAAGTAGTGTAAGATATTTACTGAAAAACCATTTTTTCCTGGACTAAAAGTCCAATGACTTTCCGGCGCAGAAAGGGTAAGCTGTAAGTAGCTGTAAAAATATGGAAGGAGGCAGAGAATGGATGGGATGGGTATCGCGATCAGTCTGAACATCATTCCCCGGCGGATCTCGCCGGAGAAATGGCGTCAGGTCTACCGGGAATCGCTTAAACTGTTAGAGGCATACGACTTTATGGAGAAGATAAGGGCGCGGCGCAACGGGCTTACCTACTTTTTTGCAGGGAGAGCCAGGGACAGGGAGAATCTTCTGGAGATGGGCTGCCACGGCTGGATTGCCGCGGGGGATCTGCACACGGGAGAGTGTACGCAGGAGTTTCCCCTGCTGGAGGATGTGCGTGCGTATATGCCGGCAGCGGAGGATGAAGGCGGGGAGATTCTCCTGAACGCCCTTGAAGGAATCGAGGGCGCAGGGAGGATGCCGGCCTGTGTGGACATATGGGGAGGCCGGACGAATGGAGCGGACAGCCATATTTATCTGCTGGCCGTCGCCTGTCTGATCGTGAGCCGTTTCCCGGAGGCTGCCATGGTGTCCGGCGACATATCCGCCGGCCAGTGCAGAAGGGCGGTCAGATGGGCCAACGAGCATCTGGAGCTGCCGATTTCCGTGCCGGACACCGGAAGGATGGAGAGACTGCTCATGCGTCTTCGCAGCTCCTCTCTGCCCGGGGAATCGCTTCTGGATGCCTTTTACCAGCTCACGGACGAGGCGAAGGATCTGCGCATGGGAGAATTTCTGAGAGGGGAGTTTTCCCGGCAGGAGCTCTACGATTTCTACCGCGGGCGTTTTTCCCCGTACGAAATTTATCAGCGGGGCTTTGTCAGGATCATGAAGGAATATCTGGAGATGGGCTTTGATTTTCGGGAGCTGTGCAGGCTGGCGGTGAGCGACAGCCAGGGGGTGCAGGCGAGCCCGGAGGAATTCCTGCGCAGGGTGCTGGAGTCTAAGCTTCATGTAAAAGAAAAGGAAACCGGGGATATTGCCGGCAGCGCCCGGGAGAGAGCAGACTGTGAGCAGGCAGATACCCGCAGGGAACTCTCGGCCAGAATTTTCTGTATGCTCACCGGTATGGAGAACCGGAATGTGAACGCCTTTTACCCCATTGAGAGGATCAGGGAGGACTGCCAGGAGGTATTTGGGGGCGGAGCCGTTGTGGATCGCGTGGCAGAGCTTCTGCGGGAGAAGGAGACTTCTGCGATTGATTCTCTGCAGGATCTTCTGTATGACGGCCCGGACGATGCGCTGCGCCGGGATACGGCTGCCCGGGCGGCCGCCGCTCTCTTCGGAATGGGGCGGGAGCCGCAGGAGAAGGGGTATGATGTGAATTCCTACAGGGAGCTGACAGGCTTTGTGCCGGGCAGCCGGGTGAAGCCTGACCTGGAGGAGGATCTGATCGAACATTTCTGCGCCCTCCACGAATACGCGCAGGAGACCTTTGAGGAGTTCCGCATCCTGAAAAGAACGGAGCGGGAGAACTATCTGATCCAGGAAACCGCCGGACTGCTTCTCCTGGAGGAGGCATGGGAGCAGATTTTTGACAGAATCATGGACGACGCGTACATTGTGCGGATCTATGGAGTGCTGGGAGTGGACAGGACCCAAAAGGACGGAGCGCTTTTTTGCAGATGCCTGTTTTCCAACCTGAAGGCCATCGACTATTACTGGGAAAAGACAGAAAAATAACGGTACGGGAAAGGACAGGTTCAATATGTATGAGGGAACGCTTTATCCGAATATTCATCAGACAGGAACGGGGATTTATCTCAAAATTTTAATCAGCAAAAGGGGCTACACAGTCAGGGACATACAAAGACACCTCCATCTCTCCTGTCCCCAGCCGGTTTACCGCTGGTTTAAGGGGCAGGTGCTGCCCTCGGTGGATCATCTGTATGCCCTGTCCAGGCTTTTGTATGTACACATGGAAAATCTGCTGCTCCCAAGACGGGAGCGGCTGCCGGAGGGGATGGGGCAACGCCTTGCGGCTTATTACGGGAGCCTTAAATGATCCATCCCGTCCGCCCCGGTTTTCGCCCTGCCGGTCCTTCTCCTGCACAGCGCCCTGTATCAGGCGTCTGTCCGCAGGGGATACAGCTGCGGGCAGCCCGGTTCATGGATCAGCAGGACGCGCTGGTTCCGGCTGCCCCGGAACTCAAGACTGATATCACAGAGCTCCTGTTTGAATTCCCCGTCCACAAGAATATCGATATGGCGCAGAAATTCATCCGTCACCTCGCAGTGGGCCCGCCCGGCGGGATCCAGGAGGTCGCTTTCATAGGTATAGCCTGTGTAGCACCAGATATTTTTGGCAGGAGGAGTCTGCTCCTCCCGGGAGGAGGCCCGGCCCTGGGAAGCCGACGGGCCCTCCGGCTTTTGCCGGAAACGCTGTTCAAACTCTCTCAGAAGGGGCAGAAGCGCCCTCTGGTTGACCGGCTCCATGGGATCTCCCCCCAGAAGGGTCAGACCGCTGATATAGACGGGTTCTATCGACTTCAAAATGTCTTCCTGCGTCTGAGCGGTAAATTCCTCACCATAGGAAAAGTCCCAGGTCATCTCGCTGAAGCACCCCCTGCATCTGTGGGTGCATCCCGAAACAAACAGGCTGGTTCTCACTCCCAGCCCGTTGGATATGTCATAATATTTAATGTTCCCGTATCTCATAAATGCATCACCCGCTCCCTGATCTCCTGCGTGCGCCCCTGGTTCCAGAACTGGGTTCCGATGTAGCCGCAGGTACGTCTGGCCACGTTCATCCGTTCCTGATCCCGGTTTCCGCATTTCGGGCATTCCCAGAGAAGCTTTTTGTGCTCGTCCTCGATGATGCGGATCTCGCCGTCGTATCCACATACCTGGCAGTAGTCGCTCTTGGTGTTCAGCTCCGCGTACATAATGTGGTCATAAATATGCCGCATGACCGCCAGCACCGCGTCCAGGTTGTTCTGCATGTTGGGAACATCCACGTAGCTGATGGCCCCGCCCGGCGAGAGCTCCTGGAACTGGGCCTCGAAGGTGAGCTTGTCAAAGGCGTTGATGGGCTCCGTCACGTGGACGTGATAGCTGTTGGTGATGTAGTTTTTGTCCGTGACGCCCGGAATGATTCCGAAGCGTTTCTGGAGACATTTGGAGAACTTGTAGGTGGTGGACTCCAGCGGCGTTCCATAGAGACTGAAAGCGATGTTGGTCTCGGCCGCCCATTTCTTACAGGTGTCGTTCAAGTGATTCATCACCTTCAGGGCAAAGGGGGTAGCCTCCGGGTCTGTATGGGACTTTCCGGTCATGTACCTGACGCATTCGCACAGCCCCGCATAGCCCAGGGAGATAGTGGAATAGCCGCCGTAGAGCAGCTTATCGATGGTCTCGCCCTTTTTCAGACGGGCCAGCGCGCCGTTCTGCCACAGGATCGGAGCCACGTCCGTGGGTGTGCCTTTAAGCCGCTCGTGACGGCACATGAGCGCACACCGGCACAGAGTGAGGCGTTCCTCCATGATCTCCCAGAATTTGTCCATATCGCCTCCGGAGGAACAGGCGATATCCACCAGATTTAAGGTGACCACACCCTGATTGAATCTGCCGTAAAATTTGGGCTGGCCGTTTTCTTCCCTGTATACCGTGAGAAAGGACCGGCATCCCATGCAGGGATAGCAGTTGCCCTCCTTGAGCTTTTTGATGATCTTTTCGGAGATATAATCGGGCACCATGCGTCTGGCGGTACACTGGGCCGCCAGCCTGGTGAGCTCCCAGTAGGGAGTTCCCTCGGCGATATTGTTCTCCTCCAGCACATAGATCAGCTTGGGAAAGGCGGGCGTGATATAGATCCCCTGCTCGTTTTTGACGCCCTGAATGCGCTGTAAGAGCATTTCCCTTATGATCATGGCCAGATCCTCCCGAAGCTGCCCTTCGGGAACCTCGTTCAGATACATAAATACGGTGACAAAGGGCGCCTGCCCGTTGGTGGTCATCAGGGTGATCACCTGATACTGGATCATCTGGACGCCCTGCTTGATCTCGCGCTTTACCCGCATCTCCGCCATCCGGGCGACCAGCTTCTCATCCGCCTCCATGCCCTGGGATTCCAGCTCCTCGCAGACCTCCCTGCGGAATTTATCACGGCTCACCTGCACAAAGGGGGCGAGGTGGGAGAGCGTGATACTCTGGCCGCCGTACTGGGAGCTTGCGATCTGGGCGATGGCCTGGGTGGCGATATTGCAGGCGGTGGAAAAGCTCCGGGGCTTCTCGATCATGGTTTCGCTGATGATGGTGCCGTTCTGGAGCATATCCTCCAGATTGACCAGACAGCAGTTGTGCATGTGCTGGGCAAAATAGTCGGAGTCGTGAAAGTGGATCAGCCCCTTTTCATGGGCAGCCACGATGTCCTCGGGAAGAAGAAAGCGTTTGGTGATATCCTTGCTCACCTCGCCCGCCATGTAATCCCGCTGTACGCTGTTGACAATGGGGTTTTTGTTGGAGTTCTCCTGGAGAACCTCCTCGTTATTGCACTCGAGCAGGGAAAGGATCTGCTCGTCCGTGGAGTTGGATTTGCGCACCAGCGCCCGCTTATAGCGGTAGGTGATATAGTTGGAGGCCAGCTTGTAGGAGTGTTGCTTCATGATTTCCTCCTCCACCATATCCTGGATCTCCTCCACGTTGGGGCTGTGCTGCATTTCCTTACACAGCCTGGTCACGTTTCTGACGACCGTCCGGATCTGCCCGTCGCTGAGACGGTCGCTCTCCTGAACCGTGCCGTTGGCCTTTCTCACCGCATCCTCTATTTTAACGGCATCGAAGACTGCCTCCATACCGCTTCTTTTGATTATATTCATACTTCCCCCATTCCTGCGCGCCCTCCCGCACAATATCATGCTTTCTGTTATTCCCATGCTTCCTGTCCGCCCCCGGTATCCATTTTGGGATATATCCATATTTGGACATGTATATACCTGGATATAGTATGTGCCCTGCCGTCCGGGGCGGATATTTAGTATTATAGCGTGTCAGGAAAAAATATCAAGTCTGTTGGGTTACATTGAGGCAGAAAAAATTTCATAAAAAAACCCAGGTCACATTGTGCAAATGTTCTGAGCGGTAAAATCTTCCGGAATAAAAAATAAAATTGCAAAAAATCTGAAATTTCGTTATAATTATTAAAAATAACAGGCGGCCCGCAGCGCGATAAATAAATTAAGAACGGCGGGCACAGGCGCAAAGGAGAGGGAAGATGGCGAGATACGTGAAAGATCTGGTTTTGAATAAACCGGAGGACTTTGTTTCATTCATGATGAACGATTATTTACAGAAAAACCAGTTTGCCATGTCAGACTGGAAGGGCGAGGCGGCTTACCGCGCAGGAGATCCCATGATGGAGGGCTACAAGTACCTGAAATGGCATTATGCGAACGGAACCCTGCATCTGGAGGCCTGGCTGAAGGGGAGCTTCGGGGGAGAGTGGAATCTGGACGGCTTCGTTGGAACCCTGCAGAAAAAGCCCTACAGGGCCAGCCTGGAGCAGCTTTTTGAAGCGATGCAGCAGGAAATCCCCGCAGGGACGCAGGATGGAAGGGCGGCCGCCCAGGGGATTCCGGTTCAGACGGTGGACAACACGAAAGCGGCCACCCTGGCCCTGGTGCTGGGTCTGGTCAGCGTGGCGCTGGGGATCCTCTGGCCGCTGATTGGAATCCTCTGCGCGGTGGTGGCCTTTTCCCAGGCGCGGATGGGCTCCGGCTCGAGTAAGGCCGGGATGGCGAAGGCCGGAAAGATCTTAAGTATCGTCGGCGTGGTGCTGGCCATCGTGGTCTGGGTGCTGAGCGCCGTCGCACTGGCGCTGTAAGGGACGCATGTTCTGGCGGGGAAGTCTTCCCCGCCTTTGAAAGGGGCCGGCTTTGCGAGAAGTCCGGCTCCTTTTGCGCGCAGAGGGCGCACCCAAAAAGGCCCTTTCGGGGGCCTGCGGGGCGGGAAGGAGTGTTTGCGCGCGATCATCACCGCAGAAACAGCTCCAGCAATTTCCGCTTTTTGTCATTATAGGGTTGATAGCGGATGGGCAGGTCCATCCAGGTTTTTTTGTCCACGATGCTGCGGGTATGGCTGAAGGCCTCAAAGCCCGCCCTCCCGTGATAGCCGCCCATCCCGCTCTCGCCCACGCCGCCGAAGGGCATGGCGGAGCTGGCCAGATGGATGACAGTGTCGTTGATGCAGCCGCCTCCGAAACGGCAGTGGGAGAGAACCCTCTGTACGACGGCCCTATCCTCGCAGAACAGGTACAGAGCCAGTGGGTGAGGGCGCCTTTCCACAAACGAGACCGCCTCCCGTATCGTGCGGAAGGTGAGAACGGGCAGGACGGGGCCGAAGATTTCCTCCTGCATGACGGCGTCCCTGAAGGTCACGTTCTCAAGCACCGTGGGGGCGATGCGCAGGGAAGCCTCGTCGTATTCGCCGCCCAGAGCCAGCCTCTCCGGATCAATCAGACCAAGGATGCGCCGGAAGTGGCGGATGTTGACGATTCTGCCGTAGTCGGGATTTTTCAGAGGCTCCCGGCCGAACTGGCGGTAAATTTCCTTTTGGATGGCGGCGATGAGCTGCGTTTTCAGGCTCTCATGGCAGAGCACATAGTCCGGCGCGACGCAGGTCTGGCCGCAGTTTAAGAACTTGCCGAAGACAATCCTTCTGGCGGCCAGGGGGATCCGGGCGCTTTTGTCCACGATACAGGGACTTTTGCCGCCCAGCTCCAGGGCTACGGGGGTTAAATGATCGGCGGCGCAGCGCAGTACCTCCCGGCCCACGGCGCTTCCCCCGGTGAAGAAGATTTTGTCAAAGCGCTGGTGCAAAAGCGCCTGATTCTCCGCCCGTCCGCCTGTGACCACGGCCACATATGCGTCGGAGAAGCACTCCCCGATGAGCCTTTCCAGAACCCGGGAGGAGGCCGGCGCATAGGCGCTGGGTTTAAGGATTGCGGTGTTCCCGGCGGCCAGGGCGTCGATCAGCGGGTCCAGGGTAAGGAGCACCGGATAGTTCCATGGGCTCATGATCAGCACGTTCCCGTAAGGGGAGGGAGAGCAAAAGCTCCTGGCGGCAAACTGGGAGAGCGGGGTATGGACGTTTCTTTCCCGGGTCAGGGAGTTTAAATGCCGAAGCATCCAGTCCAGCTCGCACAGAGCCAGCCCGGTCTCGCACATATGGCTCTCCATCTCACTCTTTCCCAGATCCGCCCGGAGCGCTCCGGCCAGATCCCTTTTGTGCCTTAAAATCGCCTTTTTCAGGGCGAGCAGCGCCTGTCTGCGGCTTTCGGTATCGCGCGTTGCCCCGCTGGCAAAGAAACGGCGCTGTTTTTTCAGAAGGTTTTGTAAATCTGTTTCAGTCATAATCCATTCCTTTTTCATCCGCCTTAACTTGCCGGATGCGTCATTAAACATTTTTCTGTCTGCGCGAATCCGATCATTGGGGGGATACGCAAAAACCGCCCCGCAGCGTGGGATTCTATGGGAAAATTCTACCATATCCCCGGAGGGATTTCCACACCGTATTGCGCTCCGGCGGGAAAGTTCCGCGCCATATTACTACTGTTTGTCGGGAGATCCCGGGCGAAAAGCGCCGGCGCAGTACAATAGGTATATGATTCGTGTATAAAAGCGATGCGGGTAAAACGATGGCGCTTTTGGCGGGAAAAGGTAAAGGTGGGGATGATGTGTTACGGATCGCGGTGTGTGACGATGTTTCAGAGTACAGGCAGGAGCTGACGGGGTGTATTAAGAGCTGGTCGGAAAAGAGGGATATTCCGGTCAGGGTGGCGCAGTTTGCAAGCGGGGAGGAGGTGCTGTTCGCGCTGGAGTCGGAGGGGGATTTCGACGCCGTGTTTATGGACGCCAGTCTTGGCGGAATGAACGGTATGGAGACAGCGGTCAGGCTCAGGAGGCGTGATTCTCCGGCAAGCATCGTGTTCGTCTCTCAGTATGAGCGGTATATAAAGGAAATGTATGCCGTGTATCCTTCCCAGTATATCGCCAAGCCCGTCACGGAGCAGAAGGTCGCCGTGGCCATGGACAAGGTCAGGATGGAATATGAGCAGGATGAGATCTTTCCCATCCGGCACAACCGGGTGATCAGCAATCTCTCCCTGAAAAAGGTTCTCTATTTTGCCAGCGACAGGCGCAGGGTAAGGGCCGTGCTCGAGGGCGGCGGGGAGCAGATTTTTTATGAGAAGCTGGATGAGGTGGAGAAAAGGATTTCGGCGGGAAACATTCATTTTCTGCGGATCCACAAGTCCTTTCTGGTAAATGAGAGGCGGATCGCCAGGTTTTTTGCAGGCCAGGTGGAGATGCAGAACGGCCAGAGGCTCTCCATCAGCCGGGACAAAAGGGGCATGGTCAGAAGATACTGCATGAATTTTCTGTAAAAGGAGAGACTTTTCCGCCTTGTGTTGTGATATCCGGATTTGTGTGATAGAATGAGACTGGTGTATTGTGGAAGCGAATCTGCGCGGAGCCATGCACGGGCATGTGGTTTTAAGACAGGAGAAAAGAGGGACGGCAGAATGAAATTACTCAGCGCGATTGTTCCCTGCTATAATGAGGAGGAGAATATCGCTGATTTTTATCGGGAATTTATGAAAAACGACGCCTTCTTTCAGGACAGGGAGATACAGCTGGAGCTGTGGTTTATTGATGACGGCTCCAGGGACCGCACGGTGGCGGAGATCAGAAAGCTGATCGGCCAGGATAAGCGGGTGCATCTTCTGGCCTTTTCCAGAAATTTTGGAAAGGAGGCCGCCATTTACGCGGGGCTTGAGAAGGCCAGTGGGGATTATGTGGTGTTCCTGGACGCCGATTTGCAGGATCCGCCCTCCGTCCTGCCGGAGATGTTCGGATATCTGGAGCAGGGCTATGACTCGGTGGCCACCAGGAGGGTGACCCGTAAGGGGGAGCCTCCGATCCGTTCATTTTTTGCCAGGATGTTCTACCGCATTATGCGCAGGATTTCCAGGACAGAGATCATGGACGGGGCCAGGGATTACCGGCTCATGACCAGGCAGGTGGTGAACGCCATCCTTTCCATGCCGGAGTACAATCGTTTCAGCAAGGGAATATTCGGATGGGTGGGCTTTGAGACCAAATGGCTGGAGTTTGAGAACATCGAGCGCAAAAAGGGAGAGACCAAGTGGTCCTTCTGGAAGCTGTTTATCTACTCGCTGGACGGGATTACCGCCTTTTCCACGGCGCCGCTGGCCTTTGCGGCCGTGATGGGGGTGCTGTTCTGTGTGGCGGCCTTTTTCTTTATCATATTTATCATCGTCCGGAAGCTTATTTTCGGGGATCCCACCTCGGGATGGCCCTCTCTGGTGTGCATTATTTCCCTGATCAGCGGCGTACAGCTCTTCTGCCTTGGAATTGTGGGACAATATCTCGCCAAAACGTATATGGAAGTAAAAAGAAGGCCAATCTATCTTGTAAAAGAGGAAATATAAATGATGGAATCGGACAGGCTGGTCAGTATTATCGTGCCGGTGTACAATGCCGCCGATTATATAGAGCAGACCATCGCCATGGTCAGGGCGCAGACCTTTAAGGACTGGGAGCTGATCCTGGTGGACGACGGCTCGGCGGATGAGAGCCGGGCTAAGATCGAAGGAGCGCTGGCGTCTCTGGAGGATGAGTCCCCCGGCGGGAAGATCCGGCTGGTGACAAAGGAAAAAAACGAGGGCGTGGCCAGAGCCAGAAACACGGGGATCGACGCGGCCCGGGGAAGATATATCGCCTTTCTGGACGCGGACGATGTGTGGAAGATGGACAAGCTGGAGAAGGAGCTGGCGTTCATGCGGGAGAAACAGGCGGCCTTTGTGTTTACGGCCTATGAGTTCGGGGATGAGAACGCCAGAGGAACCGGCAGGGTGGTGCATGTGCCGCCGCAGCTTACCTATGAGAAGGCCCTTTCCAGGACGGTGATCTTCACCAGCACGGTTCTTCTGGATACGCGTCGGACGGGGCGGGAGCTGATCCGGATGCCGGAGATTAAAAGCGAGGATACCGCCGCCTGGTGGAGGATTTTAAAAAGCGGCTTTACGGCTTACGGGCTCGATCAGGTGCTGACCATTTACAGAAGGCCGGCCAGATCCCTCTCCTCCAACAAGCTTAAGGCAGTGAGGCGGATATGGAACCTCTACCGCCGCCAGGAGGGGCTGTGTCTGTGTAAAAGCATTTACAATCTGATTTTCTGGGCGGTGCGGGCGACGCTGCGCAGAATTTAAGGACATAAGGAAAGGCCTGCCCGGGGATGCAGGGAATGCACGGACAGAGGCAGGCTGGGGAAAGGCAGGGGTATTTGTGTGAAACGTTTGGAATCTGTAAAGAGAGTGGTCGTGCTGTGGCTGAGCCTTGTGGGATTACTGTTTCAGGCGGCGGTTTATGCGTATCTCTGGTTTGAATATTATTATCCCATCATCAATAACTTTAACAGAGGACTGAAATTCGAGCGCAACGGACATATCCTCACGGTGGGGCTTTACGTGGTTTTGCTTCTGTTTTTTAACAACACCTACGGCGGGCTTAAGGTGGGCTATCTGAAAACGGCGGACGTGATCTTTTCCCAGTTTTTCGCCCTGCTTTTCGTGAATGTGTTTACATATGTCCAGCTCTCCCTGATGAACAACTGGCTGGTTCCGGCACATTTCTTTGTGGCGGCGACCCCGGTGCAGATGGTCATCGCCGCTCTCTGCACGTGGGTCAGCAATCTCGTCTACCGCAGAGTTTTTCCTCCCAGGGAAATGCTGCTCATCCACGGGGAGAGGGAGATCGACGACATATTGCGCAAGTTTGCAACCCGCAGGGATAAATATAAGATCGTAAAATGCATGGATGTGCAGGAGGGGACCGAAAGGCTGATGCGGGAGGCGGAAAAGTACGGGGCGGTGGTGCTCTGGGATATTCCCACCATAGAGCGGAACCTTCTGCTGAAGCACTGCTACAGCAGATCCATCCGGGTGTACACCATGCCAAAGATCCCGGACGTGCTGATCAAGGGCTCCGACCAGCTTCATCTGTTTGACACGCCGATTTTTCTCACCAGGGAATATTCCCTGACAGTGGGCCAGCGGGCGGCCAAGCGCATGATTGATATCGTCTGCTCTCTGATCCTGTTGGTGATCGCCTCCCCCATTATGGCGGCGACGGCGGCGCTGATCAGGTGCTATGACCGGGGGCCGGTGCTGTATAAGCAGGTTCGCTGCACCAGGGACGGCAGGGAGTTTGCCATCATCAAGTTCAGGAGCATGCGTGTGGACGCGGAGAAGGACGGCGTGGCCCGTCTGGCTTCCCGCAACGATGACAGGATCACGCCCATCGGAAAGTTTATCCGGGCGGTGCGCATCGACGAGCTGCCACAGCTTTTTAATATTTTAAGAGGAGACATGTCCTTCATCGGGCCGAGGCCTGAGAGGCCCGAGATCATAGAGCAGTATGTGAAGGAGATGCCGGAGTTTGTGTTTCGGATGAAGGTTAAGGCGGGACTTGCAGGGTATGCCCAGGTTTACGGCAAATACAACACGACCCCCTATGACAAGCTGAAGCTGGATCTGACTTATGTGGAAAACTATTCGGTCTGGCTGGATCTTAAGCTGATGCTGCTCACCCTGAAAATCCTGTTTCGCCCCGAGAGCACCGAGGGCGTGGAGCAGACGCAGGTCACGGCCATGAAAGGGGCCCGCGGGGAGCAGGAACAGGGCAGGGCGAAGGAGCCTGAGTTATGAAGACAGAGTACAGGGAAGAATATTTGAACAGAGGGATGGATTTAAAGAGGATGACGCTGTATTTTCAGAGGAAAATATGGCTGGTCATCATGCTGGTGATCCTGGGGGCCACCTGCGGCGGGGTGATCTACCAGATGGTACACTCCATGAAAATGCCTGTGGAGTACCAGTCGGTGTCCAAGCTCTACATCAGCTTTGGACATGACGAGAGCGGCGAGGTCTATCAGCATTATAACGGATACACCTGGAACGATCTGCTGGACACGGATCCGATCATGGATCTGGTGATGGTTCACCTGCCCGGCTATGAGGCGGAGCAGGTCAGGGACGCCACCACTGCGGAAATCCTTTCGGATATCCGGGTTCTGACCATCACCGTAAAGGGGGAGGACGAAAAGTTTGTCCGGGAGATCAGCCGCGGGGTGGAGAACGGCCTGAAGGAATTTGCCAGGCAGAGCGAGGAGCTGGAGCAGATTAAGGTGATCCGCGGCGGCGTGCCGGAGCGGGTCTACTGGGATAACCGGACCACGCAGGCCTGTGTGACGGGGGCGGTTCTTCTGGGAGTCCTGGCGCTTCTGGTGGTGGGATTTAACTATGCACTGGATGAGTCGGTGTATGTACAGGAGGATGTGGAGCGAAAATACGGCATGAGGGCGCTGGGGATCCTGACCCGCAGCCAGAAGGGGCTGGAGCCCTATGCCAGGGAGCTTAAGGCCAATATCCGCTACGTGGCCAGAGAGACGAAGTCCTTCGCCGTTGTGGATATGGACAATCATGCGGATCTGCGGGGAGCGGAGCTGGAGCGGCTGTTAAACCGGGAGGAGCTGGAGGTGTTCGGCGGCGGCCAGACCAGGGACGAGGAGGATTTCGGCTGGAGCTTCGCCCACGAGGAGGAGGATTCGAAGTCCCGGGGAGAGTGGAAGGTGACGGCCTTCGGGGAGAATGTGCTCTCGGAGGAGGAATGCCGAAGGATCCGGGAGATCGGGGCGGTTATCCTGCTTCTTCCCTTCGGGAGGGATGTGGGGCGCAAAACCTCAAGGATTCTGAGCCTTCTGAAAAATCAGGACTGCAACGTGCTTGGGATGGTGGTTTCCCAGGCGGACGAGGAATTTCTGAACCGGTACTTTGCTTAAAGGGATGAGAATGGACGCGGTGGAATTAGAGGTACTTGTGTCGGCGGTGAATGAGGATCCGGCGGCGCTGGCAGAAAAAATGAATCTTCAGACCCAGGCTCTGATCGTCAACCAGTGCGATCAGTTTGCTTACCGGGAGTTTTCCATAGGAGAGAGACGGATCCGCGCGTTTTCCATGGCGGAGAGGGGCGTGGGGCTTAGCCGGAACACGGCCCTTATGCGGGCGCAGGGGAGGATCTGCCTGTTTTCGGATGAGGATATCGTGTTTGCCCCCGGCTATGAAAAAACGGTTCTGGAGGCTTTTGACCAGAACCCGGACGCGGATGTGATCACCTTTAACTTTAAGGTGGATCCATCCAGAGCCACCTATTACAATACGTCCAGAGGGCGGATCCGCTGGTATAATTATGGACGTTACCCCACCTATGCGGTGGCGGCCAGGAGAGAGGCGCTTTTGCGCTCGGGCGTGAGCTTTTCCCTGCTCTTTGGGGGCGGGGCCAGGTACAGCAACGGGGAGGACAGCCTGTTTCTCCACGACTGTCTGAAAAGGGGGCTGCATCTGTACGCCCACACGGCGCAGATCGGGGAGGAGGTCTATCGGAAATCCACCTGGTTTAAGGGATATGACCGGAAGTTCTTCCTGGACAGAGGGGTGCTCTACCATTATCTGTACGGGATCATGGCGGGTCTCTTTTCCCTGCGGTTTCTGCTCACCCACAAATCTTACGTGAAGGGAACCGTAAAGGGCGGCCCGTTGCGGGGCCGGAGCACAGACGGGCGTGTGCAGAGCAGCGGCGCGGGAGACGGAGAGGATGACGCGGCGGCAGCAAAGCTGACCTTTCAGGAGGCGTACCGCCTGATGAGACAGGGGATCAGAGAAGGAAAAAGACGGCGGGAGAGGGTATGATTCTGTATATTTTTGTGGCGGTGGCCACGGTTCTTCTGGGACTTGTGGTGGACAACCATGCCAGAACGTTACAAAACGGTGTGAGCAGGCAGCAGATGCTGAACGGCCTGAGTCTGATTTCTGTCTTTCTTTTGCTGTTCGCACTTTCGGCGTGCAGGCTCAATGTGGGAAATGACTACGCCAAATATGTGGAGTTCATGCACCTGATTTACTGCGACGCCTTTGTGCCCACGGAGCCTGGATTTAATCAGGTGGTGAGGATTCTCTACGGGATCAGCGGATTTGAGAACTATCTGCTGGTTTTTGCTTTTTTTGCTTTTTTTACCATTCTCATCTTTTTAATGGCCATTTACAGGCAGGCGGACAGCTTTCCATTCAGCTTCTTTCTGTTCATGGCCCTGGGATATTATTTCCAGTCCTTTAACACGGTGCGGTATTATCTGGCGCTGGCGCTGGCGCTGCTGGCGATTCCCTGTGTGCTGCGCCGGGAGTGGGGAAAGTTCCTGCTTCTGACGCTGCTTGGGGCGACCATGCACAAGTCCATGCTGGTGGTGATCCCCCTCTATATTCTGGCGTCCCTTCCCTGGAGGAAGTGGCAGCTTGCCGTCGCGGCGGCCCTTTGCAGCACCTTCTTTTTCATGCAGGACTTTTATCTGAAAGTGCTGATCGCTCTGTACCCCACCTATGAGGACACGGAGTATCTGGAGGGCGGAACCAGTCTGGTGAGTATCGTGCGCTGCGCCGGGGTTTTGATCCTGTCCCTTGCGTGCTGCCGCAGGACGGTGAAGGAGAACAGGCGCAACCGGTTTTATTTTTACTGTAACCTGGGAGCGCTGGTGATGTATGTGTGCTGCTCCTTTCTGCCGGTGATCTCGAGGATCGGGTATTATCTGACCATCACCCACATTTTCTTCATCCCCGCGCTCCTTGCGGGAATCGAAAACAAAAGACTGCAGGGACTTCTGCGGGCAGGGGTGATTCTGGCGGCGACGCTGTATTTCGGAGTGTTTATCCTGATGAAGGCGGGGGCCGACGGGCTCCGGATCCTGCCCTATGAGACCTTCATGTTTCACGATATGGTGCCGATTCTTTCGGACGTGAGTTAGGGGCGCGGGAGGATAAAGTATGCGGCGCGGAGAAAACCCTTTTTTTTCTATTATAATTGTCTGTCTGAATCCGGGAGAAAAGCTGAGGGATACGTTGGAGAGTGTGGAGCGGCAGACGTTTCGTGATTTTGAGGCGATCGTGAAGGACGGTCTGTCCACGGACGGTTCCTTTGAGGAGGCCTGCCGGGCGGCGCAGCAGTGGACGCAAAGGCGCCTCGCAGAGGATTTGGCAGGAGATTCTGCGGGGCGCAGTCTGCGGGTTATCCGTCAGAAGGACGCCGGGATCTATGACGCCATGAACCAGGGCGCGCTGAAGGCCAGAGGCAGATATGTGTATTTCCTCAACTGCGGGGATCTGTTTTATTCGGAGACGGTCCTTGAGGAGATGGCGGATTTCATAGAGCAGAAGACAGGAGCCGGGGATGGCTGCGGGATCTTTTACGGAAATATTTTTGAGCGGGTGACGGGACAGAAGGTGGCCTCCAACCCCCGTCTGGACGCTTTCGGATGCTACCGGAATGTGCCCTGCCATCAGGCGTGCTTCTATGCCAGGGAGCTCCTGGCGGCCCATCCCTTTGAGACCGCATACCGGGTGCGGGCGGACTATGAGCAGTTTCTCTGGTGCTTTTTCGGAAAAAGCCGGGAGAGCCGGGTGATCTTCGCCTGCCGGGATATGCTGATCGCGGATTATGAGGGCGGGGGCTTTTCGGAAACCGGGGAGAACCGAAGGATCTCCGCCAGGGAGCACAGAGAGATTACCGGAAAATATCTCTCCAGGTGGCAGCTTTTCCGGTTCCGGCTGATCATGCTGCTCTCCCTGTCCCGTCTTCGGGCCGCGATCTCACACAATAAGAGGACGGCGGGGGTTTATAACCGTCTCAAGGAAAAAGTTTATTTGATGAAACGCTGATGCGGCAGGGGCTTTGGATAATTCCAGTGAGAGGGAACGGTTCCATGGGAAGCCGCGCAGGGGAGGTGTAAGGATGAACAGGGTGCTCTGGGTTTGCAATATCATGCTGCCCGCCGTCGGGCAGGCGCTTCATTTGCCCTGCAGTAACCGGGAGGGATGGCTTTCCGGTATTTTTGAACGGGTACAGAGCGCCAAGGCGCCTTTTGCGCTGGGGATCTGCTTCCCGATGGATCAGGGGACGCTGGAGAGGGCTGACGGAAAAAGGATCGGGGAGAGGGTGAAGGAATTTTCTGTGGGGGGGACGCTCTGCTATGCCTTTGCGGAAAATCTGGGGGCGCCGGAGGTTTATGACAGCGGTATGGAGGAGGCCTTCCGGGAGATTTTGACAGGGTTTGAGCCGGATATGATTCACGTTTTCGGGACGGAATTTCCCCATACTCTGGCGGCGGTGCGCGCCTTCGGACGGCCGGAGAGGACGCTGATCGGCATCCAGGGGCTGTGCGGAGAGATCGCCCGGGTCTATATGGCGGATCTTCCCCGGAAGGTGCAGAGGGCGGCCACCTTCCGGGATCTGGTGAGAAGGGACTCAATCCGCCGACAGCAGGAGAAATTTGTTCTGCGGGGAAAATACGAGGCCGAGGCCATAAGGGGATGCGTCAATATCACCGGGCGGACCCGGTTTGACAGGGAGGGGACGGAAAGGATCAATCCCCGGGCCAGATACTTTGCCATGAACGAGACCATGCGTCCGGCCTTTTATGAGGGGGCCTGGAGTCTGGAGAGCTGCGAGGAGCACAGCATTTTTCTGGGACAGGGGGATTATCCCCTCAAGGGAATGCATTTCGTGCTGCAGGCCATGGGGCTTCTTCTGCCGGACTATCCGGATTTGAAGCTGTATGTGGCGGGCAACAGCGTGATCGCTCATGGAACGGCCAGGGAGAGATTAAAGCTCCCAGCTTACGGAAAATATCTGCTCTCTCTGATCCGGGAAAACGGCCTGACAGAACGGGTGGTCATGACCGGGAAGCTGGACGAGGGCCAGATGAAGGAGCGGTTTTTAAAGAGCAGCGTGTTTGTGTGCGCATCCGTCCTGGAGAATTCCCCCAACACGGTGGGGGAAGCGCAGCTTCTGGGCGTCCCGGTGGCGGCCTCCCGGGCGGGGGGAATACCGGACCTGATCACGGACGGGGAGGACGGCCTTCTGTTTCCGGCGGGGGATGCAGAGGCGCTGGCCGGGGCTCTGCGGAGTCTGTGGGATCGGACCGGGGACGGGGAGGGGCTCTGCCTGTCCCGGAGACTCTCCCGGAAGGCCAGAGAGCGGGCCAGGCGGACCTACGACGGGGAGGAAAATTACCGGAGACTCCTGGAGATATATGGGGAAATTGTGAAATGACGCTTACCTTTATATCCAACTACATCAATCATCACCAGATTCCCTTCTCTCAGGCGCTCTGCGAGCTGCTGGGGGAGGATTATCACTTTATCCAGACGCAGCCCATGGAGCAGGAGCGTCTTTCCATGGGGTGGAGCAGCCGGGGAGAGGACCTGCCCTATGTACACTGCCTGTACGAGCAGGAGGAGCTCTGCCGTCGGCTGATCCTGGAGAGCGACGTTCTGCTGGCGGGCTGGAGCGGCCGGGAGGATCTGATCGGTGAGCGGCTTTCGGCGGGCAGGCTGACCATACGCATCAGCGAGCGGCTTTATCGGGAAGGGCAGTGGAAGGCCATTTCACCCAGAGGGCTGATCTGCAAGTATAAGGAGCACACCAGATACAGGAAAAGCCCGGTGTATCTTCTGTGCGCGGGGGCCTATGTGCCCTCTGACTTTCACCTCATCCGGGCCTATCCGGGGAAAATGTTCAAATGGGGGTATTTTCCGGAGACCAGAATTTATTCCGGGGAGGAGTTGCGGCGGATGAAGGGGGAGAGCGGCCGGGTGGAAATCGTCTGGGCCGGGCGCTTTATCCCCTTAAAGCACCCGGAATATATGCTCCGGCTGGCCAGAAGCCTGAAGGAAAAGACTGTCGGGAAAAATTCGTTTCATATCCATATGGCAGGCGGCGGGGAGCTGGAGCCGGAAATGAAGCGCCTGGCCGGGGAGTACGGGGTGGAGGATGCCGTCACCTTTTACGGGTTTATGACGCCGGATCAGGTGCGCGCGGTTATGGAGAAGGGCCACATTTTCGTTTTTACCAGCAATCATCTGGAGGGCTGGGGGGCCGTGCTGAATGAAGCCATGAACAGCGGATGCGCCCCGGTGGCCAACGCGAGAGCGGGGGCCGTTCCATGGCTGATCCGGCAGAGAGAGAACGGGCTGGCTTACCCCGGCGGCAGCTACGAAGAAATGGAAAAGGCCGTGGTCTTTTTACTGGAGCATCCCAAGGAGAGAGAGAGGATGGGGATGGAGGCATACAGAACCATCACCGGTCTGTGGAACGCCTCCCATGCGGCGCGGGAGCTTCTGCGGATGATAGAGGGATTGACAGAGGGAAGGGCGGAGCCCCCGCAGTCGGGACCATTGAGCCCGGCCCCGGTGATTTCGCCCCGGAGGATGTCTGACTGGATGGAGAGGACGGCCCGCAGCAGAGGCCGGTGAGGGCGCGCCGGAGGGCTTTTGCAGGGACTGTGGAATTTTGGGGCGTGGGCAGAGCGTCTGCGGAACCGAAAACAGGAGGCTGGAAGATTTGAACAGAAAAAGAGTAACTCCGCCCGGAGGGCGGGAGAGAAAATTTCCCAATTTTGAGAAGGAGGGCTTCCCGGAGGCAAAACCGGATGTGAGCGTCATCGTGCCGGTCTATAACGTGATGGAATATCTGCCCCGGTGCGTGGAGTCTCTTCGAAACCAGACCCTGCGGAATCTGGAGATCATTCTGGTGGACGACGGCTCCACGGATAACAGCGGCGCTCTGGCGGAAAGACTTGCCATGGAGGATCGGCGGATCCGGGTATTTCACAAGGAGAACGGGGGGACGTCCTCGGCCAGAAATCTGGGGCTGGCCATGGCCCGGGGGACTTACATCGGCTTTGTGGACAGCGACGACTATGTGGAGCCGGGGATGTACGAGAGGCTTCTGGCATTTGCGCAGAAGGAGGAGCTTCTGATGGTGCAGATCTCCCGGGATGAGATCGACGAGCGGGGCGGGAGGATGCCCGACGTGTGCGTGCCGCCAAAGGAGACGCAGCTTGTGGAGAGCGGGGCGTTTATGCGGGAGCTCCTTCTGCACCGGGGGGACTGCTCGTTCTGTACCAAACTGACCCATACATCTCTTTTTGAGAAGGAAAAATTCCCGGAGGGGGAGCTCAACGAGGATTTTGATCTGCTGGTGCGTCTTTTGCAGAGCGTTCCGGTGGTGGCGGTTTTGCCCTGGCAGGATTACCACGTGTTTTACCGGTACGGGAGCAATACCAGGACCCGGGAAAGGGATGAATTCCCGCAGGTCTTTACGGATATTGTCAGGAACGCGGACCGGGTGCAGAGAATCGTGGAGGAAAGGTATCCGGCCCTTTTGCCGGAGGCGCAGCGGTTTGGACTCTTTCAGCGGCTGGACTATATGCTCCACATCCCGATTTCGATGATGAATGGAAGGAATGAATTTTACTCTCAGGTGAGGGGGTATCTCAGGGCTCACCGGAAGGACGCGCTGAAATCCCCTTATCTGACCAGGAAAAATAAAATATATCTGCTGTTGCTGGGCACTGCCCCCAGGCTGGTGAGAAGGGTTCACAGGATCATTCGCCGCCCTGCGGGCTGAAGAAAGGCAGCAAAGGCGCCGGAGCCGTTTGCGGCCACGCGGAAGAAAGCTGCGGGCGTCGGAAAGGAAATGGTCGGAATGAAACTGGGATCAGGAAGAAAAGACAACTGGATATTTCTGACGGCAATGGGAATCGTGCTTCTTTTGCAGATGGCCGCGCTTTTTTATTTCGGGGGGCAGAAGGCCGGGTTTCACGAGGACGAGCTCTATACCTACTACTCCTCCAACAAGACGGCGGGGCTTTTTGTAAATGACAGGCAGTGGATGGAGCGGGAGGAGCTGCGCAATGATTTCGTGGTGCTGCCGGGAGAGCGGTTCCGCTACGGCGTGGTGAAGCAGATGCAGTCCTGGGATGTGCATCCGCCTCTGTACTATTATATTTTTCATACGGCCTGCTCTCTGTTTCCCGAAACCTTCAGCAAGTGGACGGGGATCGGAGTGAACCTGATCGCCTTTGTTTTCTGCTATGGACTGCTGGCTTATGGGGCGTATGCGGCCGCGCAGGGAGGGAGCCGGGGACGGATTCTGGCGTTTCTGACCTGCCTTTTCTGGGGCTTTGGCGGTGCGGTGATCTCCGGGGTCATGTTTATCCGCATGTATCAGTGGCTGACGCTGTTCGTTTTGCTGTGTATGGACCTGCATCTGCGGGCGGTCCGGAGGAATGATTTCGGAATCCGGCGTTTTTTGCTGCCGCTTGCGGTTGTGGTGTTTCTGGGGTTTCTGACCCAGTATTACTATATTATCTTTCACTTTTTCCTGGGAGCGGGGTTTTGTCTTTTGCTGCTGAAAAGGAAAAGAATAAAGGCGCTTGTCTCTTATATGGCCGCCTGCGCCCTGGGGCTTATGGGGGCAATCCTGTATTATCCCGCCTGCCTCTCCCATATTTTCAGAGGATACCGGGGGACGGAGGCGGTCAGCGAGTTCGGGGATCTGTCCAACACCTGGGAGCGGCTGCGGTTTTTTGCAGGGCTGTTCGATGATTTCGTGATGAACGGAACCCTGATCTGGTGGCTTCTGGCGCTCTGCCTGCTGGCAGTGACGGCGGGATATCTGAGGAAGAGAAAGGGCCTGGTCAGGCAGGGATCCAAAAGGGAAGGCTTCTGGAGCGTTTTTCTCATTGCCCTGGCCTGCGGGGGATATTTCTTTACCGTCTCCAAGACGGCGCTGATCCTGGGGGAGACCTCCAACCGGTATCAGCTCCCGATTTACGGGCTCCTGGTTTTTCTGCTTCTGTATGCGGCCTGGACGCTGGCTGAGGGGATGGCCGGGCGTTTCCAGGAAAAATCTGCTGCAAAGGTTTTCCGGGAAAGGGGGAAAAGGGACTGGCTTGTGGCCGGAGGGCTTGCGGTTATTCTTGTTCTGACAGACGCGGCGGCGCTGAAAGGCGGCAGGGTCTTTTTCCTTTATAAGGAAGAAAAGGAGATCATGGAGTTCGTGGAGGGTCATAAGCAGGAGCCTGTGGTGGTGTTCTATAATGAGGCCTCCGCCGACAATATCTGGAGGCTTTCCGATGAGCTGATGGCGTATCCGCGGGTGTTTCTGGCGCAGGAGGGAAACCCGGAGCCCATCACGGACAGGACCGTCACAGAGAGTGAGAGCCTGCTGGTCTACGCGGCGGATCATGAGAGGAGGAAGGAGTGCCTGGAGGGACTGCTTTCGGTAAACGGGGGGCTTCGCGACTGCCGGGAGGTGGCGGGTAAGGGCCTGTGGACGCTCTACAGGTTGGAGTAAAAGGGCTGTGCAACTCAAAATTGCTCTCCCAAAACGCAAACGCAACAGGAGATTGATGGAAATTGCCCCTGCGCAACCGTAAGATGTAGGGTGAAAACAATCACTTATGGTGAAGGCGAGGAGGAATAAAAATGAGTTTTGCGGAAAATTTACAGTATCTGAGAAAACAAAAGGATCTGACGCAGGAACAGCTGGCGGAACAGCTCGACGTGTCCAGGCAGTCCGTGTCAAAGTGGGAATCAGCCCAGAGCTATCCGGAGATGGAAAAGCTCCTGCAGCTTTGCAGTATGTTTCACTGCAGCATGGACACACTGATGCAGGGGGACGTTGGCAAGGTGTTCGCAAAGGACTGCCACGGGTATGACAGAGCGTACAATCAGTTCAGCAGATGGATTACGGCAGGCGTCGCGCTGATTCTGGCAGGGATCGGAATTTCGGGGATACTGGAAGGCGTTGGAGTGAACGGGGATATGTGCGGCGCGATGTTTTTTGTCTTTCTCATTGCGGCGGTACTGATCCTGGTGGTATCGGGAATGCAGTATAATCATTTTAAGGAAAAGAATCCCTGGCTGGAAGACTTTTATACGGAGGAGGAAAAGGAGAGGGCTTACCGGAAATATACGGTGAGGATCGCCCTGGGAGTGGGTCTGATTCTGGTGGCGCTGCTCTTTGTGATCGTGGCGGACGGAAAGCCTGTACACGACGTGGCGCAGGCAAAGCGGATGGATGATATCACCAACGGCGTTTTCCTGCTGGTGATCACCGCCGCCGTGTCCGTGCTCACTTACGGGGGGATGCAGAAGGAGAAATACAATATCGCGGGATATAATAAGGAAGCGAATCCCTCTCCCGAGCGCAGGAGGCGTTCCGCCCTGGTGGGGAAGCTGTGCGCCTGTATCATGCTTGCGGCGACGATTGTCTATCTGCTTCTGGGCTATCTGTGGAGCTTCTGGGACAGGGCGTGGCTGGTCTTTCTGGCAGGAGGGATCCTGTGCGGGATCGTGGCGATAGCGCTTTCGAGGCCTAGGGATGAATGAGAGCGGGGCGGAAAAACAATTTGCCCTGCCCTGCGTTTCGTGATAAAATCATTGGAAAAGGGCAGATTCCGTCTTTAAGGGGGATGCCGCCCAGGATTTCAGGAGGCAATTGATAATATGTTATTGGATAATAAAACGATTCTGATCACAGGCGGGACAGGCTCCTTTGGCAAATGCTTTACCAGATATGTCCTGACCCATTATCAGCCCAGGAAGATTATCATCTATTCCAGAGACGAGTTCAAGCAGCTCTACATGCAGAATGAGTTTAAGGAGTATGCGGACAGGCTCCGGTTTTTCATCGGGGATGTGCGGGATAAGGACAGGCTTAAGAGAGCGCTGGAGGGAGTGGATTACGTGATTCACGCGGCGGCCTTAAAGCAGGTTCCCACCTGCGAGTACAATCCCAACGAGGCCATTAAGACCAATATCCACGGAGCGCAGAATGTGATCGACGCATGTCTGGACTGCGGCGTAAAGAAGGTGGTGGCGCTCTCCACCGACAAGGCGGTGAACCCGGTGAATCTTTACGGCGGAACCAAGCTGGTTTCCGACAAGCTCTTCATCGCGGCCAACGCCTACGCGGGGACGAAGGACATCAGCTTTTCCATCGTCCGCTACGGCAACGTGGCGGGAAGCCGCGGCTCCATCATCCCCCTTTTTCACAATATCATCCGCAACGGAGGGAAGGAGCTGCCCATCACGGATTACCGCATGACCCGTTTCTGGATCAGCTTAACCCAGGGGGTGGAGCTGGTGATCAAGGCGTTGGAGGAGGCCACCGGCGGGGAAACCTTTATCAGCAAGATCCCGTCCTTTAAGGTGACGGATCTGGCCAGGGCCATGCTTCCCGACTGTGAGATGCCGGAGATCGGAATCCGTCCCGGCGAAAAGCTCCATGAGATCATGGTGACGGTGGAGGATTCCCATACCACTTACGAGTACGATAAGCACTTTATCGTGTATCCTCAGGTGGTCTGGAACGATAAGCAGAAGATCAATGAAAGCGGGCGCAGAGTTGAGGAGGGCTTTTCCTACAGCTCCGACAACAATAAGGAGTGGATCGGCGTGGAGGAGATCAGAGAGCTGCTCAAGGATGTGGATCTGGAGAAGTAAACTCCGACGCGCAGCGGCATATAATGGAATAAATCGGAGAAAAGGTGCGTTGGGATTTCCAGGGCGCCTTTTTATGCGCAGGCCCACACAGCGGAATATGCCGCTAAAGCGGCGTGTGGGCCGCGCGCGAGTAGGGGAAAAATCCTCCCCTACTCGATTGCGCAGACAGGAGAGCAGATATGGACATAAAGGTTTCAGAAAATTATCTTGCGCAGGCGGTGAAGCTGCACAGAGAAAATCCGGTGGTGGACGCCCACCTGGATCTGGCGGGGGAGGTTCTTCTGCGGAAAAAGGCGGGAGAGGGGCAGATCATAAGGAATCACTATCTGCAGAATTTCAGGACGGCCGGGATCCGTCTGGTGGTATCCTCCGTCTTTGTGGAGACCGGAAACCTGGAGCAGGGCTGGCAGAATGCGCTGGATCAGATCGCAGCTCTTAAGCAGGATCTGGAAGGGATGGAGGAGGTCGTCCTGATTGAGAGCCGGGAGGATCTTAAGCGTCTCCTTCGGGGGGATGGGATCGGGATTCTTCTTTATATGGAGGGGCTGGACTGCATCGACGGGGACATTGACCGGATCGGGGAGCTCTTCCGGCTGGGAGTGAGGGGAGCGTCCCTTACCTGGAGCAGACCCTGCGCGCTGGCGACGGGATGCTGTAAGGCGGCGGAGCACAGGCAGATTCCCGGTCCCCTTACCCAGGCGGGAAAAAGGGCGGTGAAAAAGCTGGAGGAGCTGTCCATGTTCGTGGATGTGAGCCACTTAAACGACGAGGGCTTTGACGATCTGTGCCGGGTGGCGGAAAAAAGCTTTATCGCTACCCACTCCGGTAGCAGGCGTATTTTTGACAGCTTCCGCAATCTCACCGACGATCAGATGCAGATCCTTTCCGGCCAGGGGGGCATTATGGGAATGAACGGCTGTCAGTGTATTGCGGGGTCTCTTCTGGGGAATCATCTGGAGATGCTCTGCCGACATATCGAATATGAGACGGAGAGGGTGGGGGCGGAGCATGTGGGCTACGGGTTCGACCTGTGCGATTCCTACGATCAGGCCAGGGCCATTCTGCGCGGGGAGCCTCACGTGAGCAGGAACGACTGCCTTTCGGATCACAGCCAGGTTCCGCTGGTGAGCGCCGCCCTGCTGCAGAGAGGGATGGACGGGGACGATGTGAAAAGGATCATGGGAGGGAATTTCCTGGAATACTTCAGGAGGGCGCTGCCGTAGAGGCGCCCCCTACAGCCACAGCGCCTCGCTCAGAATCGCCTGGGCTCTCACATCTTCGACGCACACCATTTTCACCAGCAGCCAGGCCCGCTCCTGCTCGCTCATCTGCGTGATGTTTTCCGCGCTTTGGCAGCTGCGCAGACCGGCGATAATATTTTGAAGGCATTCCTCCTTGTATCCGGCGCAGGTCATGGCTTCCTGCCAGGCCTGCCGCTTCTTTTCCAGCATTTCCAGCAGAGGGCCCTTTGCGGTTTTCCCCTCCGGAATGGTTTTGATCTCGTCCAGGGAAAAGCCAAGCGCCTTTAATTCTGTGAGCGCGTTCAGCTGCTGTACCTGGTCCGGGGAATAGTAGCGGTATCCGTTGACGGGATCCACCTGCGCCGGTCGGATGATCCCCTTCTTTTCATATAAACGCATGGCCTTTCTGGACACTCCGAAAAAGTCTGCGATTTCTCCGATCGTCATGAACTCATTTTTCATCAGAAATCCTCCCTTCGCTGAGCATATCGTTGATTCTTCCCACACAGACAGAGTTGGCTTTCAGGTTGTTGATGCAGGTGACGAGCATGATCGTTCCGGCCATGATGGAGCCTCTGACCTGAAAGGAATAAACGATGTCCGAGAAAGCCATGTCCCCGTCAAAGATACCTGCGGACCCTGTGAGCAGGATGGCCAGGTATCCGCCAATGCCGCACAGCCGCATCACCATATCGCTTAGCGCGTTCCGTATATGGAGCTTCATCTGGAGGCGCAGCAGCGCTCTGCTGTGGGCCTCACAGTTCTTTAGCATCAGATCCTTGGCGTCATAGATCAGAATGGTTTCCGAGTCTGTGATCACCGGGCGGATGGCCGAAACGGTTGCGGCCGCAGCGCTCAGAGATGCTTCCTTCCATTCTGCAGGCGGCCTGAGCACGATCAGGTAGTTGAAAAGTAATTGCAGAAAAAGAAAAAACCATGTTATACCGAAAAAAACCATGCTTCGTCGAAGGAGCAGAAGGCAGGACAGCGTGGTATTGACGACGGCCGCAGCCAGATGCGGGAGATTTAAGGGGCCGTTCATCATGGTAAAGGCCGCCTGTACATCGCCGTTTACTCTGGTGAGCCAGTCCCCGCCGCACCGGCTCTCGGCCTGCTTAAGGGACAGCCCCGAAAGCCTCCTCAGCATGGCTTTCTGAAGCCGGACCTGCGCATGGGCGGAAAACGCGGCATATCTGCTCCATATGATTCCATTATAAAGAAACAGCACGGCGCAGAGCAAGCCGTATCCGGCACAAATTCCGGGCAGAGAAGCGGCGTTTTCCGATTCCAGGGAAAAAAACACCGCCCGCATCAGACAGGAGAGCATAAGGGTTCTGAGAGCGTCAAAGGGGGCGCGCAGCAACAGCAGAAACAGATAGCTTCGCCGAATCCCCATTTTCTTTATCAGTCTGTTAAACTCACGCATCAATCAGGCCTCCTTTTTCCATCCGGTAAACCCGGTAGCTGTCATCCAGGGTCTCCCGGTGGTGGGTGACGTGAACTACGGTTCTGCCCTCTGTGAGCCTGCGCAGGGCGTCCAGAACAAAGAGTCCGGTATCCTGGTCCAGAGCGGACACCGGCTCGTCCAGCAGGATGACCGGCGCATCCTTACAGAGCGCTCTGGCGATCTGGATCCGCTGGGCCTGTCCGCCGGATACCTGATTTCCCCGCTCCCCCACAGGGGTGTCCAGCCCTGTGGGGAGCTGTCGGATCCAGTGGGCGAGCCCGGCATTTTCGCAGGCGGCCCATATTTTTTCCTCCGGAAAGGCATGGCCGCAGGTGATATTATCCCGGATGGAGAGCGGGAAAAGGCTGCTGCGCTGCATCACCAGAGCCGTCTGCGTCCTGATTTCTTCCGGGCTGCGCCGGCCTGCAAGAAGGAGGGAGCCCTGGTCGGGGGCGTAGAGCCCGGCCAGGATTTTGAGCAGAGTGCTTTTGCCGCATCCGCTGCCTCCCAGAATCCCGATGTGCCCGCCGGGCCTTACCCTGAGAGAGAGATTTTTGATCACCGGCTTATCTGCGTATGAAAAGGAAATATTGTCTGAACAGATTGCGTATTCTTCCATCAGTCGGTTCCTCCTTCCAGATCAGTTTCTCCTCCAGCCTGCAGGCAGATGCACAGAACCTGCGCAGGCCGACATAAATTCCCGGCATATTCTGTAAAAATCCGGATATGTTTCCGGACAGATTGATAAAAATATAAAACGTCCCGACGCTGACCTGGCCGTCTGCCACCATCAGGCCGCCCAGGCAGAGCATGATCAGAAGCGGCAGGAAGGAGAGCACCCCGGAGAGGGACATGAGACGGGCGCAGACCCGTTCGCTTTTTATGCTGACGGCTTCCCACTCCCGGAGCGTTTTCCGGGCGACGTCTCTGACCGGAGCGTGGGCGTTGCAGACCTGTATCACCGGAAATAATTCCAGGATCATGTCCGTAAGGCCGCTTAACTTTTTCCTGCTCTCCAGGCACTGCTGCGTGTAATCTTTGATAATCCGGCTGGAAAAGGAACAGTAGTAAATCAGAGGGATTACCGGAAGGATGGAGAGGACGGCCAGCCTGGAGCTGCGGCAGAACAAAAATATGGCCGTGGCGGCAAAGGCCGTAAACTGTTTCAGAAGGGGAAAGAGGTTCCCGCTCAGATAGTCGGAGACTTCCTTCAGCTCATTTGTCATGGCCGCCTGCTCCTCTCCCGGGTTGAGCGAAGAAAGTGCGCGGATATCCCTTTGCAGATAATATCCGGTATAGCCCATCCGCATTTCGTGAGCAAAGCTTTCACAGACAAAAGCCCCCAGATAAGCCGAGAGATATTCGCAGGCGGCAAGCAGGAAAACGATGACGACTGCGGACGCCAGCACAGAAAAAAGACGCTGCACTCCGGCTGTACGGGCAAAAGAAGGCGTAGCTGAGAACAGATCCGGGATCCGATCCGGAAGACCTGCCAGAAAATGGTTCCAGCAAAGATTCAGGACGACTGCCAGCAGTGTGAAGAAAACCGCCGCCAAAAAACGGAACCCGCAAAGCCTGATCATATGTTTTATTATTTTCAGATGAATCCCCCCTGTCCGCCGGAGATCTGACGCCCCGTTCAATTGATCTGTCTGCAGTATAAGCTATGTCCCAGGGGCAGGGTCAAGGGGATTCTGACCCTGTTACGATCTCTGGATCTGAAAGGTATCCTCAAGCAGCAGCCAGTTCGGACGGAAAAACCGCATGATCTGCCAGTATCCCATCCCCCGCAGGCCATAGGAGGGCAGGAGGGAAAACTTTTCCCGGTAGCTTCTCACGTCCTCAAACCATACCTCATGGAGCCTTCCGTCCTTTTCATACCGGAAATGGGGCGACATGGCCACCTCGTCAAACTCAATGGGAACGTCCGCCTCTATGGCAAGACGCACGGCCTCCAGGTTGCTGACGGTGGATGCCCGGGAGGAGCCCTGAACAAAGGGCAGCGTCCAGTCGTAGCCATAGTTCGGAATTCCCAGGTCGATTTTGGACGGCGGGATACGGGTGAGCGCGTATTCCACCACCTGGCGGACCTTGTTGAGAGGGGCCACGGCCATGGGCGGGCCGTAGGTGTACCCCCACTCATAGGTCATAAGCAGAACGCTGTCGGCGGCCTCGCCCAGCAGACGATAGTCCATCCCCTCATAGAGCGTCCCTGTCTGGGTGTCGGAGGTTTTGGGGGCCAGGGCCACCGACACGTGATAACCGTAAGGGGAAAGGAAGTCTCTCACCTGCGCCACAAAATCCGCAAAAGGAATCCGGTCCTCAGGCCGGATGTACTCAAAATCGATATCCACTCCCCGGAAATCCTTCTCCTGAAGAGTGGCAAGAAGACTGGCAAGGAGGTTGTCTTTTGCCGCCTCGCTGTTCACCATGGCAGTGATCAGAAAGCTGTTGAAATTCCCGTCGGGGCCGAAGGGAGTCAGAGTGAGGACCGGGTGGACGCCCGCCTCCAGGGCGGCGCGGACCATAAAGGAATCGTCAGGCGTCGGGGCAAGCAGCTCCCCGTCCGTGGTAAAACCGTAGGAAAAGACGGACAGAGAGGAAAGAAAGGGAAGGGTTTCGCCCAGCACGCTCCCCTGGATAAAGGGATAGGCGTAGCCGTTCACCCAGGCCGGATAAGAGGGGGAGGGATCGCCGGCGGACAGAAGAAGCGCCTGCCCCAGGGCCAGGGGATAAGGGTAGACGAGCTGATTATCATAAATAAGGGAAGATACTGAAATCCCATGGCTTTCGGCGATGGAATCCACAGTATCTCCTGATTTTACTACATAAATTTCCATAGATTATTCCTGCATGGCTTTTTCCTTTTCAGTTTATTCTATGCAGAAATCTTCACAGGGGACTATTTGGTCACCGGAATGCCAAGATGGATCCTGCGATAGATTTTCCAGATGATGACAGCGGGAAGGGAAATGGTCAGATATACGGTGGAGAGCGCCCCGGCCACTCCGCCCACAACAGCGATCAGTAAAATACCGATATTCATACGACAGATACCTCCGTTTTATGTTATTGAGCCGGCGGCCGGAAAGGGTCGCCTGGCCTGTGTGAAACCGGAAACCGGCGAATCGGTCGAAGTCCCGGATATGTTCTGAGAGGATTTTATCACAGGAGCAGGCAATGGATGAATAAGCCGGACGTATCCTTAACGACAGTTTAACGTTATCCTAACATTTTTTTAACACAGCTTTTATTTACATGAACAATTTACAGCCTGTCGGTTGCATATTCTTCTGAATACTTTTATAATAGAATCAGGGACTGTGGACAGGAAAGTATAGAGAATGTAAGGGGAGAGCACAATGGAAAGAATGGACTATGAAGAGCGGATCAGGGAACTGCAGGCGCAGCTCGAGCTCATGCAGGAGCGGTATCAGATACTGATGGAGACCACCTCCGCCCTGCTTTTTGAATATATCCCCCGGGAGGACAGGATGATCTTTATCTATAATTATCCTGACAACAAATCAAGAAAAGAAGAGGTCGCCCGTTACCACAAATATGTTGAGACGTCCGGGCTGGTGCATCCTGATCATATAAAAAAGCTTTTGTCGGCGCTGGACCAGGCGGCGGTCAGACCCATGCGGGATGAGCTTGAATATCTGAGCAGGAAGCCGGAGGGAGAATATCTCTGGCACAAGGTCTGCTACTCCAGCGTGGCGGACGGCTCCGGGCAGGTCTCCATGGTGGTGGGGCGGATTCACAATACGCATGGCTCCGTCACGGAGCGGCAGAAGATGATCCGCAAGATAGAGATGGATTTTCTCACCGGCCTTTACAACAAGGGGACGGCCACGGAGAAAATTACAGAATGGCTGCAGAAAAATCCTGACAGCGGCGCGCATATGATCATGCTGGATCTGGATGATTTTAAAGCCATCAACGACACCTACGGCCACGCCTTCGGGGACGTGGTCTTAAAGGAATCGGCCAGGCTGATGGAAAAGTGCTTTTCCAGGAGCAGCATTCTTTCCCGGTTTGGCGGGGATGAATTCATCGTGTTTGTGACGGACGAACCCTTAAGCGAGGTGGAAGGGCGGATCAGCAGACTGATGGAAATGATGAAGGATGAAATCACAGGCATGGACTGGCCGCTTCACTGCAGTGTGGGGATCACCGCCCGGCTTTCCCCGGAGGATGATTTCGAAGCGCTCTTTAACCGTGCGGACAATGTGATGTATGTGGCGAAGCAGACGGGGAGAAACCGTTATTTTGTGGACAGAAGGCAGATGCCCAGAGCGGTGCGCCAGGTGGACCGGCCGGATATGAAGGAGCTTCTGGAGGAGGTCCCCCAGGCAATACGCACAGACGTCAGAATAAAGGATGGAGGGAAGGAAGAATGAATTATGAACAGGCCGCCGCAAAGCTGCGGGAGGCAGGTCAGGAGCATGTGCTGAAATACTATGAGGAGCTGACGCCCCGGCAGAAGGAGCAGCTTCTCGCACAGATCGAAACCACGGATTTTTCGTCTCTGGCCTCCTTAAAGGATGGAAAGCACGAAAACGGGCGGGGCGTTATCACGCCGCTGGGAGTGATGCAGCTTCCCAGGATCCGGGAAAGACAGAAGGAGTTTCGAAAGATCGGGCTGGACGCCATCCGAAAAGGAAAGGTGGGCGCGGTTCTGCTGGCCGGAGGCATGGGAACCAGGCTGGGCTCCGACGATCCCAAGGGGATGTACAATATCGGACTGACCAGGGACGTCTACATTTTCCAGAGACTGATCGAAAATCTCATGGATGTGGTGCGTCAGGCGGACGCTTACATTCCTCTTTATGTGATGACCAGCGACAAAAACCACGAGGCCACCATAGGCTTTCTGAAGGAGCATGATTATTTTGGTTACCCGGAGGAGTCGGTTACCTTCTTCATGCAGGAGATGGCGCCGGCCTGCGATTATCAGGGGAAGGTGTATCTGGAGGAAAAATGGAAAATATCCACCTCCCCCAACGGCAACGGCGGGTGGTATACCTCCATGCACAAGTGGGGCGTTGCGCAGAAGGCCATGGCGGACGGCGTGGAATGGCTGAATGTGTTTGCGGTGGACAATGTCCTGCAGAGGATTGCGGATCCCTGCTTTGTGGGGGCGGTGATCGACGGCGCCTGCGAGGTGGGAGCCAAGGTGGTGCGCAAGTGCGCGCCGGATGAAAAGATCGGGGTGGTGTGTCTGGAGGACGGCCGTCCTTCCATCGTCGAGTATTACGAGCTCACAGAGGAGCTGATGAACGCCAGGGACGAGAACGGGGATCCGGCCTATTACTTCGGCGTGATTTTAAACTATCTGTTCAGAATCGACGCCCTGGAGAAAATCAGGGAGAGGAATCTTCCCCTCCACATCGTGGAGAAGAAAATCCCCTGCCTGAACGAGGCGGGCGAAAAGGCGAGGCCGCAGGAGCCCAACGGATATAAGTTCGAGCAGCTTGTGCTGGACATGATCCACGAGATGGACAGCTGCCTGTCCTTTGAGGTGGAGCGGAACAGGGAATTCGCCCCCATCAAAAACAGGACGGGGATCGATTCCGTGGAGAGCGCCAGAGCGCTCTGCAAAGAGAACGGGATTGTCCTTTGATTCACCGGGCCGGCGGCCGGGACGATTTTTCAGGGCGGATACGTATAACTGGCTTGTATTCTCCGGGCGAAACGGGTAAAATATGGGAGAAGCCAGAGAATGCGGCAGAGAGGTTAAAAGGAATTCAGGAGGAGGTAGCAAAATGGCAATATTGGTTACGGGCGGAGCCGGGTATATCGGCAGCCATACGGTGGTGGAGCTGCAAAACGCAGGTTATGAGGTGGTGGTGGTTGATAACCTGAGCAATTCCAGCGAGAAGAGCTTAAAGAGGGTGGAGAAGATTACCGGTAAGCCGGTCACCTTCTATAAAGCGGACATTCTGGACAGGGAGGCGCTCAACACCATTTTTGAGAAGGAGCAAATCGATTCCTGTATTCATTTTGCAGGACTTAAGGCGGTGGGGGAATCCGTGCAGAAGCCCTGGGAGTATTATGAGAATAATATTTCGGGAACGCTGACGCTGGTGGATGTGATGAGGCAGCATGGCGTGAAGAATATCATCTTTTCCTCCTCGGCTACGGTTTATGGCGATCCCGCCATCATCCCCATCACGGAGGAGTGCCCCAAGGGACAGTGTACCAACCCTTACGGCTGGACCAAGTCCATGCTGGAGCAGATCCTGACCGATATGCAGAAGGCGGATCCGGAATGGAATGTGATTCTTCTGCGCTACTTTAACCCCATCGGCGCGCATAAGAGCGGCACCATCGGCGAGAATCCCAACGGGATTCCCAACAATCTGATGCCCTATATCACCCAGGTGGCGGTTGGCAAGCTTAAGGAGCTGGGCGTGTTCGGAGACGACTACGATACGCCGGACGGAACGGGCGTGAGAGATTATATCCATGTGGTGGATCTGGCGGTTGGACATGTGAAGGCGCTTAAGAAGATCGAGGAGAAGGCCGGGCTGTGCGTTTACAACCTGGGAACGGGAACCGGCTACAGCGTACTGGATATTGTGAAGAACTTCGAGGCGGCCACCGGCGTTAAGATCCCCTATGTGATCAAGCCGAGACGGGCGGGAGACATTGCCACCTGCTATTCCAATGCGGAGAAGGCCAGGCGGGAGCTGGGCTGGGAAGCACAGTACGGTATTAAGGAGATGTGCGCCGATTCCTGGAGATGGCAGAGCAGCAATCCCAACGGATATGACGACTGATTAAGAAAAATGACGACAACGGACAGTTCGCGGAGCGAGCTGTCCGTTGTTTGTTATGCGACATAATTATACATAAAGATAAAGTGGCAGATGCTTCCGCCCATGACGAACAGATGGAAAATTTCATGGGAGCCAAAGAATTCATGCTTCCCATTGAAAATGGGGAGCTTTAAGGCGTAGATGACGCCGCCGACGGTATAAATGATCCCTCCTGCCAGCAGCCAGCCGAAGGCGGCGTGGGGGAGCGTGTGCCACAGAGGGCCGAAAACGCCCACGCACACCCATCCCATGGCGATATAAATGATAGAGGAGAACCATTTGGGACAGGTGATCCAGCAGGCCTTCAGGGTCATGCCCAAAAGCGCAATCCCCCACACCAGGGCCAGAAGGGTATAGCCCACACGGCCGCCCAGAACGATCAGGCATACGGGCGTATAGGAGCCTGCGATGAGCACAAAGATCATCATGTGATCGAGTTTGCGGAAGATGCGCAGGGCCCTGCCCTGAATATTCAGAGAATGGTAGGCGGCGCTGGCCCCGTAGAGCAGGATCATGCTGACACAGAAAATGCTCAGGGCAATCAGGCTGTTTTCCCCGGAGGAGAGTCCGGCCTTTATCAGAAGGGGAGCGGCGGCGAATACCGCCATCATCATACCGATAAAATGAGTGATTGCGCTTCCTGGTTCACGTATTGTAATCTGCATAAAAGATACCTCCTTAACACGCAATGATTCGACATGTAGTTTTTAAAACTATGTTCAATGTATCATCATACTACTACTTATTGTCTGCGATGTCAATCTTTTTTATGCAAAAGCCGTTGTCTCAATCCTCCTCGATCACGTGGATTTCCAGATAATCAAAATCGATGGTTTCAATAAAGTTGTCCTGGGTGAAACGGACTTTGTCGTGGCGTTTGAATTCGGCAATGGTGGAATCCAGCCAGATCGGCTTCTCGAGATCAAACTCGCCGCAGATCTGATCGAGGGCTGCGAAGATCTTGTGCGTGCGGGTGTCCTGCCCTCCGTCGCAGATTACGGTGTCCTTTATCATACGGTTACTTTCAAAAATTTTAGCCCACATTCTGAACATGGAGAATACCTGTATCCTTTCTGTAAGTATGCACATATCTTATCATAACTGCCTGAAAAATTCAGCACGGAAATTTTCTGCAAAGATTCTGAATAATATACATTATTATGTAAAACTATGGTATAATAATTATATCTGCTTAAGGGGCAACGCCCCTGCTCGATCAAAAAGGTAAGGCGGGTGAGAAAATGGAATTAAGGCAGGAGAGGGACAGCGAGGTGGAAAGCTGGGAGGAGGTCATTCTGATTTATCGTTCCGCGCTGAAGCAGATTTCGACCAAGCTGGAGATTTTGAATGATGAATTTCAGCATGTACATAGATATAATCCCATTGAACACATCAAGTCCCGACTCAAGACCTCGGAGAGTATCGTCAAGAAGCTGAAGCGGCAGGGCCATGAATCCACCATCCACAATATGGTTCAGTATGTAAATGATATCGCGGGAATCCGTGTGATCTGCTCCTTTACATCAGATATTTACAGAATTGCGGAGATGATTACCAATCAGGGGGATATCAAGGTGATCGCCGTGAAGGACTATCTGGTGAATCCCAAGCCCAGCGGCTACAAGAGCTATCACATGCTGGTTTCGGTGCCGGTTTATCTGTCCGACAGAATCGTGGATACCAAGGTGGAGATTCAGATCCGTACCGTGGCCATGGACTTCTGGGCAAGCCTGGAGCACAAGATTCACTATAAGTTCGAAGGAAAGGTTCCCCAGGCGATCGAAAATGAACTAATCGAATGCGCCAGAATGGTATCTGAGCTGGATTCCAAGATGCTTTCCTTAAACGACGAGGTGCTCAGTATCAGTAAAAGCAGCAACTGAAAAGCATTTCACAGGGCTGTCTGTTACGGATCCCGGATCCGGCGGGCAGCCCTGATTTTTTGTGGGATTTGTATGTAGACAGAGTACACGGGCTGAAATATATTTTGCCACTGTGAATCATGGATGGCCCGGACCCTCATAAATGAGGAGTGCCCGGACACATTTCTGCGCCCGGGCTATTATGAAAAAATTTATCTGTCTGTGTCTTAAAAACAATCTGTATTTCCTGTCTGATTTAAATATAATATACCACCCAGTTATGAATAAACTATGAATACGGTATGAATTTACCGTTAATTATTACAATATAGAAAAACATGGAAACAAAAAAATATGCAGGATGCACAAAAACGGGGGATCAGAAAAAACGTGCAAAATTGCCGGTTACATGATATACTTAGAGAGTATGCTGATGCGGCCCAAAGAAGAAGTGCATCCGGAGGAAGAACAATGGATAATTTTATGGACAAAATTTCAGAAAAATTAAATTCACAGGAAATCATTCGTGCGAATGCGGCTGCCGACGCGGCCGCCCTTGAAAATCTGGAGAAGCAGCTTACCCTTTTTAAGGATCAGATGGGAAAGTATGACGACTGTCTCCAGGAAATGCGCAAACTGAATTTGAAGAATATCGAGAGCGCCCAGGGAGTGCAGGATCTGGCCGAGCGGGCCAGCACGACCTTCGGGCAGATGGCCGGGGAGGTGCAGAGCGTTTCCGTATCAAAGATTAAGGAGACCTCCGACCTTTCCATCGCCGGGATCAATAAGACACTGAACGAATCCCTGGCCAGGATTGCCGAAATCAGAGAAAATCCTGAGAGCATCGAACAGCTCACCAGGGAGCTGGAGGACATTCAGACGAGACTGGAGGGACAGTTCAAAAATCTGGAGGATTACCTGCACACGGACAATGTGAAGGTTTACCGCAATGTACAGGCGGCCATGATCGAGGAGCTGGACAAGCAGACCGCCCAGCTCAGGGAAGAGCAGAGCAAAATTTCGAAGAACAGCGAGATGATGCTGTTTTTCGTGATCGTCACCATGGTCACATCCATCGCCAATATCGCGGTCACTTTTGCGAGGATTCTGGGGCTGTTTTAGGGGCGTCTCTTTTCAGGAAGCTGCCCCGCACGACGGCGGATTCCCCGTACTTTTCCCTGATAGAATCCAGAGACTTATCAAGGGCGGCCAGCTTTTCCCGGGAGGGAAAGGCGGGGCTGCCTTTTCTGACGGCGCGCCCGTGTGTGCCGCCGGCGCTGGCCGGTCCGTTTTTTTCGCAGGCGTCCGTGCCCGGGGAACGATCCGGCGTCAGGCTTCGGACGCCGACGCGGCCTGTGTCTGTGGCCGCCCAGTCAAAGAGGGAGAGCTGGACGGGCTCTGTGGCGTCGCAGAGGCGGGAGGAGCGCACCCCCAGAAGGCGTATGGGGGATCCGTTCCAGAGCTCCTCAAAGAGCTGGCAGACCACCTCATAGAGAATTGCGGAGGTATTGGTGGGTACGGAGAGAGTCGTCTGGTGAGAGACGGTTTTAAAGCTGCTGTATTTGATCTCCACGCTGACCATACCCGCCAGCTGCCCGGCCTTTCGAAGGCGCATGGCAACGCTGTCGCACAGGGAGAGAAGACAGTGGAAGGCCTCCTGCCTGTGCAGAAGATCTCCCGGCAGAGTGGTGGAGTTGCCGATTCCTTTGGCCTGCTCCGGGGCGGAGACAACCACGGAGTCGTCGATACCGTTGGCGAATTCCCAGAGCATGAGACCATGGCTTTTCAGGTGTGAGGAAAGAACATCCCTGTCCGCTCTGGCCAGATCGCCGATGGAGCGGATCTCCAGCTTTCTGAGCGCCTGTGTGCTGGATTTGCCGCACATATACAGGGAAGAGACGGGAAGCGGCCACATTTTTTCCTCAATCTCGGAGGAATAGAGCGTGTGTACCAGATCCGGCTTTTTGAAATCGGAGGCCATCTTGGCCAGCACCTTTTTGTCGGAGATGCCGATGTTGACAGTGAAACCGAAGGTGTCCCGGATACGGTTTCTGATGGTTTCGGCAGCCTGCTCCGGGGAAGGAAAACGATTTCTGATGGGGGTAAAATCCATAAAGCATTCATCCACGCTGAGCTGTTCGATCTCCGGGCAGATCCGGGACAGAAAGGCCATGAGAGCCCGGCTTTTTTCGTGGTAGAGCTTATGATCCGGCGGCTCGATTGTCAGAGAGGGGCACTTGCGCAGGGCGTTGACGATGGGCTCCCCGGTGAGGATGCCGTATCTGCGGGCGGGGACGGATTTGGCCAGCACAACCCCGTGGCGGAGCTCCTGATCGCCCCCCACGATGGAGGGGATCGTGCGAAGATCCACCGGGTCCCCCTTTTCAAGACGTTTCTGTGCGCTCCAGCTCAGAAACGCGGAGTTGACGTCTATGTGAAAAATAATCTGCTTCATTTTACCCTCCGGACTTTGCCCCTGTTCTGATTATCTGAATTATTTTACCAGAATCAACCGACACTTTACAAGTAAAATGATTATTGTTAAAATGAATGGAGCGTTTGAGAAAGCGCGGGCATATTCAAAAATTCTGACACTTTTCAATATAAGAAAATACGCATGGGAGTTGACATATGAGATTATTCACCGGATATTACAAAAGCCTCAGAATCAGGGCTCTTAAGATCAGGATGTTGGCAGTAATTGCCAGTATATTTTTTCTGCCGTCATTTGTACCATTTGAAAAATTGGGTAATAATATGTTTGCGGTGATCTTAAATGGCCAGGAGGTGGGAGTGGTTTCCGATCCCGGGGAAGCGGACGAGCTTGTGCGGGAAGCCAGGCGTCAGGTGGCTTCGGGAAGTCAGGAGCTGATGCTCATGGAGAGCGACCTGGAGGTGGTTGGAAGCGAAGTCCTCTGGGGAAAGATCGACGAGCCCGGACAGATTATGGAGCGCATGACCCGGGTGCTCACATCCGCCGTGAAGGAGACGCTGCACAGATCTTATGTGGTTAAGATCAATGAGTATATGGTGAACCTGGCAAGCAGGGAGGAGGTTGTCTCTCTTTTGCAGGCGGCACTGGATAAATATGACAGCGCGGGAAGGTATCAGGTGGAACTGCATCTGGACAATACCAGGGAGCTTCCCGTCCTTACCACCCGGATTCAGACCCGGGAGGAGGCGGCGGAGCAGACGCAGGAAGCCATCATTATGGAGGCGGGAATCCAGGCGGAGCTGACTACGGTTTTTGAGGAGGCCGAGCCTGCCGGGGAGAAGGACTTTGAGGATTATGACCTGGGGCTGATTTCCATGGAATACGGCGATACCATTGAGGTGGTGGAGGCTTATCTGAAGGAGGAGGAGCTCACCGGTCTGGATGCGGCGATCCGGGAGGTCACGCAGGATGAGGAAAAAAATGACCTGTACGAGGTAATCTCCGGCGACACTCTCTCCGAGATTGCCATCAAAACCAATATCCCCATGGAAAGGCTGATCGAGATGAACGATTCCCTGGAGGATGAAAATTCCATGATCCGGGTCGGGGAGGAGCTGATCATCACGGTGCCCGAGCCGAAGCTGGCGGTGGTGCGTCAGGAGGAGATGTATTACGAGGAGGACTACGAGGAAGAGGTCATTTACGTGGACAACGACGACTGGTACACGACACGGCGGGAGACGCTGCAGGAGCCCTCTGCGGGACACCGCAGGGTGATCGCGCTGGTGACCTTTGAAAATGATAAGGAGACGGACAGGGATATTATCAAGGAGGAGGTTACCTACAGGGCGGTTCCCAAGATTGTGGAGCGGGGAACCAAAATTCCTCCCACCTATATCAAGCCCATTGCAGGCGGGCGCAAATCCTCCGGCTTTGGCCGCAGAAGCAGGCCGACCAGAGGGGCGAGCACCTACCACAAGGGAATCGACTGGGCGACCCCCACGGGAACCGCGGTTAACGCCTCCTGCGGCGGCACGGTGGCAAAGGCCGGCTGGGGAAGCGGCTACGGCTATGTGGTCTATATCAACCATCCGGACGGACGGCAGACCAGATACGGGCATCTGAGCAAGGTGCTGGTATCCGCCGGACAGACGGTCTCCCAGGGCCAGAAGATCGCGCTCAGCGGCAATACGGGAGTGAGCACAGGGCCTCATCTGCACTTTGAGATCCTGATCAACGGCTCCCAGGTGGATCCTCTGAAATATCTGAACTGATGTTTGATATTTACAAACAGATACAATGTGGGATATAATGTACAGGATGCAATGAACTGTTGCAGAGAAGACGACGGGTGGAGCAGGGAGATCCCGTCCCTGCCCGATCAGTATTGTGGGGACAGCCGCCGGGTAATTGAGGCGGTTCGGGGGATAACACGCAGGCAGTGCGTGTGTGATCAGAGGAATTTGGCTTTCGTATAGATAGAGGAATACTATGGAACAATATGCAGTGAAAGGCGGTAATCCACTGGTGGGTGAGGTGGAGATTGGCGGAGCCAAAAATGCGGCTCTTGCTATTCTCGCGGCATCGATCATGACGGATGAAACCGTATTGATAGAGAATGTGCCGGATGTCCGGGACACCAATGTGATGCTTCAGGCGATTGAGAACATTGGAGGCCGTGTGGAGCGGATCGACAGACACACGGTCAGCATTTGTGCCAGGACCATCAGAGATATGGTCATTGACGACGATTTTATCAAAAAGATCCGTGCTTCCTATTATTTTCTGGGAGCGCTGCTGGGAAAGTATAAAAGAGCGCAGGTAACCCTGCCGGGAGGCTGCAACATCGGCCTTCGCCCCATCGACCAGCATATAAAGGGATTCCGCGCCCTGGGGGCAGATGTGAGGATCGAGCACGGTCTGGTGATCGCGGAGACCGGACGGCTCAGGGGCGGCCATATCTATATGGACGTGGTTTCCGTGGGAGCCACCATCGACGTGATGATCGCGGCGGTGATGGCGGAAGGGCAGACCATCATTGAGAATGCGGCCAAGGAGCCCCATGTGGTGGATGTTGCCAACTTCTTAAACAGCATGGGCGCCGTGATCAAGGGAGCCGGTACGGATGTAATCCGGATCAGGGGCGTTGCCAGGCTCCACGGCACGGAGTATGCCATCATCCCGGATCAGATCGAGGCGGGAACCTTCATGTTCGCCGCGGCGGTGACCAGAGGGGACGTGACGGTAAAGAACGTGATCCCCAAGCATTTGGAGTCCATCAGCGCCAAGCTCACAGAGATCGGCTGTGAGGTGGAGGAGTCCGACGATGCGGTGAGAGTGGTTGCGGCCAAGCCTCTTACCCATACCCATGTAAAGACCCTTCCCTATCCCGGATTTCCCACGGATATGCAGCCACAGATCACAGTGGCGCTCGGCCTTTCCAGGGGAACCAGCATTGTGACGGAGAGTATTTTCGAGAACCGCTTCAAATATGTGGATGAGCTCACACGGATGGGGGCGAGCATCAAGGTGGAGGGCGGCAATACGGCCATCATCGACGGTGTGAGCCGTTACACCGGCGCGAGCATCAGCGCACCGGATCTGCGGGCGGGAGCGGCGCTTGTGATCGCGGCCCTGGCGGCGGAGGGAGATACGGTGATCGACGATATCCGTTTCATTGAGAGGGGCTATGAGGATTTCGATCTGAAGCTGCGCAGTCTCGGCGCCCAGATCGAGAAGGTCAGCTCAGAGAGGGAGCTGAAAAAGTTCCGTCTGAAAACAGGCTGAAAAACACGTTGACAAAAGCCCGCATATGGTGTAGGCTATATCCAGATATGAAAATTCAATATTGTGAAGAATCTCTTATTCAGAGTGGTGGAGGTACAGAGGACCTGCGAAGCCACGGCAACCCCGAGATGGAAGGTGCCAACCTGAGCGAATAAGCAGCCGTAAGGCGAGTCGAACAATAAGAGGATTTGAGTATCGTTTGTCAGGTCCGCTTCTTGTAAGCGGATTTTTTTATGCGCAGGCCCACACAGAGGAATATGCCGCTAAAGCGACGTGTGGGCCGCGCGCGAGTAGGGGAAAAATCCTCCCCTACTCGATTGCGCAGCCCCATGCAGAGGAAGTATGCCGCTAAAGCGGCGCATGGGGCGCGCGGCGGGCAGGGAGAAATCCCTCTGCTTAATTTTCTGTAATTAACAAAAGGAGGAACGAAATGGAAAAACATTTATTTACTTCGGAGTCAGTGACCGAAGGGCATCCCGACAAGGTGTGCGACGCAATTTCTGACGCGATTCTGGACGCATGTATGGAGAAGGATCCCATGAGCCGTGTGGCCTGTGAGACTGCGACCTGCACGGGCTTTGTGCTGGTGACGGGAGAGATCACCACTACCGCTTACGTGGATATCCAGAAGATCGTGCGCGATACCGTCAGGGAGATCGGCTACACCAGATCCGAGTATGGCTTTGACGGCAATACCTGCGCTGTGCTCGTTGCCATCGACGAGCAGTCCGCGGATATCGCCATGGGCGTTGACAGGGCGCTTGAGGCAAAACAGCAGGAGGCTGCGGAGAATAAAATGACCGACGCCCAGATTGAGGCCATCGGCGCAGGCGATCAGGGTATGATGTTTGGCTATGCCACCAATGAGACGCCGGAGTATATGCCCTACTCCATCTCCCTGGCCCACAAGCTGGCCCGCCAGCTTACCAAAGTGCGTAAGGACGGAACCCTTCGTTATTTAAGGCCCGACGGCAAGAGTCAGGTTTCCGTGGAATATGACGAAGCCGGAAAGCCCATCCGCCTGGAGGCGGTGGTTCTTTCCACCCAGCATGACGAGGATGTGACACAGGAGCAGATCCACGAGGACATTAAGAAATATGTTTTCGATCCGATTCTCCCCAAAGAGCTTCTGGATGAGAATACCAAATATTTCATCAACCCTACGGGGCGTTTTGTGATCGGCGGACCTCACGGCGATGCCGGCCTTACGGGACGTAAGATTATCGTGGATACCTACGGCGGATACGCCCGTCACGGCGGCGGCGCTTTCTCCGGAAAGGACTGCACCAAGGTGGACAGAAGCGCGGCGTACGCGGCCCGTTATGTTGCCAAGAATATTGTGGGCGCAGGGCTGGCCGACAAGTGCGAGATCCAGCTCTCCTACGCCATCGGTGTGGCCCAGCCCACCTCCGTCATGGTGGACACCTTCGGAACCGGAAAGCTCTCCGAGGAGAAGCTGGTGGAGATCATCCGGGAGAACTTCGATCTGCGCCCGGCAGGCATCATTAAGATGCTGGATCTGCGTCGTCCCATCTACAAACAGACAGCAGCCTACGGACATTTCGGCCGCAACGACCTGGATCTGCCCTGGGAGAAGCTGGATAAGACAGAAGCGCTCAAAAAATACTTATAAGGGACAGCGCCTGACGGAAAAATACACCCCCTTCCGGAGAGATTCGGAAGGGGGATTTTTTAACATCATGATAATCATAAAAAATGTAATATAAACCCTGAAATTGTCGGATAAATTGTAATATAAACAAAAAAGACCGTCATGAAAAATGTGGTTACGCCACGCAATGGATGATCTGATTGCCTGGAAGGAAAGGCCTGACAGGAAGCCACTGGTATCGTTCCTGTGGAGGTGAAAGCCGAAGAAAATCTGCGGGCCAAAAGCCTGAAAGTCTGCTGTGAAAAATATAAGCCGGAAGCTGATCAAACTGGATCAGGCAAAAAAAGAGCCTGCGAAGCATCAGATATAATTCCGGGAGTACATCAGCTCCCTGGCAGTCTCGCCCGTTTTGGGGCAGGCTCTCGTCCCGGTATCGTCCTCCAGGGTAAGGCCGAGCCTTTCCATCAGCCGGTAGGAGGGGGTTCTAAAGTCGCAGTGGGCGATCAGCTTCCTGACCCGCAGCTGGCGGACGGCAAATTCCTCCACGGCCAGGGCGGCCTCGGCGGCATAGCCTTTCCCGTGGTAATCCCGATTCAGGATCCAGCCCAGCTCTCCCTTCGTTCTGTCCTCATTTAAATATATGGAAACGGCCCCGATCTGCACACCCTCAAGGACGATGGCAAATTCAAAAAAGGCGGGGGCCTGCTTCTGCCACTCCTCTGCCGCCTGCGATAAAAATGCCAGGGTTTCCTCCCGGGTCTCGTTCGGCAGGTACAGCATATAGCGGGTCAGCTCCGGGTCGGAGGCATAAACATGAACAGTGTCCGCATCGCTGAGGGCAAGGGGACGCAGGGTCAGTCTTTCGGTTTGCAGGACAGTTTGCATGATCATTCCTCCTGATACAGATCGATATCGGTTTTGTACTCATCATCGATCAGGATACAGTTTCCATTATGCCTGTGGATCAGCTCTGCAACCTGTGCATTGTCTCTCAGGACGCTTTCCAGAGTGCAGTCCTCATCCTCCGGACGATTCTCAATGACACTTGCATATCGTTTTATGTCGTCAAAATGATTCCGGATATATTTTTCGCTCATGACCAGACAACAGTATCTGATGTGTTCCAGATATTCCCTGGTAAAGTCCTTTTCCCAGTCAAAGGGGATGTAGCACCCCTCGACGATGAGGTGCTGTCCGTTCTCGACGGCCGTCTTAATCATTTCACGGACAACGGGCCATAAGTATTGCGTCAGATCCTCCTCCCTGCTTACAGGGGTGAGATCCGTCTTTCCGCTGCGGATCAGGCCCATTTTCAGATGGTCTATGGATAAATACGGATAGCTGTACTTTTCCAGCAGTCGCTGGGCAAGAGCAGTCTTGCCGGTGTGCGATGCGCCTGCGATCAGGATAATCATCTTTTCGCTCCTCTTCGGATTTCGTAGTGAATTCTCTCCCCGGCGTAGGGGGAGATGGGTTCCTCGCTTCTTTCCACAAACTGAAAGCCCGCGCTCTCATAGGTGTGCCGGGCGGGAACGCAGATCTCATTTGTCCAGACGGTGATCCGCTCCGGTTCCCGGGCCTTTATGCGCCTGACAGCCTCCTGCATCTGGCGTCTGCCATATCCCTTCCCCTTGTGCCTGGTGGAGATGCAGTTGTGCCCCACCTCGATTGATTCAGGCATGTTTGTAGGATTCCAGGTCACAAAGCCCACAGGCTCTCCCTCCAGGACGGTCATAAATCCGCAGGACTCGGCGATCCGGGGATTATCATAAAAGAAGTCGTCAAACTCCTGCCATTGTCTGTTCCAGCCGCGTTCGAACTGCGGCTCGAAGGAATAGCCGTCCCTCAAAAGCGCAGCGAGGGTCCCGCGGGGGAACTCCGTTATTTTTCTGAATTCGATATCCATTTTTATTACAATAAGCTGGCTCGCGAAGCGTGACAGCGTTTGTTGTCGTGCTCCTTTTCAGGCTTAACCTCCTTTTCTGCTTCTGATTATACCCGAGGCCGCGGGAAATGGCAAACATTGATTTCAGGGACAGAAGCGGATATACTTATAGATAAGTTACTGATCGAAAGACAGGCCCCTGGCGGGAACAGAGGAGGAAAAGATATCCGGTGGCAAACGAAACATTCTTTACAAATGAATCTTCCGTCAGATCTGAGAGGATCCTCTACACGCCCTCGGACTTTGCGCGCACGTCCCTTCTGCATTTGCAGGAGGCGGGGAGCCTTGCGGCGACCAGGCCCCACACCAGCGCCCGGGAGAATCTGAACTCCTTTCTGTGCTTTGTGGTGGTGGACGGCTCAGGGGAGCTTATTTATAATAAGAAGCGATACGGGCTCGCCGCCGGGGATGTGGTTTTTATCGACTGTCACAGGCCCTATGCCCACCGGACGGAAAAAGATCTCTGGACCCTTAAGTGGTGCCATTTTTATGGGCCGGAGCTGCCCGCCGTTTATCATAAATATCAGGAGCGGGGCGGGGCGCCGGTATTCCATCCGGAGAGTGTCTCTGAAATTGTGCAGGCGCTCACAAAGCTGCAGCGGATTGCGGGCGCGCCGGATTATATCCGGGATATGCGGATCAATCAGGAGCTGAGCCGTCTTCTCACCCTGCTGATGTCCTACTCCTGGCACCCTGAGAACAGGACGGTCTCCAAAAAGCGGATGGAGCTGACGGCGGTCAGGGAATATCTGGATCAGCACTTTCGGGAGAAGATCTCGCTGCCGGAGCTGTCCCGTATGTTTTTCATCGACAGATATTATCTCACAAAAATATTTAAGGAAGCCTACGGCATGACCATCATGTCCTATGTGTTTTCCGCGCGTATCACCAGGGCCAAAAATCTTCTGCGGTTTACGGATCTGTCCATAGAGCAGGTGGGGCTTGAATCGGGCATGCCGGATTCCAATTATTTTGCCCGCTGTTTTAAAAAGGCCGAGGGAATCACGCCCGGGGAGTACAGAAGGCTCTGGAAAAACTGAATCAAAAAACCAATATTGTGCTAACAGGAGCGGGAATCTGACATTAAAAACGCCGGGAAATTTCTGTAAAATCCTGTATGAAACAGAAAAAATATTACGCAGACATGGAGGTTTGGCTATGATGGAAAAAAATGCGAAAATATATGTGGCTGGTCACCGGGGGATGGTGGGTTCCGCTATCATCCGCGAGCTGGAACGGCAGGGTTATACCAATATGATTACCCGCACCCACGCGGATCTGAATCTCTGCCGCCAGGAGGAGGTGGAGTCTTTCTTCGCGCAGGAAAAACCCGAGTACGTGTTCCTGGCGGCGGCGAAGGTGGGGGGCATCAATGCCAACCAGAGCGCGCTGGCCGATTTCATGTACGACAATATGATCCTGGAGATGAATGTGATTCACGCCGCCTGGCAGAACGGCTGTAAAAAGCTGGAATTTCTGGGCTCCTCCTGCATTTACCCGCGCATGGCGCCCCAGCCCATGAAGGAGAGCGTCCTTCTGACCTCCGAGCTGGAGAAGACCAACGAGGCCTATGCCCTGGCCAAGATTTCCGGGCTGAAATACTGCGAGTTTTTAAACCGCCAGTACGGGACGGATTACATTTCCGTGATGCCTACCAATCTTTATGGGCCCAACGACAACTATCATCCCGACCACAGTCATGTGCTTCCCGCCCTGATCCGGCGTTTCCACGAGGCGAAGATGGAAGGGCAAAAGGAGGTGGTCTGCTGGGGGGACGGCTCGCCCCTGCGGGAGTTTCTGTATGTGGACGACCTGGCGCAGCTGTGCGTGTTCCTTATGAACAACTACAGCGGCAATGAGACGGTCAATGCGGGCACCGGAAAGGAGCTGACCATCAGAGAGCTGGCGGAGCTGGTGGCCAGAGTGGTGGGCTTTGAGGGAGAGATCCGCTGGGATACGAGTAAGCCCAACGGGACGCCCAGAAAGCTTCTGGACGTGTCCAAAGCGGCAGGGCTCGGCTGGACGTATAAGACGGAGCTGGAGGACGGAATCCGTCTTTCCTATGAGGATTTTCTGAACAATCCCATGCGGGTGGAGAGATAAAAGAAGAAGGTTTAAGGACAGGGGCAGTTCGCACGGCGCGGACTGCCTGTTTAATATAAAGAACAATTCGCGGAAAATTTCGTCTGAAAGTCCCCCGCGCAGCTTGACATTTTCTGTCTATAGTTGTAGACTAAAAATGTCTACAAAAGTAGACCGGAAAGGAGTGCCAATGGAGAAGAAAATAACAGTCTCCGACGCGGAGCTCGAAATACTGGAGGTTCTCTGGGCCGCACAGGAGGCTTTGAGCGCCGCTGAGATCCGCAGCCGCCTGAGCGCAAACAAAAGCTGGGAGCGCACCACGGTTCTCACGCTGATTCAGCGGCTTGTGAAAAAGGGCGTGGTATGTCAGGAAAAGCGGGAGGTCTATTATTACCGGCCCCGTATCAGGCGGGAGGAGTACGTGCAGGAGGAAACCAGAAACTTTGTGGATAAATTTTTCAGGGGAAGCTCACGGAATCTGGCGGCGGCGCTGGTGAGCAGCGAGGCGTTGACGCGGCAGGAGATCGAAGAGCTCCGGGATTTTTTCAATCAGAACTGTTGAAGGGAGCGGAGGAAACATGAGACAATTATTTTTGTGCGTCCTGTCATTGTCCCTGTCGGGCGCTCTGACGGGGCTGGTAATTCTGCTTCTGCGTCCGCTTACGGGAAAATGCTTTTCCAGAAGGTGGAGCTACTATATCTGGCTTGTGCTGATCGTCAGGCTCATCCTGCCGGTCCATTTTGAGACAGGAGTGGGAGAATGGCTTTCTGTTGGGGTGACAGAGCAGGAGCGGATTTCGGATTCCCTTTTGCAGGCAGAGGAGGTGTCTTCCATGTCTGCAGCAGCCGCAGACGTGGAAGATGCCTCCGCAGGCCAGGCCGCAAATCCGGCGGAACAGACCGCATTACCACACCGGCCGCGGGTGAAGGCGGAAGGAGCCGTTGTCCATCCTTTGTATGCAGGAGACGCTGCTCTGTCGGCGGTCTGTGTGATCTGGCTGGTTGGAGCCGCTCTCTCCCTGACCGTAAAGATGATGAATTACCGGAATTTTAACCGGCGGATCCGGAAGGACAGTCAGGAGGTGACGGATGCGGGAATACACCTTCAGATGCAGGAGCTGTGCCGCAGACTCTCCCTGAAAAGAACGCCTGCCCTGTGTGAGAGCGCCTCTGTATCCAGCCCCCTGACGGTCGGGCCTGTAAGGCCCGTCATTGTCCTTCCCCTTCGGGAGGAGGATCCGAAACGCCGGATCCTGATTCTCCACCACGAGCTGATCCATGTAAAGCGCAGGGATCTCTGGTACAAATGGCTGTATCAGCTTCTGCTCTGTATTCACTGGTTTAATCCGGTTGTTTATCTGGCGGGGAGGGCGTTTAACAGAGACTGCGAGCTTTCCTGTGACGAGGCGGTGCTGGGGCTTCTCACCCGGGAGGGTAAGCGGGCGTACGGTAATCTTCTGATCAATACGGCGGAGAGGGATATGGGGATGGATAAAAATATGTTTTCGACCACCCTTCTGGAGAGGAAGGGGGATCTGAAGGAGCGGCTTAAGGGGATCCTTCGGTACAAAAAACAGGGCAGAAGCAGAGCGGCGGTCTCCCTCTGCGCCGCTCTGGCGGTGGCGCTTTTTTCCGCCTGCGGCAGCGTGCAGGCAGGGCCGCAGGCCATGCCCCTTCAGATCGCGGAAAAGAGCACGCCGGAGAAGGCCGGAACGGATGCCTGTGCTTCTGCGGACGAGGTCTCCTCGTTCGGGGAGGATTCCGCATGGACTTCCTTCTGGGGGAAGCTCCTTGACCGGGTTTTCGACTATGATGTGGACGATTTCCTGAAAACGCGCATGGCAGTCAGTCACGGGGGAAAGGCCTGGAAGGCTTATGATGACGATACGCTCCTGGCGGGGAAGGATATAAGCGGCCAGCGCAGCGCCTTCATCTATTCGGGAGGCAGCCGGGGAGTGACCTGCTCCGGCCTGCTTCTGAACGGTTCGGAGACCATCCTGATCGAGAAGGTTCAGGAGGAGTCGGAATTGCAGATCGACATCGCCTTTGAGCTTCTGGAGGGACGGTTTAAGATCATATATGTGAGTCCGGACGGGGAGGTAGAGACCCTCAACGAGACGGGGGAGAGCACATCCCGGACCATCGGCCTGAAGGAAGGCAGGAATGTGATCAAGATGGTGGGACAGGGCGGTAAGCTCAAAGCCCTGGAGATCCGCTTTGACAGAACGCAGGCGGGCAGCGCGGGAGCCGTTTACTATTCCGAGGCGGAGGAGTACGGGGATCTGGTTCTGGAGGAGATCGCAAAGGAGGGACAGGCGGATAAGAAAGCGCTCCTGGCGGCGCTCCCTTATATGGAGGCGGAAAAGGTCAGCCAGGTTCTGGGCGCGCTGCTGGAGAACGGGATTGCTCTGGACGGGCAGGAGCTCAGCGACTTTCTGATCTACTCCGACGCCCGCACGTCCGGTCAGTACCTGGCAGAGGCTGTGAGGGACGGAAAATACACATTTACGGATGAAGATGCTCTCGAGGATGTGATCATCTACCTGGACGAGGAGAAAGCCTGCGAGCTTCTCCTTGCCCTGACAGATACAGGAACCACCCTCACCTGGTCTCAGTTCTCGAGGATCGCCCCTTACCTGAGCGAGGAGACCATCCGGAAAATCGACGAAAGACTCTGGCAGAATCAGAATAAATGACAAAACACAGCCCGGAGAGCGGCGGCAAAGAATTGCCCGCTCTCCGGGCTTTTTGTCTGCGTTTTTCCAAAGCGGCAATTTCCCGCTGGCAAACCCCCTTCTTTTTTGTTATGATAAGACCAGACACTGCAAAAGACATCCGGAGACAGCCGCAGCGGTTCCCGCCCGGGCCGGCTGCGGATGCCTGAGAAGGAGGCAAACCACATGGCATTTACCCATCTGCACGTCCACACGGAATACAGTCTGCTGGACGGTTCCAATAAAATCACAGAGTATGTCAGACGAGTAAAGGAGCTGGGAATGGACAGCGCCGCCATCACGGATCACGGCGTGATGTACGGCGTGATCGATTTTTATAAGGAATGTAAGGCCCAGGGGATCCGGCCCGTCCTGGGGTGCGAGGTCTATGTGGCCCCCAACTCCCGCTTTGACAAGGAGCTCACCGGCGGGGAGGACCGGTATTACCATCTGGTGCTGCTGGCGGAAAACAATACAGGATATGACAATCTGATGCGTATCGTCAGCCGGGGCTTTACGGAAGGATATTATTACAGGCCCAGGGTGGACATGGAGATCCTGAACGAATTCCACGAGGGAATCATCGCCCTCTCCGCCTGTCTGGCCGGGGAGGTGCAACGCTACATCCAGAAGGGCCTTGTGGAGGAGGCGAAGAAGTCCGCCCTGAAATACGCAGACTGCTTCGGGGAGGGAAACTTTTTCCTGGAGATGCAGGATCACGGTCTGCCGGAGCAGAGGATGGTGAACACCACGCTGATGCAGATGAGTAAGGAGCTGGACATTCCTCTGGTGGTGACCAACGACGTACACTATACCACTGCGGATGATGTGAAGCCCCACGATATCCTGCTCTGCATCCAGACCGGAAAGAAGCTTGCGGACGAGGACAGGATGCGCTATGAGGGCGGACAGTATTATGTCAAGAGCGAGGAGGAGATGAAGGGACTCTTTCCCTATGCCTGGGAGGCGGTGGAGAACACACAGCGGATCGCGGACAGGTGTAACGTGGAGATCGAGTTCGGGGTGACCAAGCTCCCGCACTTCGAGGTACCCAGGGGGTACGACTCCTGGAGCTACTTAAATAAACTCTGTGACGACGGGCTTAAGGAACGGTACGGGAAAAAAGTGCAGGGCCCGGACGGCGGGGAGGAGTTCGTGCTGGAGGAGGACACCCCCGCCGAAGATACAGGGCAGACCCTGCGACAGCGTCTTGCCTATGAGCTGGGGGTAATCCGCGACATGGGGTACGTGGATTACTTTCTGATCGTCTGGGATTTCATCAATTATGCCAAATCCAACGGAATCATGGTGGGGCCGGGGCGGGGCTCGGCGGCCGGGAGCATCGTATCCTATACCCTGAAGATCACCAATATCGATCCCATCCGATATAATCTGGTGTTTGAGCGTTTCCTGAATCCGGAGCGGATTTCCATGCCGGATATCGATATTGACTTCTGCTACGAAAGGCGGCAGGAGGTGATCGACTATGTGAGCCGGAAATATGGTTCCGATAAGGTGGTACAGATCGTCACCTTCGGTACGCTGGCTGCCAGGGGCGTGATCCGGGACGTGGGAAGGGTGATGGATCTGCCCTATGCCTTTGTGGACTCTCTGGCCAAGATGATCCCCAGGATTCCCAACGTGCTGAACATCACCATCGACCAGGCGCTGAAGGCCAATCCCGAGTTGCGCAAAATGTATGAGACGGATCCCCAGGTGAAGGAGCTGATCGATATGAGCAAGCGGCTGGAGGGGCTGCCCAGGCATACCTCCATGCACGCGGCGGGGGTTGTGATCTGCCCCAGGGCGGCGGAGACGCTGGTTCCGCTCTCAAGGGGAGCGGACGGCTCCATCACTACACAGTTTATCATGACGACCATTGAGGAACTGGGGCTGCTCAAGATGGACTTTCTGGGGCTTCGGACGCTGACCGTGCTGCGGGATACGGTGGAGCTGGTGGAGAAGGATAAGGGCGTGCATCTCGATCTCGACCATCTGGATTTCAACGATAAAAAGGTGCTTTCATCCATTGGCTCCGGCAGGACGGACGGTGTGTTCCAGCTTGAAAGCGGAGGGATGAAAAGCTTTATGAAGGAACTAAAGCCCCAGACCCTGGAGGATGTCATTGCAGGGATCGCCCTCTACCGTCCCGGACCCATGGACTTTATTCCCAAGTATGTGAATGGTAAAAACAATATGGGAGACACCACCTATGTCTGCCCCCAGCTGGAGCCCATCCTGTCCAACACCTACGGCTGTATCGTCTATCAGGAGCAGGTGATGCAGATCGTGCGGGATCTGGGCGGCTACAGCCTTGGCCGGAGCGATCTGGTGCGCCGCGCCATGAGTAAGAAAAAACAGGCGGTGATGGCGAAAGAGCGGGCGAATTTTATCTATGGAAATCAGGAGGAGGGGGTGCCGGGGTGTATCGCGAACGGTATTTCCGAGCAGGCGGCCTCCCGGATCTTTGACGATATGATGGACTTTGCCAAGTACGCTTTCCCCAAGGCCCACTCCGTCTGCTATGCGGTGGTGGCCTACCAGACCGCTTATCTGAAATACTATTATCCGGTGGAGTTCATGGCCGCCCTCATGACCTCCGTGATCGACAATCCCAGAAAGGTGGCGGAGTATATTATGGTCTGCCGGGGCATGGGAATCACCATCCTGCCCCCGGATATCAACGAGGGGGAGAGGGGCTTTTCCGTGCGGGGGGATTCCATCCGCTATGCCCTCACCGCCATCAAGAGCATCGGTCGTCCTGTGATCGACGCCGTGGTGGAGGAGAGGCAGGCCAGAGGGCCCTACACGAACCTGAAGGACTTTATCACGAGACTGGCGGAGAAGGAGATCAACAAAAAGACCATCGAGAACTTTATCAAGGCAGGGGCCTTCGACAGCCTTCCCGGAACCCGCAAGCAGTTCATGAGCGCCTATGTGCAGATCATGGAGGGGATTGTCCACGACAAAAAGAACAACATGGCTGGACAGATGAGCCTGTTCGATATCGTGGACGAGGAGCAGAAGCAGGAATTCGACGTAAGGCTTCCCGATGTGGGAGAGTATTCCAAAGAGATGATGCTGGCCTTTGAGAAGGAGGTGCTGGGCATCTATGTCAGCGGCCATCCCCTGGAGGAGTGGGAGACGCTCTGGAAAAAGGGGATCACCAACACCACCGCGGATTTTATGCTGGAGGAGGGTAACGACGAGCCTCTGGTGCGGGACGGAGCCATGGCGGTGATCGGCGGTATGATCGCCGACAAGAGGATCAAGTACACCAAAAACGACAAGGTCATGGCCTTTTTGCAGGTGGAGGATCTGCTGGGCACGGTGGAGGTGGTGGTTTTTCCCAGGGACTATGAGAAAAACAGCGCGAGGCTGACAGAGGAGAACAAGGTTTTTGTGAGAGGACGGGTCTCACTGGAGGAGGACAAGGACGGAAAGCTGATCTGCGAGCGGATCACCCCCTTTGACGAGGTCCCCAGAAAGCTGTGGATCAAATTTCCGGATAAGGAGAGCTATGAGGCGGGCGAGCAGGAGCTGCTTGCCCTGCTGGCGGATTCCGACGGAAACGACAGCGTCGTCATTTATATCGAATCCATCAGGGCCATGAAAAAGCTCCCGCCCAACAGGAATGTGTGCGCGGACCAGGAGCTGGCGCAAAGGCTGAGCGGGAGATATGGGCAGGACAGTATTAAAATTGTGTGGGATGTGAAAAAAGATTGAAAACTCTACCGGACAGAGTTAAAATAGAGGACAGGGAAAGGACGGTATCTACTTATGGCGAAAGAGATTAAAACCATTGGCGTATTGACCAGCGGCGGCGATGCCCCGGGCATGAATGCCGCAATCCGTGCCATTGTGCGCAAGGCGATCGGAAACGGAGTGAATGTTAAGGGAATCAAAAAGGGTTATCAGGGTCTTTTGAACGAAGAAATCGTAGATATGGAAAAGAAGGACGTGTCCGATATTATCCAGAGAGGCGGTACGATCCTGGGCACGGCCAGATGTCTGGAATTCAAGGAGGAGAACGTGCAGGAGCGGGCGGCCGAAATCTGCCGGGAGCATGGGATCGACGGTATTATCGTGATCGGCGGGGACGGCTCCTACCGGGGAGCGCAGGCGCTGGCAAGACACGGCATCAACACCATCGGTATTCCGGGAACCATTGACCTGGACATTGCCTGTACGGAATACACCATCGGATTTGACACAGCCATTAACACGGCCATGCAGGCCATCGACAAGGTAAGGGATACCTCATCCTCCCATGAGCGCTGCAACATCATCGAGGTTATGGGGAGGAACGCAGGCTACATCGCGCTGTGGTGCGGCGTGGCCAACGGCGCGGAGGACATTCTTCTCCCGGAGAAGTACGACTTCAATGAGCAGAATATCATCAACAATATTATAACGAACCGTAAGAGGGGAAAGACCCATCATATCATTGTGAACGCGGAGGGCATCGGCCATTCCACCTCCATGGCCAGGAGGATCGAGGCGGCCACCGGAATCGAGACCAGGGCCACCATTCTGGGATACATGCAGCGGGGCGGCAGTCCCACCTGTAAGGATCGGTTCTATGCATCCATCATGGGTTCTTACGCGGCGGATATTCTCTGCGAGGGTAAGAGCAACCGGGTGATCGGCTACAGGAACGGCGAATTCTTGGACTTCGATATCGAGGAGGCCCTGAATATGCGCAAGGAGATACCGGAGTATCAGTTCAGGGTAAGCAAGGTGTTGTCCCAGTAGCACTCAGGGATATCTAAAAGAGACAATTATGTTAAAAGGGGTCTGCCTGAGAGGGCAGACTCTCTTCGCCTTACGAAAAACTGTCGCCAGTTTCGATCCTGAAGGGAGCAGAGTCAGAAAATGATTACCAGTCTGTCAAACCAGAAGATAAAGCAGATTATCGCATTAAGGGACAAACCCCGGATCAGAAACGACAGCGGCCTTTTCATCGCGGAGGGAGTCCGCATGTTTGAGGAGGCGCCGCCGGAACAGATCAGGGAAATCTGTGTGAGCCAGCCCACCTGGGAGCAGATGGAGAGCGGGGATAAGTACCCTTTAATATGGAAGAAACTCCTCCTCTGCCGGGAAAGGGATATCGCCCTGGAGCAGGTATCGGAGGAGGTTTTCCGAAAGGCCTCCGACACGCAGACGCCCCAGGGGATACTCTTTGTGATGGAGCAGGCCGCGTATTCCCTGCCGGAGGCGGTGGCCCGGGCCGGTCGCAGACAGAGACAGGGCGGGCGGCCGGCCCTGTTCCTTGTGCTGGAGGATATCCAGGATCCCGGAAATCTGGGAACCATACTGCGAACGGGAGAGGGCGCGGGGGTGGACGGGGTAATCATGAACAGGGGGACGGTGGATATCTATAATCCCAAAACCATCCGTTCCACCATGGGCTCTCTGTTCCGGGTTCCCTTTTTCCGGGTGGAGCGTCCTGAGGAGGCGATCGCGCTTCTGCGGCGGGAGAGGATCCGGATCTGTGCGGCCCATCTTGAGGCGGAGCGGTACTATGATGAGATCTCCTACGGGGAGGGAAGCGCCTTTTTAATAGGGAACGAGGGAAACGGACTGCGCCGGGAGACGGCCATGGAGGCGGATCTTCTGCTTAAGATCCCCATGGAGGGGAGACTGGAGTCCCTCAATGCGGCGGTGGCCGCCGCGCTTCTGATGTATCAGGCGGCGGGAGCGTACCGGCGCAGCGGAGAATTTTGCTGATTAAAGAGCCGTCTGCAGACGGGAGAAGGAGGCAGAGATGACGACAGGATTTATCGGGCTTGGAAATATGGCCAGGGCCATGATTGGCGGGATGCTGGAGAAAAGGGTTGCGGGTGCGCAGGAGATTCTGGGCTCGGCCAGAACGCAGGCCACCAGGGCGGCCGTGAGAGAGGAATACGGAATCACGGCGCTTGCGGACAACCGGGATGTGGCGTCCCGGTCAGATCTTCTGATCCTGGCGGTAAAGCCTCAGATGCTTTCGGAGGTGATTGCGCAGATCAGGGACTGTGTGAGGGAGGAGACCATCATTTTCAGCATCGCCGCAGGCAAAACCATCGCCTGGATTGAGGAGGCCTTTGGCAGGAGCCTTAAGGTGGTGCGCTGTATGCCCAACACGCCCGCCATGGTGGGGGAGGGGTGCAGCGGCCTGTGCAGGAACGGGCGGGTGACTGATGAGGACATGGACCGGTGTATGGCGCTGGCGGAGAGCTTTGGCCTGGCCCAGGAGATTCCGGAGGGGCTCATCGACGCGGTGGGGGCCGTCAGCGGCAGCTCCCCGGCCTTTGTGTTCATGTTCACGGAGGCCCTGGCCGACGCAGGCGTAAAGGCGGGAATGACGAGAAGCATGGCCGGCCGTTTTGCGGCGCAGGCGATTTTGGGGAGCGCGAAGCTGATGCTTCAGACGGGAAAGCATCCGGGAGAGCTTAAGGATATGGTCTGCTCCCCCGGCGGGACCACCATCGAGGGCGTGCAGGCCCTGGAGGAGCTGGGGCTTCGGGCGGCGGTGATGAAAGCCGTGGAGGTTTGTGTCGGGAAATCCCGGAAGTTGTAAAAGAAACGTAACATATTTGGAAAAAAAACGAATAAAGTCAAATCCGCACGGTTCGATTTGTAAATTCTTGACAAACATAAGATGATTTGTTAATATGTACTCACACTCGATGTAATAATTTTGTAATATATAGAGTATATATACTCCTGTAAACGGAAAATGATACTCTGATACCGCGCGCCGCAGGGCGCACGCCGGAAGCAGTTTTGCTTCATAAGGGCGCTGTTTATGGGAAACATATTATGGGAGGTAAGGAAATGAACCGGAGAAGAAAACTGTCATTTCCGGCAGTGGGATTTGTGCTCATTCTCTTTTTGTGTCTGAGCGATCAGATCACTGTCAGGGCCAGCGAGGGAAAGGGCGGCCATGATTTTTTAAGCGTAGGCGTGGCGGAGATACTCACGCCGGGCGGCGAGGGCGAGGCTCAGAGCGAGCCGGAGGAGGAGACGCCCCCGGGAATCGATGAAAAATTTGAGGCGGAGAAGGAGAGAATGGAGCAGGAGCTGACCATGGCCAACGTGGACAACGCCCTGAACATCCGGGCCGAGGCCGACGAGGACTCCGAGAAGGTGGGCGTTCTCTACAAGGATTGCGGCGGCACCATCCTGGAGCGCAGCGATGGCTGGACAAAGCTCAAGTCCGGGAATGTCACCGGATGGGCCAGGGATGAGTACCTTCTGTTCGGAGAGGAGGCCAAGAACATGGCGGAGGACGTGGGAAACTGGATCGTCACCCTGGACGCGGAGGCCGTCAGGGTCAGGACGGACCCCAGCGAGGAGGCCGAGACCTGCGGGCTGATCGCCTATGAGGATTCCCTGGAGTTTATCGACACCGTCAAGGACGGCTGGATCAGCGTCGCATTTAACAATGAGATTGGATATGTGAATTCCGAGTATGTCAATGTGAAATTCCACATCGACGAGGCGGAGAGTATGGAGGTTATCAAAGCCAGAGAGCGCCAGGAGCAGGAGCGCAGGCAGAAGGCGGAGGAAGAAAGGCGCAGGGCAAACCGCGGAGCTGTGGCGGCGGACGCCGACGAGCTTCGGCTTCTGGGCGCGCTGATCTACTGTGAGGCCGGAAACCAGTCCTATGAGGGAATGGTAGGCGTGGGCGCGGTGGTGATGAACCGTGTTAAGAGCGGCGCATACCCCAACACCATTCACTCTGTCATCTATGCCTCCGGCCAGTTCACCCCGGCCATGACCGGAAAGGTGGCGAGAGTATACGAGGCCAACAGCGCCCCTGCCGCCTGTATGCAGGCGGCCCAGGCGGCGATCAACGGGGAGACCACCGTGGGAGGCGCGACCCACTTCAGACGGGCCGGCAAGAGAGAAGGGTATGTGCTGGGCGACCACGTATTCTGGTAAAGGGCCGTACCGTCATGAGACGGTGCGCAGATGGGAGCAAATATGAATCTTACAACAATCTGGCTGATTATTTTCGTGGCCTGTATCGTAATTGAAATCGTAACACTGGGACTTACCACCATCTGGTTTGCGGGAGGAGCGCTCATCGCTGCGGTGAGCGCGGCGCTTGGCGCGCCGCTGTGGCTGCAGGCCGTGCTCTTTGGCGCGGTGTCGCTGGCGCTTCTCTACTTTACCCGTCCCATCGCGGTGAAATATTTTAATAAGGATCGGGTAAAGACCAACGCGGAAAGCCTTGTGGGAAAACAGGCTGTGGTGATCAGCGAGATCGATAACCTGCAGGGCGTGGGACAGGTGACTGTGAACGGGCAGGAGTGGAGCGCCCGTTCGGTCAGGGAGGGCGCCGCCCTTCCTGTGGGAACCGTAGTGGTGATCCGCGCCATCAGCGGGGTAAAGCTGATGGTTGAGGAGAAGGAACAATAGGAAAGAGGAGGTAAAAATGGAAATCTTAATTCTTGTCATATTTATCGTGCTGCTTGCCTTGCTGGCATCCTGCATAAAGATCGTGCCGCAGGCCAACGCCTATGTGGTGGAGCGGCTGGGGGCCTACCAGGGGACCTGGTCGGTGGGACTGCATATCAAGACGCCCATCATCGACAGGGTAGCCCGCAAGATCAACTTAAAGGAGCAGGTGGTGGATTTTGCGCCTCAGCCTGTGATCACCAAGGACAATGTAACCATGCGGATCGATACGGTGGTATTTTTCCAGATCACCGATCCCAAGATGTTTGCCTACGGGGTGGAGAATCCCATCATGGCCATCGAGAACCTGACGGCCACCACCCTTCGCAATATCATCGGCGAACTGGAGCTGGATCAGACCCTGACCTCCAGAGAGACCATCAATACCAAGATGCGCGCTTCCCTGGACGAGGCCACCGATCCCTGGGGGATCAAGGTCAACCGGGTGGAGCTTAAGAACATCATCCCTCCCGCCGAGATCCAGAACGCCATGGAGAAACAGATGAAGGCGGAGCGTGAGAGAAGAGAGGCGGTTACCCGGGCCGAGGGCGAAAAGAAAGCCAGCGTGACCGTGGCGGAGGGCAAGAAGGCCGCCGCCATCCTGGAGGCGGAGGCGGAGAAGCAGTCGGCCATCCTGCGGGCGGAGGCACAGAAAGAGAAGATGATCCGCGAGGCGGAAGGTGAGGCGGAGGCTATCCTGAAGGTACAGCAGGCCACCGCGGACGGCATCAGAATGATCCGGGAAGCCGGCGCGGACGAGGCGGTTCTGCGCATCAAGAGTCTTGAGGCCTTCGAGAAAGCGGCGGACGGCAGGGCAACCAAGCTGATCATCCCCTCCGAGATTCAGGGGATGGCGGGGCTTGCGGCCTCCCTTAAGGAGATTGTGACCGAGGACAAAGGGGACAAAACGAAATAAACGCAACCGACAGAAAGACGGCCAGCGCCTGTCATCCGTTTTTTCGGCTGGCAGGCGCTGCCTCGTGAGGAGATATGAGAAATGAATTTAAAGGGAAGAAGCTTTTTGAAGCTCCTTGATTTTACGCCGGAGGAGATCCTTTGTCTGGTTGATCTGGCGGCGGAGCTGAAGGAAAAGAAAAAAAAGGGTATTTCAACAAAGGACATGCACTCCGGGAAGAACGTGGCGCTGATCTTTGAAAAGACAAGCACCAGAACCCGGTGCGCCTTCGAGGTAGCAGCCCACGATCTGGGGATGGGAACCACTTATCTGGACCCTTCGGGCTCCCAGATCGGCAAAAAGGAGAGCATTGCGGACACGGCCAGAGTGCTGGGGAGCATGTATGAGGGCATTGAGTACCGGGGCTTTGAGCAGGAGATCGTGGAGGAGCTGGCCAGGTATGCCCATGTTCCGGTGTGGAACGGCCTGACCAATGAGTTCCACCCCACCCAGATGCTGGCGGACGTGCTCACCATCCGGGAAAAGCTGGGGCGGATCAGGGGCGTGAGGCTCACCTACATGGGGGACGCCCGGTATAACATGGGAAACTCCCTGATGGTGGTCTGTGCGAAGCTGGGGATGCACTTTACCGCCTGCACAGACAAAAAATATTTCCCGGACGCTGATCTGGTAGAAAAATGCCGGGCCATCGCGCAGGAAAGCGGCGCCACAATCACCCTCACGGAGAGCGTGGATGAGGGGACGAAGGGTGCGGATGTGATCTACACGGACGTGTGGGTTTCCATGGGAGAGCCGCAGGAGGTATGGGAGGAGAGGATCCGGGAGCTTTCCCCCTACCAGGTAAACGCCCGCGTGATGAAGAATGCGGGAGAGCAGGCGATCTTCATGCACTGCCTGCCTGCCTTCCACGACCTTAAGACGAAGATCGGGCAGGAGATGGGCGAGCGCTTTGGCATCGCGCAGATGGAGGTGACGGACGAGGTCTTTGAGTCCGCCGCGTCGGTGGTATTTGAGGAAGCGGAAAACCGGATGCACACCATCAAGGCGGTGATGGCGGCGACGCTGTAAGGGTACCGCCCCTTTGGTACCGCCCCTTTGCCGGCAGGCGGGATACATTGTATGACACAGGGAAGCTGAGAGGAGGCTGGCGGGATGGAATCCGGGCAGGAGGAGAGGATTGTGCTCTGCGGGGCCAATGCCTATGAAAAGAAATATTACTTTAACCGGCAGTTTGCGCAGCTTCCGGAATCCATCCGGGACGAGCTGCACATTATCTGTGTCCTCTTTACCGAGGAGGTGGGGGGAATCTTCACCATCGAGTTCGAAGGGGATGGAAATGTCTTCCTGCGCACCGAATTTTCTCAGGAGGACTACCTCTATGACGAGGTGGGGAGCGGGCTTCTGGTGGGGGAGGTGCGCCGCAGAAGACAGGAGCTGTTCGAGTCCCTGCGTCTGTACTACCGGGTGTTTGTGCTCCATGAGGACGCGGGGATTTTGCTGGAGGAGGGAAGCGGGAAAGAATGAGGAAGCTGCAGATCGGAAATGTGATCCTGGACAATCCACTGATACTGGCTCCCATGGCAGGTGTGACAGACCTGCCATTTCGTTTGCTGTGCAGGGAGCAGGGGGCGGGGCTGGCGTGTATGGAGATGATCAGCGCCAAAGCCATCTATTATAACAACAGAAACACCCATGAGCTGATGGAGATTCATCCCGGGGAGAAGCCGGTATCGCTGCAGCTTTTCGGCTCAGATCCGCAGATCATCAGCGAGATGGCCAGGAGGATTGAGGAGAGGCCCTTTGCCATTCTGGACCTGAACATGGGCTGTCCGGTTCCCAAGGTGGTGAACAACGGGGAAGGCTGTGCCCTTATGAAGAACCCCAGGCTGGCCGGGGAGATCATCTCAAAGACCGTGAGGGCCATCCATAAGCCTGTCACGGTGAAAATCCGCAAGGGCTTTGACGAGAGCACGGTCAACGCGGTGGAGATGGCTCATGTGGCCCAGGAGAGCGGCGCGGCGGCGGTGGCCGTCCACGGCAGAACCCGGGAGCAGTATTATTCGGGAAAGGCGGACTGGGAGATCATCGCCCGGGTGAAGGACGCCCTGTCCATTCCCGTCATCGGCAACGGAGACGTGACGGACGGCGCCTGCGCCCGCTCCCTGATGGAGTACACCGGGTGCGACGGCGTCATGGTGGGAAGGGCCGCAAGGGGGAATCCCTGGATTTTCCGGGAGATTCTGGCTTATCTTGAGGACGGCCGGACACTTCTAAGGCCCGGCGGCGGGGAAATGCGGGAGACCATTCTGCGCCATGCCCGGATGCTCCTTGAGCTCAAGGGCGAGTACACGGCGGTGAGGGAGATGCGAAAACACATCGCCTGGTATACCACGGGCTGGAAGGGAGCGGCTTCCTTCCGCAGAAGGATCAACGAGATGGATTCCTTTAAGGCGCTTTCCGATGCGGTGGAGGAGATCTTCGGGCAGCGATGAAAGCAGCAGGAGCTGTGAAGAATTTCCTTTTCCTGACGGGGAGGGGAAATGCCATATTGTCCCTTTTCGGGGAATAGGAACGCAGGCGGCTACATATGCTTTTCCATGGAGACAAATTACAGCAGAATTTTCTTTGGCGGAATTGCATATGGAGCGTACCCGGAGCCGGGAAGCAGACTGGTTAAGACAGGGCTTCCCCTGAAAAGGCTGGGGAGGGACTTCCCTTACCTTCTGGGACAGGGACGCACAGGGGCGGGAAGGCTGCAGATTTACCACGCGCTGCTGCCCCAGTACAGCGGGAAAACCTTTTTCAGGGGAAGGCCCAGGGAGTGGAAAGGGCAGACGGCTCTGCGTCTGCTCTCACAGGCCGCCGAACGGGCCGGGCGGGACTGGGACTGCCGGGAGCAGATTTTTTTCCAGGAGGAAACCGGCTGCGGGCCGGGCTCCTGCGAGACTCCTCTTTTTGAGAGCGGGGGCGTGCAGGGAGAGCTTCCGGCGCAGCTCTGGGCCGCCTGTCTGTACCGGTGTCGGCCCTTTGACAGGCTCTGCGTTTCTCTGGATGAGGAAAGAGGAGAGCAAAGCCTTTCAATGGCGCTGGAGCTTTTGCTCCCCTATCTGCCCAGGCTGCGCCAGGCGATGTATTTCGGAGAGGAGAGCGAGGCCTTTCTGGAGCTGGAGGACTACCTTTATGCGGAGTTCGGGATCGTCATGACGAGGCTCTGCCGAGTACCGCGAGAGATACCCTGGCTGGATTTAAGGCAGGAAACGACAGGCGAAAATCCCGGCCCGATTCGCCCTCTGAGCCGCCCCGGAATACTAAAATTCCTTGACACTGCGGTGAAAAATGGGTATAATACGGAAGTTAATTAAGAGCTGTTTAAAAATCCATAGAATAAAAAATGGAAGGGCGATCAGTTATGGAAGAAAAAAAGAATATACTTACCTATGAGGGGCTGAGGAAATACGAGGAGGAGCTTCACGAACTCAAGGTGGTAAAAAGACAGGAAGTAGCACAGAAAATCAAAGAAGCGAGAGAGCAGGGCGACTTGTCGGAGAACGCGGAATACGACGCGGCAAAGGACGAGCAGCGCGACATCGAAGCGAGAATTGAGGAGCTGGAAAAGATATTAAAGAACGTGGAGGTTGTGGTGGAGGACGAGGTGGATCTGGACAAGATCAACATCGGCTGCTGCGTGAAGATCCGCGACATTGAGTATAATGAAGATCTGGAGTACAAGATCGTGGGTTCCACCGAGGCCAACAGCCTCAAGGGCAAAATCTCCAACGAGTCCCCCGTGGGCAAGGCGCTGATCGGCCGTAAGCTGGGCGATATCGTGGAGGTGGAGACCCATGCAGGAACCCTGAAATATCAGGTTCTGGAGATTCAGAGATCAAATTGACAAAGGCTCAGAGAGATTCTGAGATGAAGGATTCAGGAAAGAGGAGAGACAGAAAGTGGCAGACGGACAGAACAATCAACCACAGGGAAACGACGGCAGGGAACAGGACCTGGGGCAGCTTTTGAAGGTCAGGAGGGAAAAGCTTTCCGCCCTTCAGCAGGCGGGGAAGGATCCCTTTCAGATCACAAAATACGACGTGACGGCCCACAGCAGAGAGATTAAGGAACATTTTGAACAGATGGAGGGCCGGACAGTGTCGGTTGCGGGACGCATCATGCAAAAACGCGTGATGGGAAAGGCCTCCTTCTGCAATATCCAGGATCTCCAGGGGAATATCCAGTCCTATGTGGCCAGGGACAGCATTGGGGAGGAGCCTTACGCTGACTTTAAGAAATATGATGTGGGCGATATCGTGGGAGTCACCGGCGAGGTGTTTAAGACCAAAACCGGCGAGATCTCCATCCATGCCGGGGAGATCATGCTTCTGTCCAAGAGCCTTCAGATTCTGCCCGAAAAGTATCACGGCCTCACCAACACGGATCTGCGCTACCGGCAGAGATATACGGATCTGATCATGAATGAAAAGGTGAAGGAAACCTTTGTAAAGAGATCGAAGATCATCTCCGCTATCAGAAGATATCTGGACGGAGAGGGCTTTATGGAGGTGGAGACCCCCATGCTGGTTTCCAACGCGGGGGGCGCCGCCGCCAGACCCTTTGAGACCCATTTTAACGCGCTGGACGAGGATGTGAAGCTTCGTATTTCGCTGGAGCTCTACCTGAAAAGGCTGATTGTGGGAGGACTTGAGCGGGTCTACGAGATCGGGCGGGTGTTCCGAAACGAGGGGCTGGACACCAGCCACAACCCGGAATTTACCCTGATGGAGCTGTATCAGGCTTATACGGATTACAACGGGATGATGGATCTGACCGAGAACATGTTCCGCACCGTGACTAAGGAGGTCTGCGGCACGACTACCATCCCTTATGGGGAGGATATGATTGATCTGGGAAGTCCCTTTGCCCGGATCACCATGATTGACGCCGTGAAGAAATACACGGGGATCGACTTCGATCAGGTTCCTGATACCGCTGCCGCCAGGAAGCTGGCGGATGAGAGGGACGTCCACTACGAGGCGCGCCACACCAAAGGCGATATCCTGAATCTGTTCTTCGAGGAATTTGTGGAGGAGCATCTGGTGCAGCCCACCTTCGTGATGGATCACCCGGTGGAGATTTCTCCCCTTACCAAGCGCAAACCGGACAGGCCTGACTATGTGGAGCGGTTCGAGCTCTTTATCACAGGGCATGAGATGTGCAACGCCTATTCGGAGCTCAACGACCCCATCGACCAGAGGGAGCGCTTCCGGGCGCAGGAGGAGCTTCTCGCCCAGGGCGACGAGGAGGCAAACCACACCGACGAGGATTTCCTGAACGCGCTGGAGATCGGGATGCCGCCTACCGGGGGAATCGGGTACGGGATCGACCGGCTGGTGATGCTTCTGACGGATTCGGCGGCGATACGGGATGTGCTGTTGTTCCCGACAATGAAAACTCTGCCGAATGAAAAAGGTTAAAAAGTCTGTATTTATGGGCTGTCGCAAAACAGCAGATTCCTGCAATATATCGTGCCGATATTTTCAGATATCGGATCCGTATTGTAGAATTGCTGATTTTGCGACAGCCCTGGTTTTTATATGTAAGGGGCGCAGGGAGGGGACAATGCCAGGAATGATAAATACTTTGCCTGGACAGTATGTAGAAGAAGTGAAGAAAATTTATGGAGACAGGTTAAAGTCTGTTATCCTGTACGGCTCTTATGCCAGAGGCGATTTTGGACCGGATTCCGATATTGATATTATGATTCTGGTAGATCTGGCAGATGCAGAGATCGAAAAATACAGTAAGCAGCTGTCATGGCTGACCTATGATTTCAACGAGGAACATGGCACGGACATTAAGCCCATGGAAAAGAGCGATTTGCAGTCAGCCGGGATTCTGCTGAGAGAAGGGGAATACAGAGGGGCCAATTTTAACAGGGATTATGTAAGGACGGAAATTTTCCCCAAAACATTCGGGAGACGGATTGCGCGGGCGGAAGAAATCCGCCACGCCAGTGATTACGATGATTTTATATTGCTACAAAAGAAAAGGCGCAGGAACAGATTCTGACTGCGCAGGAGCTGATTGAGCAGACAGAGCTTTATTGTTTAAACAGACTGAAAGAGTAGAGCGTACTGCAACAGCTCTTATATCATTGGCTGATGGACATTTTTCGGGAAGGAGATTTCCGGCAGGTGTCCTTTTTTGACGGACGATCTGTTGCTTTTGAAAAAAGGGAAGGGTATACTGTAAGAGGGTGTAAACAGGTGCAGGATAAGTTGGGGGAACGGTAGAAGGAGAGAGCGAACATGACCAGGACAACAGGGATCGGGCATCAGGATTTTCAAAAGATCAGGGAAAACAATATTTTCTACGTGGACAAAACAGATTTCATCAGAAGATGGTGGGAGTCAGGTGATGAAGTGACCCTGATCACCCGTCCGAGACGGTTCGGCAAGACCCTCAATATGAGTATGCTGGAAAAATTTTTCTCTGTCAGATATGCGGACAGAGGGGATTTATTTGAAGGGCTCAGGATATGGAAATGGGCATACAGGCGGATGCAGGGAACGTATCCGGTTCTTTTTCTGAGCTTTGCCGGAATTAAGGAGACTTCATATGAGGGAGCCAGGGAGAGTATCTGCCGGACGATAGAAGAGCAATATAACAGACATGATTATCTGCTTCACGGAGATTTACTGAATGAGAAGGAGAAGGCATTTTATCAGGAGGTTTCCGTGCATATGACGGACAGCGCAGCGGCGGTATCCCTGCGGTTTCTGGCGGATTTCCTGAACCGGTATTATGGAAAAAGGGTGATCATCCTTCTGGATGAGTACGATACGCCCATGCAGGAGGCCTACGTGAACGGATACTGGAAGGAGCTGACGGCCTTCACCAGAGGACTGTTTAACTCCACCTTCAAGACGAACCCCTGGCTGGAGCGCGCCATTATGACAGGGATTACGAGGGTGAGCAGGGAATCGGTCTTTTCCGATCTGAACAACCTGGAAGTGGTGACGACAACTACGGATAAATACGAGGACTGCTTTGGCTTTACGCAGGAGGAGGTATCCACCGCATTAGAGGAATATGGCCTGTCCGAGCAGAAACAGCTGGTAAAGGACTGGTATGACGGCTTTTCTTTTGGAGAAAGGAGGGATATCTACAATCCCTGGTCGATCATCAATTTTCTGGAGAAAAGGAAGGCGGGGGCATACTGGGCCAATACCAGCTCCAACAGCCTTGTGGGGAAGCTGATCCGGGAGGGAAGCCCGGAAATTAAGAAATCTTTTGAATCCCTGATGCAGGGGGAGAGTATTCCAATGGAAATAGACGAGCAGATCGTCTACGACCAGCTTGCAGACGATGAGAGGGCAGTGTGGAGTCTTCTGCTTGCCAGCGGATATTTGAAGGTGAAAAGCTTTCAGGCATATATGACCGACTTTGGAGAGTGGAGACAGGAGTACGAACTGGAGCTGACTAATTTTGAGGTTCGTGTGATGTTTCGGGATATGGTGCGCAAATGGTTTGCCGGGGCGGCTTCCACCGGCTACAGCGACTTTATAAAGGCTCTGCTTCTGGGAGACTTAAAGGCAATGAATACGTATATGAATAAACTGACGTCGGAAATGTTCAGTTGCTTTGACACGGGAAGGAAGCCTTCGGAGCAGGAGCCGGAGCGGTTTTACCATGGGTTTGTGCTGGGACTGATGGTGGAGCTGGCGGATCGGTATGTGGTTACATCCAACCGGGAGAGCGGGTTTGGAAGATACGATGTGATGTTGGAACCGAGAAACATTCCTGCGGCAGCGCTGGCAGATGCTGTCATCATAGAGTTTAAGGTGCAGGATACCGGAGAAAAGGAGCTGACCGAAACGGTGCAGGAAGCTCTGCGTCAGATTGATGAGAAAAATTACAAAGCGGCGTTGGTGGCAAAGGGGATTCCGCAGGAGAGGATTCGCAGGTATGGATTTGCTTTTTGTGGGAAAAAGGTGCTGATCGGCGGGGGAGTGGAGGAGTAGATTAAACTGAATTTGTGGGAGAATAACGATTAATAAGCGAAAAATAATGATAAATCACAATAGAATTTTTGAATATTATGGTAGAGATCTGAAGCAGGGATTGGACTGATTTAATCAGAAATTGATTTTCGAATATGATCATGATATACTTTTTGATAAATTTATGTCAATAAATATCAGAAATCAAATGACGTTAAGCGTAAAGGAAAATAATATATTAGGAAAGTATGGAGTAACATCTGTACGAAAAAAGAGTTAATGAAAAAGGGCTGTGATTATGGCGATAAGGATACCATGGGATAAATATGAAGCTGTGATTTTGCTGGATGCCTGCCAGGCAGTTATCGATAAAAAAATTTCGCAGACAGAGGCAGTTACAATGGTTTCAAGGAGCCTGAGAGATAGAGCGGTTAAAAATGGTAATGCAATTGATTCCATGTATCGTAATGAGAACGGAATTTCTATGCAAATGAAAATAATGACATCACTTATTCAGGAGACACATTCAGGATTACATGGAGCTTCAAAACTATTTGTTGAGATTGCAAAATTGTACAAAACAGATCAGCCACAATTTCACAAAATACTGGAAGAAGCAAAGAAAGATCAAGATATGACACTTTCGAATAAAGAAAAGTTTTACAAATGGCTTGACGGTTTTGCTCGTCCTTCTGATGTTTCGTATATCAGGAAATTTTGCGATTTAGTGGATACGTATAGTAAGAACAATAAAAAACTTGGTTTCTCAATATTTGAAGCAGATCAACCGTCGGATATTCACCGAGTGATAAAAGCAATTGAAAAGGATGTATTTTTCAGGGCCCAAAACGGAAGACAAATATATAAAATTGAAAAAGCCATAAATGAATACTATTTTTTCATGAGTAAAAACTATTCTCAAGCCGAGGATATTGAAAAAATTGAATCGAATGAAATCAGTGGTTGTCCTCTTTGTGATACGGAAGCGACTGTTTCCAAAAGCGAATTGCATCTTTCTGGAAAAGACGGTTTTTATAATTATTTGATAAATGATGTAGGTGTTGCTTTAAGTACGGGCAGAAATTACGCATCACAGATAAACACTTGTGAAGCATATGCAACGAAACATTTTATTGGTACTGGAAAACTTTATCGCGCTCTTGATGACATTGAAGCTTGCGAAAATGCCCAATTACTTATGAAAGACTCTGGGTTTTTGCGATTCAGCCAACAGGCTCATAATGCACCCATGGCAGCACTTCGTAAATACAGTGAATATCTTAGTGGAACAGCCACGAAACGGGAGGACATATCTTATGAAATCCAGAAGAATTTTACAAAGGACGAAATTAAACATTATAAGGAAATATTATTGAAAGAATATAGAAAAGGATTCCGACTGAATGACAGATTAAGCATTAAGAGATTACGTATGCAGTGGCAAATTTACTTTGGTGAGGAGCTTTTATATGATGATGATGAAATAGGCAGGCATATAGCAGATCTTACGATCCGTCATGGTGATATGGCATATCTTCCGGAAGTCATGCTCGATGAGAATATAAAATATAAATTGTTACGATTTATTAAACGGTTATTTACAGAAGGAAAGACCGTAATATATTACCAGGCTCTGTATAAAGAATTCTATGAAGATTTTAAGTCTGGCAGAATCAACAACGTTGAAATGCTTAAAACTTATCTTGCATATATCAATGACGGACAAATTCACCTTGGCAGAAATTATATAGCGGCTAACAGCAATGTTCAAGTTGATAATGCAGAGGAAGTTCGTAACTTCCTGATCTCGCAGGGAACTGCGGTACGGACTGATGAGATTGTCTCATCACTTTCCCATATTGCCAGAGATAAAATTATAGGGACGATCACCGGTTCCAACAGTAATGAATTTATCAGAAACCAAAAAGGCGAATATTTTCATGCAGATATTATTGATTTCAGCCAGCATGAAATAGAGTTGATAACGGAATGGATTAGCCTTGCAATCGCTGAAAAGGAATATATGGGCGGTAAAGAGTTGACTGATGCCATCCAAAAGAAGTTGCCGTCTATTATGGAAAGATATCCCTTTCTGACATGGTTAGGGTTGCGCGATGTTCTTGCTTATAAGTTGTGCGATGTGTTTTCGTTTAAAGGAAAGATTATCAGTGCCCGCGGGCGAGATCTCTCTATGGCCGATATTTTTTCAAACTTTGCGAAAACGCATGACTATTTTACTCTGGCACAATTGAATATTTTAAAAAATGACTTAGATACTCCAATTTATTTTAATGAGGTTTATGCCAATTCATTACGTATTAACAAAGATGAATTCGTCGCGTCAGAACTTGCACAGTTTGACGTGTCTGCCACCGATACTGCAATTGATCAGTTTTGCCACGGTGATTTCGTGAGTATAAGGGATGTGTCTCTCTTTGGGGGATTCCCAAATGCTCTTTATCCGTGGAACCATTTTTTACTACAGCATTATGTTTCCCATTATAGTAAGAAATATCAGTTGCTTCACGCAGGATTTAATGCTGATATTCCTGTCGGGGCAATTGTTAAAAGAAGCTCTCAGATGAATACGTTTGACGATATTATTGTAAGAGCTCTGGCGGATAGTGGTATTCGTCTGAATGATGATGAAGCCTTACAGTATTTGCAAAATGCTGGATATTTGGCTCGACGAAGATATGGTAATCTTGAAGATCTTCTTGCTAAAGCAAATCAGTATAGGAAAAATAAAGGAGAATAAGGTATTATGTACTCATACGATTATGATGCTGAGACAGGAGGTATAATACTAAATTCATCTTCCCTGCCATTTAGTATGGAGCCGAGGCCAGTGTATTTTAAAGAATTAGATATACTTGGTTTTGATCGTTATTGGAATTATGAGAAAAGTGATATTTATCCATATATGTGGGCAGAGGCTAATAACTATTATTATCGTGGGAGAAAGGTGGCTCAGACGAAAGGAGGCTCATGTTATACTGCTCCGGAAATAATAATATTGGACGAACCAGAGCCAAATGGCCATCCACTACGCTTTGTTGATATTGCGGGTATGGTTGAAAAGAGCAGGGAATTACTGGAAGCCTTGGTTCAGGATACTATTAAGTGTACTTATAATACGTATATTAAATATAAAGACAGGGTTGATATTTTTCATGTTTCTTATAGTGGAGGAAAAGATAGCGAAGTTACTTTTGATATTGTTCAAAGAGCTTTACCACATAATGAATTTGTGGTTGTTTTTGGGGATACGGGAATGGAGTTCCCGGATACCTATATAGCGATAGAAGAAACAAAAAAATTTTGTTTAAAAAATAAGATAGAATTTTATACAGCACGTTCAAAGTTTAACCCGTTAGACTCCTGGCAAATATTTGGACCTCCCTCCTCTGCAATGCGATGGTGTTGTGGTGTTCATAAAACAGCCCCGCAACTCTTGAAAATTCGAGAGATTGCGGGTAAAAATGATGTTCGGGAAATGGCATTTGTTGGAATACGAAGTGCTGAAAGTCTAAGACGAAATGGATATGATTATGTGTCTTTAGGGACGAAACATAGTGGTCAGCGTAGCTATAATCCTATCTTGGATTGGAATTCTGCTGAGGTCTATATATATATATTTATGCGAGGGTTAACTATTAATGAAGCATATAAAAAAGGAAGTAGCCGGGCGGGCTGTCTTTTTTGTCCAATGGCTGCACTCCGCAGTGACTTCTTTAACTATGCTCTCTATCCCTCTCAGGTTCAACCATATATGAGCATAATTAAGAATCTGTACACAGAAGGCCATTCGAATCCTCAGTTGGCAAGCTCATATGTAGAAAACAAAGGCTGGAAGGCAAGAAAAAACGGCAGAGATTTTTCTATAGGAATTGGTGATTTCGAAGAAGAAACCAGAGATTCAAAGAGAGTTGTGAGCTTTAAGCCAAAAAACGATTCATGGAAGGAGTGGTTAAAAACTGTCGGTTGTTTAGAGTATACTGAAACGGATGGTTCTATTACGATAGAAGACAATCTAATTATTCGTTTCCATATAAGGAAGTTAACTGATGGATATATAAGATTTATTTTTGATGAGAATGATGCAAAAAAAAATCCCACTATTTTTAAAAATATTAAGAATGCAATGAAAAAAAGCCATAGTTGTGTAGGGTGCCGATATTGCGAGGCTAATTGCCCAAATGGAAATATCAACTTTGTAAATAATACGGTGAAGATTGCAGATTCATGTATAAAATGTGGTTTATGTAATAATATTGACAACGGTTGTCTGGTGTATAATTCATTAATTTTACCGAAAGGAACAGGAACAATGAGAACAGGAAGCATTGATGAGTACGGGACACATCCTCCCAAAATGGAATGGATGAAGGATTTTGTTGAACTTAAGGAGGACTTTGAGTTAAAGTGTAAGTATAACAAACCTATGGTGTCTATGTTTAAACGATTTTTAAGGGATGCGGGGATTACCTGTGCAAATAATTCATTTGCTCCCCTGGCAAGTATACTCTTTTCTCATGGAGTAGAGAATGATGTAGTCTGGGCGCTTATGTTTGATAATTTAGCTTATGCGCCGCAAGTAGGATGGCTGATAGATAACCTTCAGTTTAATACTTGTTATACGCAAACTGAAATAAAGGATACTTTGAGCTCTTATATTACTTCGAAAACGGGTCCGTCTAATATCACCAACAGCTATAAAAAGATGTCTGAACTGCCACTGGCGAATGTGGGTTTTGGACGTGTTATTTCTAATAGCAAAGATGGTTTTGGATTTATACGCTCTCCCTGGCAGAATCCTGATCCCCGCGTAATTCTTTACTCTCTTTTTAAATTTGCAGAGGCTTGTGGAGGGTATTATCAGTTTACTTTAGGCAGACTGCTAAATCATGATATTGACAGTGATGGTGTCAGTCCCACGCAGATTTTTGGACTTGACAGGGAACAGATGGAAAAGATTTTGACGGGTCTTTCAATTAATTATCCGGAATTCATTAATGCGTCTTTTACACATGACCTTGATAATATTACGCTACGTAGTGATAAAACTGTTCAGGATGTCCTGAGCTTATTTTAGGAGGGGTTACAATGTTTGAAAAATACCGTGACTATTTTGATATTGATCCAGAGTATTTCCCACAGGTTAATGAAGATATTATAAATAATAAACCAGATCATTGGAAGAAATTTTATCCACATGCGACTTTTGTACATCTTCTTAAGGACACGATTAATATTCTTTCACGTAAGCAGAAGGTGTCTCTGTGGGTGGAAGGTGCCTATGGAACGGGTAAGTCTCATGCAGTATTGACGCTTAAAAAACTCCTCGAGGCTTCGGAAGAAGATACCAGGCAGTATTTTGACAGGTTCAGTGATCAACTGAGCAACGATCTATTTAACAGCATCCAACAGCTAAAAAACAGCGAACAGAAGATTTTAACTGTACATCGTTATGGTTCATCCAATATTCATGGTGATGGAGATCTTGTCTTTGCAATTCAGGAAAGTATTTCTAATGAGCTGGTTTTTGCAGGTCTTCAGGGTGGAAATAATGCCTTAAAGGATTCTGCTATTAAGTGGCTTTCCCAGGACTGGGCAAAGCATATGTTTAATGAGCTTATTAAATCGGAATATGCAGGCATCTTTGGTGGAGATGATGTGGATAGTATCATTTCTCATCTGAACACTTATTCAGGGGAGGCACTAAAGGAACTGATGAGCAATATTATGCGTGTCGGTAAAGAGAAGCAGTTTTTAGCGCTTACAATGGATGATAATGGGCTCGTCGAATGGATTAAGGAAGTCATCAGAGAAAATAATCTAAAGGCAATCGTATTCATCTGGGATGAGTTTACGGAATATTTCCGCAATAATATGAAGAATTTGACAGGCTTCCAGAAAATTGTTGATGTAAGTGGAAATGATCCATTTTATATGGTTGTAGTTACACATAATGTTACCCATATCTTCTCAGAGAATGATAAGGACTGGAAAAAAATTATGGGCAGGTTTATGCAGCCGATCTGTAATATTGAGCTTCCTGAAAACATGGCATTCCGTCTTATGGGAGAGGCTATGGAAGAAAGCAAGGACACGGCGGTTCAGAATGATTGGAGAGAGACCCGCGGGATTCTCTACGAGAGGACGAATGATTCGAGGCAGCTTGTAAAAAATAAAGCTGGGATCAGTGATGATGAGCTAAAGAAAATACTTCCTATTCATCCTTATGCTGCTCTTTTGCTAAAACATATTTCGTCTGCGTTTGATTCCAATCAGAGAAGTATGTTTGACTTTATTAAGAATGACAGGGGGGATGAAATTAAAGGATTTCAGTGGTTTATTGACAACTGTGGCCCGCTTGACGAAAATCCTCTGCTAACGATTGATATGCTGTGGGACTTTTTCTATGAAAAAGGAAAAGAATTTCTTTCTCGTGATATCAGAGCTATTTTGGACTGCTACTCGTTTGCTGCAAGTAAGCATCTTAACAAAGAAGAACAACGCGTATTAAAAACTGTTCTTCTGCTACAGGCAATCTCGCAGAAGACAGGAGACTCTGTTGAGCTGTTTGTTCCTAATGAACATAATCTGAACAACGCATTCGAGGGTTCTGATTTAGAGAATGATGAGGCATCACGTATTGCGAACAGGCTAATTTCGGAGATGATCCTCTTTAAAAAACCTGTGTCGGGCGGAAAAACGCAGTATTCTGCATTAATTAATTCGGCCAATACCGCGGAACTGGAAAAAGAAAAAGACAGGCAGCGCCAAAAGGCAACTTCGCAACTTTTGCAGGAAACAGATATTGAGTCGGCATTTGCTCTCAGTGGCGCGTTGCGTTTACGTTATGAGTTGCGTTTTGTATCCAGATCGGACTTCAAAACAATAATTAATACGCTTAGAGCACAGGAGGAGTCTTTTGGAAATAAGATTATTGCTGTTGTAACTTTCGCGAAAGATGATGCTGAAAGTGTTGAATTAGGAAGAATGATAAATGATGCACTCGCTGATGGAAGTTATCATATGATTTTTATTGATGCTTCTACCAGTCCGCTCGGTAAGGATTTACTGGAGCAATATGTTGAGGCTATGGCCAATTCTGTTGTTAATCTTAAACAGGACAGGGGACTTGCAGCCCAATATGATTCCAATGCAAAGGAGGTTTTGAAGAAATGGCGCGGAAGGATTACGGATGGTGAGTTTCTTGTTTATAATTCTGAAAAGAAGGATGGAGAACGTGCAAATAACATTGACCAGCTTTATACTTATTTAGAGCGTTTTAACAGAGCAAAATATCCGGAAGGCTTGGAAACAGGGAAGTCTGTAAATGCGACTATGTGGCAGGCCACATCTCTTCCAGCAGGCGTTGAATGTGGTGCAAGGCAGAGCGTTTCCGGTCAGTTTCGTTCTGCCAATCCACAGACGAAACTTGAGAACTTTATTGGTAATAATGCATGGATGGAAGACAGATACTGGATAAAGGAACCTTACCTTCCGATTTCAAAGATAAAAATAGAACTTAATAAGTTGATAGATGCCGCATTTAACGCGCAGGGGCAGATTTCGATAAAAAAAATTTACAATTTTTTCAAGGACAAGGACGGCAGATATGGTTTCATGCCGTGCAATTTGACGGCCTTTGTAATGGGGTTTTTACTCAAGGAATACACAGATGGTACATATAACTGGACAGACGGTATCCATAACGAACCATTAACCATTGATAAATTGAAAGAGATGGTTGCCGAGATTATTAAAAATGAGAACACCCCAGTACCTCGCTACAGGGATAAGTTCATTAGTACGATGAAGCCGGAAGAAAAAGCGTTCAATGAGGCAGCTTCCAGAATATTTAAGATACCGCTCAATCTGTGTGTCTCTGCTGAAAATACGCGGGACAGAATTCGTCAGAAAATGAAAGACTGGTCTTTTCCGATTTGGGTATTGAAATATAACCTGTCTGAAGCAAAATTCCGGACATCTTCTGAGAAGGTATCAGATCTTATTGACAGTTTTAGTGGTATTGCAAACAACAGTAATTTTGGGACAGTAAGGACGGACAAAGAAATTGCCATTGCTATAGGTAGGTTATGCATCGATAATCCCGGAGTTGTCGATGATGTGGAATCTCTTGCCAATGCAGAAAAGGTATCCGAGGGTATGGATTGCTATTTGCATTTGTATGCTGATGGTGAGTTAATATCTCTTGCGGAGAAAGTAGGTGATAATGGCCAGTATATCAACCGCTTAAGGGACAAGTTTAAGGTGGATGCCGCAAACTGGGTATGGAATGTGGATACAGCGAATCAGAAAATCAATGAGGTTATTATTGAATATAAGATAATTATAGAGAGTAATAAGATTCTCCCGAAAAATACTGCTTTTGATCCTACGATTCGTGAGTGGTGTGACCGTTGTGGACTTATTCGTATTTCGTATCTTTATGCATGCAATTATTGGGATGATTTGTCAGACTTTATGGAATTGCTTTATAACATAAAGAAGTCGGGAAACTTGTCTGATTCTAAACGAGAAACCTTCTTAGAGCAATTAGTAGTTAATGGAAGAACATTTAATAATTTTTATAATAATCAGACAGAACTGTTCAGGAAATGCTGCTCTTTTGTATTGGAGAGATTCAGTGGTGAGGAAGTGAAAGAAATATTCAGATTGCTTTCAGGCGATTTATTTACAGCCGAAAAATCAGGCTATCAGGCTGCAGTCGAAAATGCTGTTAATAAATATGTAAGCGAGCAGGGGGCCGAGAAGCTTAAAAGGTTTTGGAAAGAAAAAACAGGATCGGAATCTCCTCGATCCTGGTCAAAAGCGCACCGTACACCTGTTTTGTGCTTGGTTGATGATAAAGATGTTCAAACCGCAAAAGTTGCGTTTGGTGTGTTAAATAAAAAACAGCCTGATGCTGCATCTGTTGATAAGGCAAGGGATTTTCTTGAAAATGCCACTTTCTTTAGTGGGCTATCTGATAGCGAAGCTGTTGATGCCGCATTTCGCACATCTATTGTCAAATCATATAGTGTGATGCTTGATGACTTAGATGAAGTACGCTCCCGGTTGGAGAACGTGATGGCCGTAGATGTTTATGATTGGTTTGGATTGCCCGAGGTTGATAAGAAACTTCATGAGATGGCGGAATATAAATATAACCAGTTCGGGTGTGACAGAGCTCTCGAAAAGATTGACGATATGGATGTTGCAGATGTTAAACAATATCTGAAAAAACTTATTCGTGACAATATGATTGTCGGAATGGAGATTATAAAAGGAAAGTAAGGAGTCAAAGATATGAAACTTGAAGACTGCATAAAACGAATAGATAAATATATGCACTCCAGTGATTTTCATCCCCGGCTTGTTAATGTACAAAACAGCGAAGACATGAATTCAATATGTTCTCATTTTAAAGTAGGAACAACGGTATTTAAAGATGTAGCAGACTATGCTAACTTTGACGAGAATCCATCAGAGTCCGCTCTCTTTAATGACTTGAGAAATCTGTCCGGTAACATATTTATAACGGGATTTTCAACTTTCTATAAAATTCTGGGAGAACAGAAATTAAGAGAGTTATTGAAGAAACTTGTTTCATTTACGGGTTCAAATCTTCATGTTATTTTTATGTGCTATCAGTGCGTTAAACAGTTAAGTTTCGATGATATCCGCTATAAAAACTGGGTATATTTTGTGGACGGAATTACAGGAATTAAAACAGGACTTGTTTTTTCGCCTCCGGCGATTCCAATGTTAGACGGTTTCATTTTTACTGATGGAATACAACGTTTTGCCTCGGTGGTTGAACAGTCAGCGCCATCAACTCTACATGTTAAAACAGGAAAAAGAAAAAGAGATTATATGTATTCTATCGTGGATATTTCAGAGCAGCGTGATGCTTATACCCTGCTCTGCTCCATTGATTCAATGACAGATCTATTATCTGAATCCTATGGTGATGCGTCCCAATGGGAGTATGCTTTGAATGCAATTAAGGGTGATACTTCCTGGGTTGCTTATGCGACAAAAATGTTCGGAGGGATTTATACCTTGGATTTGTCTCTTTCGAAGTGGAGAGCATTTGATGAAAATAGAAGGTGGATATATTTCCTTTTACTTAAAATGTTTGGGGCACCGAACAGTTGGTGTTTGAATACTGCTGCTGAGAATGCCTCCTGTCCAGATGATATTATCACAGAGATTTATCAGGGAATCCTTCAGGTGTCTCATTTGGAGGATAAATTCTGGGAACGATATAATGAACGGAAATATACAATATCTATTATTGGAAAACAATATTTGGAAATGTCAGATTATTGTGACTGGGCGTTGTCAAAAGGCAGGGATGCAATTTATTATCTGACGGATATGTCGGTAAGAGAGATTAATCTGATTTTTAAGTTGCTGAATAACTATCGGGAAGAATATGCAAAAGATGAGGTAATGATGATACTCAGCCATATATACCCCGCTCTGTATCAATATCTTCAGCCCTATGATTATAAGAATGAATTGCTAAATAAATACTTCGATGCTTATAAATATCAAAAGGTTATCAACTTTATATTTCCCGATTTTTTTACACTTGTTGAAGAGCAGGCAGTTAAAAGAGATTATAATTTTCTTTTGCCGTCCCGAAGTGAAAAGACAGAATGTATTGATGTGAACAAAACAATTGTATATTATATTGACGCTTTAGGGGTTGAGTATTTGTCATTTATCATGGCTCAATGTAGAAAATATAACCTGATAGCGTACACAACGTTATGCCATTGTGAAATTCCTTCCATAACCTGTAAAAACAAAGATTTTATCGAGGTCTTTGAAAAAAAGGGGGCAGTTTTTGCAAAAGACAGAAATGGGATAAAGGCTCTCGATGATATTAAGCATCATGGAGAGGAGGACTTTGACTTTACAAAGAATGAGTTGCCTACTCATCTGGCAAGGGAATTGCAGATAATTTCTGAGATTATTGAGCATGCTGTGTCTCAACTACAGAAATTTGACAGAGTAGTCCTGATTTCTGATCATGGATCAAGCAGGTTGTGCGTGATCAGAAAAAAGGAAAATAAGCATGAAATGGCCACGAAGGGCATTCATTCTGGAAGATGTTGCCCAAAATCCGAAAGCGATGTACAACCAGAATGTGCTATTGATGGCGATGATTTTTGGGTACTTGCAAACTACGATCGCTTTAAAGGGGGAAGGCTTGCTAATGTTGAAGTTCATGGCGGGGCAACGTTGGAAGAAGTTGTCATTCCCATTATTGAAATTACCAGAGCGACTTCTGATTACGAATTTAAGATGCTTACTGACAAAATAACTTTCAGCAGGAGAAAAAAGGACGCAGAAATCCAGATATATTCAAAACTGAAAATAGATGGCATAACAGTACGTATTTCTCGCATTGATCGTGTTCTTTCTGCAACTTCCAGTGATGGACATACCTTTATTATTACCATTCCGGAGATGAAAGCCTCCGGTACATATTCGGTAGATGTATATCTGATGGAGAATCTGATTAAGAGTGGACTAACGTTCCGTGCTGATAACAGTGATTTTAAGGAAAAGAAGTTATTGTAAGGGAGGCATTCAGTTGACCAGTAAATTGAGAGAACACTTTGAAGAGATGGTTGTTTATAAAGATCTTAAAGAGATGAGTTTCTTAAAAACTTTAAAGCTCCCATCCTTTTTGCGTGATTGGGTATTAAAAAAATTTGAGGACGAGGCAGGGAGTTTTGATACAGAAGAACTTCTTGATTTTGTTAATACATATATGCCGCGTAAAGAAGATTGGATAAGTATAAAGGAACGTATTATCACAAGATTTGAGCGAGTTAAGTTGCTGACAAAGATCACAATAGATATTAGCATCAGAACCGGAGAGGTGTCATTCTCACTTCCTGAATTTGGTTTAGAAAGCAAGGAAACTATTATTGAATCGCATATTTGGGATAATGTTAAAGATGAATTAGTCAAAGGTACCGATATCTGGGGAGTTGTTGAATTAGGCTATCGTCCGCCTGATGATACTGCAAAGCCAAAGATTCCTGGAAAAATCAGGTTAATGGATTTTTCAAGTTTTTGTCCATATGATACCGAGCTGGAATTTTATAAAGATGTTCGATCAGAGTTTTCGATTTCAGAATGGATTGATATTCTGCTCGGAGCAATAGATTACAATGCGGCAGGATACAACGGTGATGAACATGGCAAACTTGCAATGCTTAAACGATTGCTTCCTTTTGTGGAAAAAAATCTGAATATCATTGAGTTAGCGCCTAAAGGGACGGGGAAATCTTATGTATTTGGAAATGTAAGCAAATATGGCCTGTTGACTGATGGGGGTAAAGTGACCCGAGCCAAAATGTTTTATGATACTGCAAGGAAAATGTCGGGATTCATTATAGGGCATGATTACGTGGCAATTGATGAGGTTAAGCTGGTTCAATTTGGTGATATTAATGAAATGCGTTCTGTTATGCAGGGTTACATGGAAAGAGGACGATGTGAAGTTAACGGGCATGAAGTAGTTTCGGATGCGGGAGTTGTATTTCTTGGTAATATTGAATCTGATAATATGGATGAGTACAAGAATATGTTTACTGAATTACCAGCGCTGTTTAAAGAAAGTGCTCTTGTAGACCGAATGCATGGATTTATAAAAGGGTGGGAAATACCGCCTATGAGGCCAGGACTAAAAATATCGGGATGGGCATTAAATACAGAATATTTCTGTACAGTTCTCCATCTTCTTCGCGATGATATGAGTTATCGGGCAATTGTTGATCAGATTGTTGAAGTATCTGACGGCGCATATGAACGACATGTAGAAGCTGTAAAGCGACTAACCACAGCTTATTTAAAATTGTTTTTTCCGGATGTACGTTCCGGAGAAGATATAAATAAGCAATTATTTTTGAATTACTGTCTGCGTCCCGCAGTAAAAATGCGTTCAATTGTACAGCGTCAATTAGAAATACTCGACCCCAAAGAATACAGGAAGGAAGATAAGCAAATGCCAACTTTCAGTCTCAGGAAGGAATATCAATGAAAAGGATTTGTATAAGTTGTGGTTCGAGTAATCTCGATAAGGATGCTATAGGAATAAACAAAAAGTTGTTGGGTGAAGGAATAGAAAAAATTTATTGTATAGATTGTCTGGCAAGTTATTTAGATACCACAGTTGATGAATTAAATGATAAAATCGAGGAGTTTAAGGAAGATGGATGTAGGTTATTTGAATAAGGTTGGGATATAAAATGATTTATGCAGACAATGCCGCAACAACAAAACTTGATAGCGATGCTTTTGAAGCAATGTATTCATATTTGATGGATCAATATGCAAATGCTTCGCAGCTATATTCTTTTTCCAGGGGGGCTAAATCAGCATTAAAGGAAGCTCGACAAACAATTGCCAGGTGTATTGATGCCGAACCAGAAGAAATTTATTTTACATCTGGCGGTACTGAAAGTAATAACTGGGCAATTAAGGGCAGTGTAGATCCAGATAATCTCCAGACCATTATAACATCTGAATTTGAGCATCATGCAGTTCTTTATGCATGTAAACGTATAGAGTCCTGGGGGTATCCGGTAAAATATCTCCATCCGTCAAAAGATGGTTTTGTTACCCCTGAAATACTTGACAGCATCATTACTGATAGCACGAAACTTGTTTCTGTAATGATGGTAAATAATGAGATTGGTACGATTCAACCGATTAAAGAATTGTGCGAAGTTGCCCATCAGCATAAGGCATTTTTTCATACAGACGCTGTGCAGGCGCTGGGGCACATTGATATAAATGTAAGAGATTTAAATGTAGACATGTTATCCTGTTCAGCTCATAAGTTTAATGGACCTAAAGGCATTGGATTTCTTTATATAAAAGGAAAGACTCCATTGTTGCCTTATGTAGATGGTGGCGCACAGGAATTCGGTATGCGTGCAGGTACAGAAAATATAGCGTCTATTATCGGAATGGCTGTTGCGTTATCCAAGAGTGTGGCTACGATAAATAATACTTGTGTTCATTTACGTAAGTTGGAGCAAATTATATTGCAAAGGCTATTTTCTGCAGGAGTTGATTTCATCAGGAATGGTGCAGAGCCATATAATCCGGGAAATCTCAGTCTTTCTTTTAAGGGAGTCGAAGGGGAAATGTTGCTACATCGATTGGATTTGATGGGGATTATGGTGTCTACAGGGTCAGCATGCGATAGTAAAAAGACACAAATTTCTCATGTGCTAAGAGCGATTAAAGCTGATGAAAAATATGCTCGGGGGACGATCCGTATTTCCCTTGGACGGGATAACACCTCTGATGAAGCAGTAAAAATTGCAGAGGCGCTAATCAAACTTTTGATAGGATAAACGTAGATTCACGGAAACCAAATGAAACAAGACCTGTTGAAAGAATTACCTTATCCAAGCCGAACTCAAGAAAGAGGAGAAGAGCGATGCCGGGCCTACGGTGACAGGGTTCCACGAAACAGATGGGTAAAATGCTCTGATTATTCAGTAAAGACGGCCATTCATAATGTATAAGGCGAAATAACCATCGATAAGGCGCGGAGATTTCTACCTTGGGGAATTTATGAAACCACTGAGTATCTGGAGATGGCTTAGAAAAAAAGCTCAATGAATTACACACAGATCAGTATATGTAAGCGGAATTTTCAGGACTGGTCCGGAAAATATCCTCAAAGAAAGGACACCGCCATGAACCCAACCCTCCAATCCCTCCACACCCGCAAATCCACCCGCGCATTCACCGACGCGCCCATCGCCGGAGAAACCAGGCAGGCCATTCTCACCGCCGCCCTCCAGGCTCCATCTGCGGGATGCCAGCTTCTCTACACCATCCTGGATATCACCGACCAGGCGAAAAAGGAAAGGCTTGCGGTGCTCTGCGATCACCAGCCGTTCATCGCAGGAGCGAAGATGGTGTTGATTTTCTGTGCGGACTGTCAGAAATGGCTGACCTTCTATAAGGAAGCGAATCTCTCGCCCAGAGAGCCCGGAGCAGGGGATCTGCTGCTGGCTGTGGAGGATGCGCTGATTGCGGCGCAGAATGCGGTGGTGGCGGCGGAAAGTATGGGAGTGGGCTCCTGCTATATCGGCGACGTGATGGAGAACGTGGAGGAGATGAAGGTCCTTCTGCAATTGCCGGAGTATGTCTACCCCGCCTGCATGCTGGTGTTTGGCTATCCCACCGAACAGCAGAAGCGCAGGCCGAAGCCGGAGCGGTTTGCCCTTTCCGATATTGTCTGTGAAAATACATACCGGAGCAAGGATGGTCAGAAGATACGTGCCATGTTTGAGGGCAGGACGGGCGGTCAGGGATATGATCAGTGGATGGAGGCCTTCTGGAAGCGGAAATATGAGTCGGACTTTTCCAATGAGATGAACCGTTCCATGGAGGCGTATCTGAAGGCTTTTCTACAGGAAACCAAAAGCCGGGGATCACGGAATGAAAACAAATCGGAGAAAACAAACCAATGAAAAAAGAAGAACCATCCCGGGATGACAACAGAGTTCTGGAGGTCGCCATGATGGCCGGGCATATCCTTTTGGAGAACGGGGCGGAGATATCCAGGGTGGAGGAGACTATGGAGCGGATGTGCGGACACTTCGGAGTGGAGTCCGAAAATTTTTTCGTCCTGAGCAACGGCATTTTTACCACAGGAAGCCGGGAGCAGGGCGGGCCGGGAGGGCAGTTCGCCAAGGTTCAGCACATTCCGGTGAAGGGCGCGCAGCTCGATAAGGTGGTGGCGGTGAATCAGCTCTCCCGGGAGGTGGTGGAGGGGCGCTACAGCATAGAGCAGGCGCAGGAAAGGCTGGAGCAGATACGGCGAATGCCGGGAAAGAGCTTCCGCACGCAGATCCTGGCCTCGGGCGTGGCCTGCGCCTGCTTCTGTTATCTTTTCGGAGGGAGTCTGAGGGACAGCGGGGTGGCCTTTGCGTCCGGGTTCCTGCTGTATGTTTTTTTGCTGCGCCTGGGAACCCGGCATATGTCCAGGATCACCAAAAACATCTGCGGAGGCGCGCTGGTGACGCTGATCTGTATCCTCTGTCACCGGCTGGGGCTGGGAGAAAACTTAAGCCGCATGATCATAGGCTCGATCATGCCCCTGGTGCCGGGGGTGGCCTTCACCAACGGAATCCGCGACATGGCGGACGGGGATTACATATCCGGCGCGGTGCGGCTTCTGGATGCCATCCTGGTCTTTCTGTGCATCGCCATCGGCGTGGGCGTGATGTTTATCATTTATCACCGCGTTTTCGGGGGGATCCTTCTGTAAAAAACGAACGGAGCCTGCGGTCTGAGCAGGAACAGCAGGGGGCGTGAGGCGCATGGCACGATTCACGGACACGGCGCGGCCGGAAACCGCGCTGCAAAGGAATGTGCCGCGGCCCCCTGCGGAGCTGGAATGGAGGTTATTATGGCAGGTCAGGTGATTGCCGCCTTTCTGGGAACGGTGGCGTTTTCGGTTCTCTTTGGTGTGCCCCGGCAGTATTACGCCTACTGCGGCCTGGTGGGAGGCGCGGGCTGGTGGCTCTATCTGGCGCTCACGGGACATACCCCGTGTACGGCCACGGAGGCCACCTTTTTTGCGGCGGTTCTGGTGGTGCTGCTCTCGCGTTTTCTGGCGGTTTGGGAGAGGTGTCCCGTGACGGTGTTTCTCACCGCGGGTATTTTCCCTCTGGTACCCGGGGCGGGGATTTACTGGACGGCCTATTATCTTGTGACGGACCGTCCGGCGCAGGCGGCGGACAACGGGCTTGTGGCGGTGAAGGCCGCCGTGGCCATTGTGCTGGGGATTGTGCTGGTATTCGAAATCCCGGACCGGGTTTTCCGGGTCAGGAAAACCCGCTGATCGCGGCTTCTCCGGCCGGGAGAGGCGTTTCTGCGTCGGCAGAGCGGGGGCGGCTGTTCCGGTGCCGGGGATGTTCGCACAGAGCTCTCACAGGCGGCCCCGCAGCGCATTTTTACCCACAGCTCTCCCAGGGACATTTTTCCGAAAACGGATCGGAAAAATGTCCTTTTTTCATAAAACAATTTTCCGCCTCCCTGAATCGAGTCTTTAAAATGAAAAACAAAGTCGAATGGACGTTAAAACGAAAAAGTTATAGAATAGAAGCAAAGAAAGCGGAAAGGAAGATCAGACGAAATGGAAGTCACCTTAGAGAGAGTCAACTACCACTGTCACTGTGAGCGCTGCCGCCACGCCAGGGGGCCGGCCCGGGCCTATGTGGAGGAGGCGGTGAGAAAGAATCTGGTGCGGCTGGGGTTTTCCGACCACATGCCCTGGCCGGATGATCGGTTCGGGCTTCGGATGCCCTGTGCGGAAATACAGGATTATATGGAAGAGATCCGCCGGCTTAAGGAGGAGTTTGCGGACAGGCTTCACATTCTCTGCGGCTTCGAGGGAGAGTATGTGCGGGAGGAGCGGGATTATTACGAAAAGCTTCTGGCAGAGCCCGGATGCGATTATCTTCTGCTGGGGCAGCATTTCTGTGAGACCCGGCAGGGGGAGCTGATCAACGTGTACAGCCTGACGGACACGGCCCAATATGAGACGTACGCGGAGAATCTGGTGGAGGCCATGAAGACCGGATACTTTCGCTGTATCGCCCACCCGGATCTTATTTTTCTGAATGATCTGGCCCTGGATATCCACTGCGAGAGGGCCTGTGATATCATACTGGAGGGCGCGGCCCGCTATGGGGCGGCGCTGGAGTACAATGCCAACGGCTTCCGCAGAGGACTGCACAGATTTGTGGACGGGGAGCGATATCAGTATCCTCTCGAGCGGTTCTGGGATCAGGTAAGAGGTGCGCATATTGACGTCTATGTGGGATCGGACTGCCACGATCCCGGTCAGGTTTATGATGAGTTCGTAGAGCTTGCCATCGACAGATTAAGGGAAAAGGGGATCGCGGCAAGGACGGACTGGTAAAAAGCGCGGCCCTGGCGCGGGCCGGGAGACGGGGCGGAGAGAGCGGGGATCTGCGGCGAAGGCTTTGGAAGGAGCATGGTAACAGGTATGGGGAGACGGATTACGAAATCTTTTCACGGAAGAATTTTGCTGATCAGCCTGATGGGCACGGTGCTGTGCGTGCTCTCCTGCGGTCTGGTATCCCACATCACCATCCGCGCGGTGGGGCAGAACCAGCTCGAGGAGGCCATACTGGCCAATCTGGAGAAGGAGATGGATCACCTGGAGTTCTGCTATTTCACCATGGCCAGGATGATGCATCAGATGGGGGAGAACGGGAGCATCGGCGGCATGGTCCGGGATTATCTGGAGGCGGATAACAATTTTGACAGGTATCTGCGCAAGGTGGAGCTGGAGAGCGAGATCGTCTCCGCCACCTTCATTAACCAGTATGTAAATTTCGCCTCCTATGTGGAGAGCGAGACCAGGCAGGAGCTGTTCGACAACGGCCTTTTAAACAGTCAGGCCTTTGGCGGTTTCCGGACGGTGAAGCAGATCGGCAGGAACCGGTTCCAGGTGATTCACCGCTCCGCAAGCTGGTACAACCAGAACATCGTGGTGTCCACCCTGCAGGAAAACCAGGACTTTGGCGGTCAGCGGATGGATATTTACATCGAGATGAAAACCAATATCATGGATTATCCCCGTCAGGGCGGGGGGAGTCCCTTTCTCTCCATGCAGCTGGACGAACAGGGGCGGGTTCTGTTCTGCAACGGGCCGCAGTTTGAACCGGGAGACCTGGTCGGGATCCCCATGGAGGAGGGCAAGCGCTTTGCCGGAAAGTTCGGGGATTATTACCTGGTGGCGCGCAGATCCGATATGGGCTATATCTATGTAAACGGGGTGCCCGACTCGGAATATCACAGGGAGATAACAGAGTGGTATGTAAGGCTGCTGTCCCTGTGCGTTCTCTCCGTCATCCCCGCCCTCCTGATCATGCTGACCATCAGGCGGATGCTGGGGGATCCCATCAGACGGCTGGAAAATGAGATCATCGAGGTGGGAAGGGGAAAGCTGGAGCTGGTCAATGAAAATATGGAGATCGTGGAGTTTGGGACGCTGATGCACGAGATCAACGAGATGAAGACCCGCATCAGAGAGCTGATCACAAGGGTGCAGGAGGAGGAGAAACAGCGCCAGAAGACGGAGCGGGAAAAGCTCATGTACCAGATCAATCCCCACTTTCTGCTGAACACCCTGAACTCCGTCCAGTGGATGGCCCGGCTCGACGGGCAGAAGGATATCAGCCGTTTTGTGACGGACTTCAAGGCCATTCTGGCCTACAACCTGGGCAAGGAGGAAAAGAGCAGCACCCTTCGCACCGAGGCGGCCATCGCCGAAAAATACATCAGCCTGCAAAAGCAGCGGTATGATTTCGACGCCTCCCTGGAGGTGGAGGAGGGGGACTACCTGGATGTGGAAACCATCCGCATGCTTTTGCAGCCCATGATCGAGAACGCCCTGCGCTATGGGCTGGGAGAACCGGGAAGGGTGGATATCCGTATTTTTCACGATGTTCTGCGGGGCTATGCGGTGATCACCATTCAGGACTACGGAAACGGTCTTTGCAGGGAAAAGCTGGAGGAACTGAACCGCCCCTTCCGGTATGAGGGAAACGGAAAGGAAGAAAACGCCGGGATCGGGCTTCGGTATGTGAGGCACTGTCTGGAGGGCTTCTACGGCGGGCGGGCCAGTCTTACCATCAACAGCGAGCTGGGGAAGGGGACGAAGGTCACGATCCTGATTCCCATGAGAAGGGAGGAGGCGGAACAGGGTGATTAAGGTATTGATTATCGATGACGACAAGCTGGCGAGAAAAGGGCTGGTGTCCCTGATGGACTGGGGGCGTTTTGGCATGACCATCGTGGGGGATGTGCAGAACGGGAAGGCCGGGCTTTTCTTTGTCCGGCAGAACCCGGTGGATCTGGTGTTTGTGGATATCGATATGCCGGAGATGAACGGCATCGAGTTCATGGAGGAGTGCCGCAGGGAAAACCCCCATATGCAGTTTGTGGTGCTCTCCTTCTTCGAGGATTTCTCCTACGTACAGGCCACCCTGCGGCTGGGCGGGCTGGATTATATCTCCAAGACCTCCATGGAGCTGGACAACTGCGACAGTATCCTGGGCCGGATCGCGCAGAAGTATCAGGAGGAGGTCCGTAAAAGGGAGGAAGAAAAGCCGCAGGAGAGACAGGACCAGGGGCAGGAGGGAGACGCGGAGCTGGAAAGCATACGCAGGAGCCTGCGGTCCCAGTTCTGGATGTTCAACGACGTCGCCTTTGAGGAGCTCAGAGGCAGGATGCGCCGGCTGGAGAGACACCCCTCCAATGTGCGCCGGCTGGAGATGTATCTGGCCCGCTACATCGGAGAGCTGGAGAAGATGCTGGAGGCCCCGGAGACCATGGTGCCCCTTTTTTCCAGCGGGGAGGAGATGGCGGAGTGGCTTTCCGACTACCGCCGCAGGGTCTATGAGAATGTGGAGTCCTGGATGTCGGGAAGCGACGCGGAGCGGATCCTGAAGGCCATCGTCTTTATGAAGAGGAACCTGGCGGAGGACATCTCCACCAACCTGGTGGCGGAGCACATCGGGTGCAGCAGGAGTTATTTCTGTATTATTTTCAAACGGCTCTCGGGGGTCTCCTTCGGATACTTCCTGCAGCAGATCAGGATGGGCCATGCCAGGGAGCTTATGCTGCACACCACGGGGACGGTGACGGAGATCTCCTTCCGGTCGGGCTACAACGATATCTATTATTTTAACCGGGTCTTCCGCAAGGTTACGGGATGCAGCCCCATGGAGTACCGCAGGCGCTGCGGCGGGGATTCGCAGAGGGGATTAAAATAATCCGGACAAAACAGAACAATTTTGCAATTTTGTGATTTCTTTCCGGCGGGGGCGCCCAAAATGGAAAGAAATCACTTTTTTTTCAGGACAGATTCCCATAGATAAGCTGATGGAAAAATGATAGCATAAATCAAAATTATTAAAAGAGACAGAAGGAGCGGAGTATGTTTAACAAAAAGTTTTTGAAGCATTATTACATTATGCTGATCCCGGCCTTTGTCTGGCTGATCTTCTTTAACATTGTGCCGATGTTCGGAATCGTCATGGCGTTTGAGGATTTCAACCCGGGGCTTGGGATGTGGAAGTCTCCCCTGGTGGGGCTTAAGAATTTTCAGTACATGTTCGAGATGAGCGATATCAGGCAGGTGCTCGTCAACACGGTGGTGATTGCCGTGGGAAAAATTGTGGGTAATCTGATCGTGCCCATGGTCTTTGCGATCCTGCTCAACGAGCTGTGTATCAAGAAGCTCTACCGGCCCATTCAGACCATCGTGTATCTTCCCTATTTCCTGTCCTGGGTTATCCTTGCAAAGATCGTGCTGAATATTTTCGGGTTTGTGGGGCCCATCAACTCCATCATCGCATTTTTTGGCGGGGAGAACGTGAATTTTTTCGGAAGCGCGGATATGTTCCGGCCGCTGGTGATCGGCACGGATATCTGGAAAAATTTCGGCTACAACGCCATCATTTATCTGGCGGCCATGCTGGGAATCGATCAGTCCCTGTATGAGGCGGCGGCGGTGGACGGGGCCGGCCGGTTCCAGAGGATCTGGCACATCACCCTGCCGGGCATCAAGATGACGGCGGCCCTGCTGGCCATCCTTTCCCTGGGAAATGTGCTGAACGCGGGCTTTGATCAGATCTTTAACCTTTACAATCCGCTGGTATACTCCACGGGCGATATCCTGGACACCTGGGTGTACCGGGCAGGTCTTGTGAACCTCCAGTTTTCCCTGGCCACGGCGGTGGGACTTCTCAAATCCGTGGTGAGTCTTGTGCTGATCACCCTTGGCTACTGGCTGGCAGATAAGTTCGCAGGCTACAGGCTGTTCTGATGTACAGGCGGCATTGCTCAAACAGTTTCGGATTCTGAAAGGAGTTTACATAAATTATGAAAGAACGGTCCATATCGTCAGATATATTTGATATTGTCAATACGGTCATACTGGTGCTGATCGGGCTTCTCTGCCTGCTTCCTCTGTGGTACGTATTCTGCGTGTCCTTAAGCTCAAAGGAGGCGGTGAACGCCGGCCTGGTTTCCTTCTGGCCGGTGGGATTTAACCTGAATTCCTATCACAAGATCATCAGCGAGGGCGCTTTCTTCCGCTCCTTCCTGGTATCCGTCCAGAGGGTGGTGCTGGGGACGGCCACCAGCCTGATCTGTATCCTGATGGCGGCCTATCCCCTCTCCCGCACGGCCCACCAGTTTCCCAAAAGGAATATTTTCATGTGGATTCTGTTGTTCTGTATGCTCTTTAACGGCGGAACCGTGCCCTGGTATCTGACCATGAGAAACTATAAGCTCATCGACAATATCTGGGGCCTGGTGCTGGGAGGCGGGCTTCCGGTCTACAACGTAATCCTGGCCATGAACTTTTTCAAAAACCTCCCCGCGGAGCTGGAGGAGGCGGCGCTGGTGGACGGGGCAGGCCCCTGGAAGATCTGGTTTTCCATCTTCATTCCGCTGGCAAAGCCCAGCATCGCCACCATCACCCTTTTCACCATCGTGGGATACTGGAACGAGTTTTTCCAGGGGCTGGTGCTGAGCACCAGGGAGGCCAACTATCCCCTGCAGACCTATATTCAGCAGATGGTCGTGACGCTGGACTACTCTACCATGAACGCGGAGCAGATCGCCGCGGCGGCCAAACTGAACAACCAGTCCCTGGACGCGGCCAAGATCTTTGTGGCCATGGTTCCGGTGCTGATTATCTATCCGTTTTTACAGAAATACTTTGTCAAAGGTATTACTTTGGGCTCCGTGAAAGGATAAAAGGGCCTGACGCAAATACATGTTTTTCAATCAGAACTTAAAAAAGGAGGCAAAATTATGAAAATGAAAAAAGTGGTATCACTTCTGGCCGCCATGGCCATGACGATCTCGCTTGCGGCCTGCGGTTCGGGGAATGACGCGGAAACGCCCGACGCTTCGGCGGGGGATGGCGCGGCCGGGCAGGAGACGGCCGGGGACGCCCCGTCGCAGGATGCGGCCGGGGAAACGGACACGGCCGCAGGAGCGGAGGATGCGTCGCAGGATACGTCTGCGGGAGAATCAAAGGCATTACTGCCCTTTGACGAGCCTGTTGTCATCAAGATGGGCCACGGGCTTAATCCCAATGTGGTTCTGGATGAGGGAGAGACGGTGGAGAACAGCCGTTTTGTACAGTGGCTGAAAAACGATATGAACATTGAGGTGCAGTACGACTGGATCTGTGCCAGCACGGACTTTGGTCAGAAGATCAACCTCTGCATCGC